>CALYRM010000163.1 GCA_945482995.1 uncultured Clostridia bacterium | reverse complement strand
CATTTTTGAAGTACGAGTCAAGACCTTCAAATTCAGACCTCCTTAACTCCTTCGTCACATCGGTATAAATATTAAGGGTTGTAGAAATATCTTTGTGTCCAAGCGTATCCTGAATAACCTTTACATTAACCCCTGCTTCACACATTCTTGTCGTGAATGTATGCCTTAATGAGTGGCAACTAAAATGCGGAAGCAAAACCTTTGCATTTTCATCTTTCAAAAGCTGTTCATCATTGCAGTCACGGATAATACGACGGATTGCTTTGTTAAGGGTTGCCTGATGTTGCGGTTGTCCAAAACGGTTAAGAAAGATAAAATCAGTATATCCGTCTACAACAGCTTCACAATGAATATCAAGAAGCTCCTGTCTTTCTTTTTCCATAAGGAATGCTTCTTTGACGAAATCCAACATCGGGACTTGGCGTTTGCCAGCCGGCGTTTTCGTGGTATTGATATTAAAATAGCAGCCACGCTTACTACCGTCGGTTCTATGGTCATAATATACCAGCGTATGATTAACATTGATAATTCCTTCGTCCAAATCAATGTCGCACCATCTGAGACCCGTTGCTTCACCAACACGAAGTCCCGTTCCAACCAACACCGCAAAAATTGGATACCACAAACTTGCAGACGGTGTATTCTTCAGATAGCTCAAAAATAATTCCTGTTCCGGTCTCGTTAAGGCTCTGCGTTTCTCCGTTTGAAAACAATGGGACTGCTTTAACTCTTTCAGCACATTATTGGAAGGGTTATTTCTGAGATAATCATCATCAACTGCCATATCCAAAATCTGATGAAGAACCGTATGGATATTGTCAATAGTCGCCGGTTTTAGATGTCTTTCATCTGCAAGGTAATTATAGAACCTTTTAATATCTGTCTTTTTCAAAGAAGATACCGTCTTTGAGCCAATTTGATTACGAACGAATGTCTCATACATATACTTATAGTTTTCAAAGGTATTGTTTTTAAGACCTCGTTTCAAGTCTTTCCAAAGCTCATACATATCATTGAGGGTAGTATATCGAGCTTCTGCCTTTATGCCGTCTTTTTTATCTTTTTCAATCTGCTCCTCTTTGTAGCGAAGCTCATCGAGTGTCTTGGCATATACATAACGCCTTTTGCGATTTGCATCCGTCCAACTATAATGATATGTACCGTCTGCACGTTGTGATTCTCCTGTACGGAGAACCACTCTTGATTTATCTCGTCTTTTTGTCTTTGCCATTTTATTTTCCTCCTAAACCTTTTCCGCTTTATCCATATAAGCGTCAAACTTTTCTCTTGCTATCAAAATCTGTGTACCATTTGCAATAGCAAACGGACACCCTTTTGCCAATGCCATTTTTCTCAGCCTTCTAATACCAATTCCGGAATATGCGGCTGCTTCATCACAAGTAAGGACTTTTCGTTCCCATAGTGGTAAATCATTTTTTCTTTCATCAATCTGCCTTCTGTAAGCAGTGATTTCTTCACTAATAACTCTTAACACCTAAAGCACCTCCTATATCGACGAAAGGTTTTCCAAATAATTCTCGAACTTTTTTCGCTTTATCATCGTTCTGTGTCCGACTTTTAATACAAAGTCACAGTCATCTTCCTGCGTGAGAGAATATATCGTGTCTCTTCCAAGTCCTGTGTACCCACTGGCTTCTTCTACTGAGATATTCTGTCTGTGCCATAAAGGTACTTCTGAACTCCTGCTTCTAAAATGCTCTGCCGTTTCTTTATTGTCCATTACTAACACCTCCCATCATATTGAGTAGCATTTTTCAATGTACTCATCAAAAACCCTTCTCTTAATCATTCGGCGATTGCCAATCCATAAAACGAAAGGACAATCTTCCGGATTTGTAAGTTCGTATAACTTGTCTCTGCCGATTCCCGTATATACAGACGCTTCTTCTATCGAAAGAAAAGGCTTTTCATACAACGGAATTTCAAACTGCTTTTTATTCTCTGCCATTTCTATTTCCTCCATTCCTACCTAAATCGAATACTGCTTTTCAAGAAATCGTTCAAACGCAGTTCTCTTAATAACTCTCCTTGAACCTATCCAAATAACAAATGGGCAGTTTTCTTTTTCTGTCAATTCATATATCTTGTTGCTGCCTATTCCAAAATACTCGGTAGCCTCTGCCACAGACAGTATGGGTCTGTGCCATAAAGGAACATCATACTTATATTTATTCCTGACTCTTGTTGCTCTTTTTTCCGACATCTCTATGACCTCCTTGCCGTTTCTGCCATAAAGGATACTGGAAAAATTGCGATGAGCCAATGATGCGAATTGACTCATCGCATACTTGACATTTAGGCTAAATTGAGTATTGCCTTTCAAGATACTCAACAAATGATTTTCTTTTAATCACCCTTCGTGTCCCTACCCAAATTACAAAGGGGCAATTTTCCATTGTGGTCAGCTCATACAATTTAGTTCTTCCTATTCCTGAATAAGCTGTCGCTTCGTCAACGGAAATAATAGGTCTGTGATAAATCGGAATATCATATTTGAACTTGTTCCTGATTTGTTTAGACATTCCTGCACCCCTTTCCTTTGACCGAGGTGCGTTTGTCATAAACGATATAA
>CALYRM010000162.1 GCA_945482995.1 uncultured Clostridia bacterium | reverse complement strand
TGGACAAGACAAAGCAAGCCCTATACGAGAATATAAACTCGTATAGACTTGTCAAAAAAGGTTATGTGCTTTATCTTGTAATTACCACTCTCGGCAAAATAAAGAATGTTTCTTTCGAGGATATTTTATTAGTTTCCAAGAGCGGTGTAGTTTTCGAGCGATTGCAAAAAGAGGATTTGAAGATTATTCAAACCGAGAAATCGGCGATTCTCAAAATCAACAATCCGCCACCATTGCGACAGTTTGTCGTAGGCGAAGACGAAATCAAAGTAAAGGGGCTTTGGCTCAGGTTTGATACTTATGAAGCATACACAACAACCAGTTTCAAATAGCAAAAAAAAGAACCGCTCTACTAAAGTCCAGAGCGGTTCAGCGAGGTTTTATGCACTTCGCATAAGGAGGTAATAAATTGTATATCCCTACAGAAGATAATAAACGAAAAATCGCAGCATGGCAAGCACAAGAAATGCTAAACGCATGGCATACAATGACAGGCGATTCTCAAGTTCTGCGCCGGGGGCAGGGTAATGCAGAATTCTACAACCCACTTAACAAGCCAATAAAAGAAAATTGTCCCTTCAACGTCCCAATACACCTTGTAGAGGACTACAAACCAATAAAAGAGAGGAAGCGTAGAGACCCAGAGCAACTGTACGAAACGTTGGCGCTACAAGCACGAGGCGGACAGATTACAAAGGCTGTATTAAGAAAGACAGCGCAAAAATGGGTAGAAAGTCTCGCAATAGTATGCGCAATAATAAAAGGGGAGAAACATTTCTTTGAGGGGCGTGCGAAGTCCTCACCACGTTACAACAAAGTAAATTATTGGAATATCCACGACCACGCAAAGACGCTTGCGGAACGGGGATACAAGCCATATTTTCTCACTGTTACAAACGACCCAAAGCCATACAAGTACGACTATATAGACGCATGGAAAGGCTTCACAAGGAAAAACCGCAAAATGCTCAAAAACCTATGTAAGAAATTTGGAGCCTACTATGAATGTGTGAACGAGGCGCAAAAAAGCGGAAATCCTCATGCTCACATAGTTCTATGGTTTCCCGAGTATTTCACGGACGACAAAATAACAAAAGCGAAAAAGAAAATATTCATCTCGGGCGGTACACTCAAGAATTACTTGCGCAAATACGAAAAGGAGCTGGGCTTTATGGAGCTTCGCCGGGGAGAAGATAAGGACCCAATCAATTATCTGTTGAAGTACATTTCAAAGGCGACAACAAGAGATTTTTATGCAATGGCAAAAGCTTCTGGGAAAATGGGGGATTCAGAAAGAAAAGACTTGCTTAGCGCGCTTATGCCAGTAATCGCACGTGTGCGACAGTTTTCCATGTCTCGTGGCGTTCTTCCAAAAGAGGGAGAAACGGTAAGGACATCTTTGTCCCTACCCAACAAAGTGCACGTTCCTGTAGATTTCAAGAGCGCAAGCGAAGCGCGCGACTACTTGAAAACGTTATGTACTAATTCGCCCCTCCCTTGCCAATCTCTCGTCCGCATTCTCTCTTTCAAGGATTTACCCTCTGCCACCGCCGTGTCCGTGCGTGAGCTTACGAAGCTTTCCCCAGACAAAAAAGACGAAATTTACAATCAGGCGAAATGTGTAGGGTGTAAAGGGTGCATACTTACCCACTTTATTAACTACATCACAACAGGGTCAGACCCTTGGTTCGACCTTCCACCGTCCAAGCCAGTGGAGGATTCAGCCAAGGAGGAGGAAGAAGGCGGGCTTCTTGCAAACTATTTCGAGGGAGTCGAGGCAAAGGCAGAAGGGCTTTCCGAGATTCCTGACAAAACGAACGGTTCTTTGACAACCGAAGAGAGAAAGCGCATAAACGAAAGAGCAACCAAGAGGCAAATTCTTGCGGGTATTATGCGAGATTCAAATCTGATAGGATTCTCACTTAAAACACAAGATAGAGACCTTAGTATTAATTCAAGATTTATAGCACACATCAGAGGAAAATAAAAAAAAAGTTTGTAAAAAAAAATAAAAATGCTATTGCGTTAAACGGACATGACGTGTAACATATAAAAATAGAGGTACAAAGACATGGTAGCAATAGACGACGACACCTTGGAAGAAGTCTTAGAGACAGGACGCACGATGGGAGTATTTTACGTAAAAAGAAGTTTATTCAGACGTAAATACAAGAGAGCAAAAACAATAGACGGAGAAATAATATTTAATCCATATTCGGGAGACGTATTTTCATCAAAGATGTCAATAATAACTATCGACAAAATGAAAGGAGACAGCGAAGAAGGAGCAAGATATAAAATTTTTGCTCTTTTTGAATCAATAAAAAGAAATCCCATGTCATCAACTGAAATTATCAGAAAGATGTACGAAACAAGAGACATAGCGTTACTATATCCCCCAATTGTGATTGGAAGATAAGAGTAACTGGAAGTGCGAATTCCAAAACAAAGCACAAAGCGAGGTTTTCAACAAATGATTTACGTAAGTGAGAACATCTTTAACGAGCTTTCCAACGGCAAACAAAAGATTTTTTACTCAATGGTGCGTATTCCCACGCTCCAGCGGCTGCAAAGAATCGTACAAGAAAGATGTGCATTGGAGATAG
>CALYRM010000161.1 GCA_945482995.1 uncultured Clostridia bacterium | reverse complement strand
TATTTGGGGCAAGCGTGGATAAGTGAGAGCATAGAGTTTGCGGGGCTTGTCGGCGGTATTTTGGCTAAACCCGTACTCGGGAGCGTGATTGCGGCGGCGGTCATCGCTAAAAAGGCAACGGATAAATATATCGAACGGACGAAAGCAAATCAAGAAGCGATGCAATTAAGGGAACGCACGGGCAGTCTTTTGAGCAGTGGGGGCAGGCGATGAAATTAAAAATCTTTTCGCAAGGTATAATAAAAGAATATACGCCGTTGGCAGGCGGAGTTATGAATTGGGTTGCCGACGACACTTTGGACAGCGCGACTTTCCGCATTGTTTCGGACACTTCAACACCGTTCGAGAACACGGCGGTTGCAACGATTGTTTTTGAAAAGGGCGACGGAACGGAGATTGAAAGCATTAAAATGCTTGTCGGCGCGGACAATGTCGAGCCTTTTGCGAAAGGTGCGGGCAAGTATGTCCACAACCTTATGCTTGTCGAATTGACGAAAATCCTTGAAAAGTTTACAAATTTACATTATATATCTACAATGGACACGCAGTTGTCAACGCAAATCGACACCGCGTTTGAAAACCTTAACACCTTGATATATGGGAAATATATCGACTTTCTTGTGTCTCCGACAACATTTCCGTATATGCTCCAACAAGACGACTTGTTGAAGTCGGAAAATAGCCCGTTTTACGGGTTGCCTGCGGAAGATTATATCAACGAAAACGCAACGGCAAGAGAGATATTAGACGGGCTTTTCAGCACGGTAAACGCAAGGGCGGTCGTTACGGATATAACGAATAATTATATAATTAAAGTCGGGGTTATGGATATGAACAAGACCACCGACAAGACGGAAGTTGCAAATAGACTTGGGACTTTTTGGCAAAATAACATAGACAATTTTTGCGGGAAAGTTATGTCGAAAGTGAGCAACGCAACGCCGCAATCGTATGTATTTGTAATCGACAGTTTCAAGTCTTTATTGAACACGGCAACAACGAATAATAAGGTTGTGGCAACGGCTTTTAATGTCGAATATTTTGCGGACTTTTCTTTGTTGCCAAACGACGATAGGCAAATCAATGTCAAATACACAAAGGGCGATGTTTCGTATAATAAATATATTACAATACCCTATCCCACGCCGATACCGTTGATTGGGAGTAAAGACTTTTCAGGAGCATCGCAAGACTTGCTTGTCGATAAGGAATTTTGGGACGCATTAGATAGCGACGCGGCAAGTTATACGAACTATGTTAAAGACAACACGCTGTATTATGAGCGCGGTGCGGCATCGGTAGATGTGTCGAGAACATATAAGGACTTGTTCTTTACGCAAAGCGTTTTCGAGATGACGGCGAAAAAAGCAATGTTCAGATACATTGACCTTAACAGAGTTGCATTATTGGGCGATGCCGATTGTCAAATCACGGGAATGGAAACATCGGAGAACTTTTGGGGCATTGGCGATTTCATCTATGCCGCGAAATACGCGCCGTTGGTTGATGACGTAATAATCGAAGCGAACAAGACAAAAAAGCAAGGCGATAGAAACGCGGTATTTTCTATCACGGACGGACAGTCGGACAACATTATCGACTTGTCGAGATACGGGCGTAATTTGGTCGGTAAGGCGCAAAGAATAGGCAATGACGAACTTTCTATCGACACGAATGTTTACGGGCGCGAAGATGTGTTAGAGCCGTTAGACAAGGTCGGTGATTACATCGTTTATAAGACCGAAATGCAAATAATGAGCAAGGCGCATTATAGCGATACGGAAGATAAGAATTGGTATAAAGTGCGCTATTCGATGACGAAAGGCTTTAACAATCTTGCGGAAAAAATCGGGCTTGCGCGAGAAAAAAGGATATACCAAATCCCGCTTACGGGTTATCGTTCTACATTGCCGATAAGGTCGAGCATTGCATACGGCTTGCAAGGGAACTTTACACTGTTGCAAGACGGCGAAAACAATGAGCAAAAAAAGACTTTGAGTGCGTTCTTGTTGCAAAGGCTTGTGAACACCTTTCCGTCGGATATGTACAATGCGATACTAATGAATGTTGTGGTTATGAATTATCACTATGTTCTGCCCGTGGTAGGCTTTGGCGCGGGAAACACAATGAACTTTATCGGGCGATTTTATGACAATTACAGCGCGGGTTTATCGTTTGTGGCACAGCGCAACATATTCAAGTGGATAGGCGGAAATAAAGCGTGTCAAAACCCGTATGTCAACAATGCAGGCGTTGCGTTTGGTTTCTTTGATATATCGATTGGGAATATTCCTGCGCTTGATAGCGATAACATCAAAAAGCGTCCTGCGGTCGGCGCAAACGAGATTTTTTGGGGTTTTGGGAAAAGCGATATAAGTTACACAAAAGACCGCGCCGAGAGCATAACATTGCAGAAAATCTATTCGTTGGTTGAAGATAATAGATTTACGGGATACAAAAAAATGCGTATCGGGGAAGCGTTGATTAGAGATAACTACGCTTTTGAAGTTGAGAACAGACCGACGCTGAAATTGTACAAAGATTGTCCCGCAAAATATCTTGACGGCAACGCGCAGACTTTCAAGACTTCCGAGGGAACTTTGGTAGG
>CALYRM010000160.1 GCA_945482995.1 uncultured Clostridia bacterium | reverse complement strand
TCATCCATGATCTGGGTATAGAGCGGACAATAAATTTTTCTTAATATAGTTGTCATATGGAAGTCTTTTTATATCTCCTAACACGTTGAGCCACAACACTTTCTTAAAAACAACATATTCAAAACGGTACAAATATTGAACAAACGAAAATCTATAGTTCAAGGCACTCGGCAAAGAGAAAAAACTATGACAGGGGCAAAAAGTAGATTTAAGATTATTTATGAAAATATTTTGGGTTATTTTGGATGATTGCTATCCAAAGAGCGCATTTTTGATAAAAAGTACTACTCTCATCAGCTATAAAGAGTGAAACAGTCGAAAAAGGAAAAGAGGGGAATTAGAACCTTGCAAGGGGGCTGCAAAGATGGTCAAAAATGGGTGTCTTGTACCTTGGTTGTATCTCTATCGGCATATATGGCTGATATACAATGCAGGTTAATAATTCGGCGGCAACAACAATATTAAATATTGTGCAGGTTCAATAAGAGTTGCATTTTATAGTATGGAAAGCTAATGTTTTGCTCTTGCAAAAATGAATAACCATATTATAGATTTGGTTGAAGTTATTGGCGGAATACAGAAAAATCACCTACAAAAATATAAATATTTATCAAATAACGATAAACTATCAACTTTTTTTGTTATATTTGCACCCAAAATTCAATAGATATGGCAGGACATTCTATAAATAGGATAAGAGTTGCTTTGGCTGAACAGAATAAAACCAATCGTTGGTTGGCTGAACATATTGGCAAATCAGAGATAACGGTTAGTCGATGGGTATAAAATAAGGCACAACCGTCTTTAGAACAATTGCTTCATGTTGCAAAAGTTCTTTCTGTTAGCCCTAAAGATTTAATTAATGACATAAATGAATAATTAAAATATGACAATAAAAGAACAGAATAATTTCAATAACATAAGAACAATATCTTTGTTCTCTGGGGCCGGTGGCTTAGACATCGGAGCCATCAAGGCTGGAGCTCATGTCGTTTTTGCTAATGACATGATGAAGGAGGCTTGTCTTACATACAAAGAGAATATCGGAGACCATATTATTCAAGGAGATATAAACACTCTGTTTGATGAGATTGGCAAGGTTGACAATCCTGATTTGGTTATTGGTGGTCCTCCTTGTCAAGGCTTTTCTGTTGCTGGAAAAATGGATGTCGATGACAAAAGAAGTCAGTTGATATGGTCATATGCGAAGGTCATTGAATTTACAAGACCTCGTGCTTTCATAATGGAAAACGTTAAGGCATTAGGAACTCTAAAGAAATGGGAAAAAATAAGAGAAGCATTATTGGAAAAATAGGATTACAAGGGACTGGAATAGCAGAAAGCGCAAAACTTTCTCCATGGGCGATGTGGAGTTCCAAATGGAACAGTCTGGATGTTTCCGGCTGGATTGGACTTTCTGCCGGACTAAGGTTTTAATAATGGCAATATATTTTCAGTAGAGTTGCGTGCCTTTAGGATTAATAAATATCTTCGTCAAGCAAATTTAATTTTATAAACATGAAAAAAAACAGAAAAAAGCAAATCGTAGTTTTGTGTATAGCTTTAGTTTGCATCTTCATCTTGGTGTTCTCATTGTTCCATAAATCAGCTACAAAAGGCAGCGCGAATCCTCCATTAACAGATGTTTTGACTGATAGCATTTCTCAAATTGTCTCGGCTTGTCCTGGTGAAATTGGTGTGGCGGTTATTATTAATAACACAGATACGGTTAAGGTCAATAATAAAAGTGTTTATCCTATGATGAGTGTGTTTAAGGTTCATCAGGCATTAGCTCTTTGCAATGACTTTGACAATAGAGAAGTTTCACTTGGTACCTTGGTAAATATAAATAGGGATAAACTTGACCCAAAGACTTGGAGTCCTATGATGAAAGATTATTCAGGGCCAGTCATATCATTAACAGTGAGGGATTTGCTGCGTTATACTCTTACTCAGAGTGACAACAATGCAAGCAATCTTATGTTTAAGGATATGGTTAATGTCGCTCAAACAGATAGTTTTATAGCCACACTAATTCCTCGTTCAAGCTTTCAGATAGCATATACAGAAGAGGAAATGTCAGCTGACCATAACAAGGCTTACGCAAACTATACATCTCCTCTTGGCGCCGCAATGTTGATGAATCGTTTGTTCACAGAAAGCATTATCAGTGATGAGAAACAAAATTTCATTAAGAATGCATTGAAAGAATGTAAAACAGGTACAGATAGGATAGTAGCTCCGCTTCTTGATAAAGAAGGGGTTATTATAGCACATAAGACAGGTTCCGGTTATGTCAATGAAAATGGTGTTCTCGCAGCTCACAATGATGTAGCCTATATATGTCTGCCTGATAATTTTTGCTATACCTTAGCGGTATTTGTTAAGGACTTCAAGGGAAATGAATCACAAGCGTCACAATATGTTGCGCATATATCAGCGGTAGTATATTCTTTATTAATGCAAACTTCGGTAAATTCTTAAACTGTGCTTGCTTTGATAATCAATGATAAACAATCTAAAAGCACTCTGACGATTATCTGAGTGCTTTTAGATTACTAATCAAACTCGTTGGCGGAATTAAATTAGTGCGTACTTAATTCGCCCTATGGGTTTGTGATTACTGTAGTTGATATATTGCAACACGGTCAGCGCACTAATTTTGCCAATTATTCTGGCAAACAGGCCGCGTGTATCTTTA
>CALYRM010000159.1 GCA_945482995.1 uncultured Clostridia bacterium | reverse complement strand
ACCATAAATGTCATTCCGATAAGAAATGTCATTCTGAAAGCGATGCTCGAGGAATCTCTATACAAGCACCGACTCTTGGCGAAGTATACGGACAGCCTAAATATCATTTGCACATTGCGCAAGGCTTAAAGCCTTAGTGTTTGCGGAACTTCTTTTTGATATTTACAAAATCGTCATGTAGTTTTTTCGAATCTTGTTTAAGGGTATCAATTATAATCCCTTTTGCTACGGGGTTGTTCATAAGTTCGGGATAGAATTTTACGATATCGGTATCGAGTTTTCCTTCGCCTTTGCCCACGCATTCGTCGATTAATTTAATGAGAGCGGTATCACCTGATATCGTAAACATTCTTTTTGCTTCATCAAGTATACCTGCTTCCCAAAGCGCAATACCTGCTTCTCTATATCTGCCTTTTTGAATAAATCGTTCGTTTACGTCGATTATAGTCAAGGTACGCCGTCTTAAAGCGTCATCTTCGAGTTTATTTGCGGTAAATCTTGCGTTGTCGGCTTGTCCGAATTTCAAGAATTCTTCCACCCTTGTTAGCAATTCGTCATTATCGATTTCAACCTTGCTAACAATCTCTTCAAGTCGCTTCATTCCATTTTCGGGGGTAAGGCAATCAAAGTATTCCTTGAAAAATGAATCAAAAGTCGGGATTGTTTTGCTTTCAACAACAAATAGATTATATTTTGCTCTTGAAACGCCCACATATAAAAGGTTGAAATAGTAGCGATAAACCGAATTTTCGTCCGCTTTTTTGCGGTTTATTGTCGTTCTTTCAAGTGCGTTCCACTTGTCGTAGTTGTCGGACAAAATGTCTAACAGCAGCACTGTATCTCGTTCAAGTCCTTTAATTTCGGAAACAGTCAATATTTCCTGCTTTTTGAGAATTTTTCTCAATTCTTCCTTGTGCTTTACAGAGTTGACCACAATAGTAAAATTATCGAGTTTGTTTTTTTGCAAAGTAGTCGCAAAGCCGGTGGACGCAAAATAAACGGTAGTTGTTTTTGTGGTTTGCTCGATACTTTTTCCCTTTAAAACGAAATTGTGCGACCCGAATTTACCGATATTAAGCTCGCTAAGCTTGTTGATTGCTTCGGTTATTTGTTGCGTGTTGCGGTAATTGTTTTCGAGTTTAGATACCGAAACCGAATTTTCTTCATACAAAAGGCGTTTTAGGTATGCAAAACTAAAAAACGACGGATTAATCATTTGTAATGCGTCGCCAACGCAAAACATTCTTCGTGATAACTTTTTGAGCAAGGAAAGGTTGATTTCGGTAAAATCTTGAACCTCGTCGATTATAGTAAGAGAGTAGTCAACTTTTGCATTAGGTATTAGTTTTCTTGAAATAAAGTTGTTATCTAAGGCGCCGGAAGCATTGCAAAACTTTTCGTAGTCTAGGGCTAATGAATAAATCGTTTCACACACCGACTGCGAAAAACTGTCTTTTCTTGCTTCAACGTAGTCTTGCATTGAGAGCACCGAATAATCGCTGTTCCTTGCCGAACCGAAAATCATTCCGTATATCTCTTTATACACAACCTCGATGGAAAGATGTGAAACCTTTGCATATTTCCCCGATAATTTTGTATTCAAAAGTTTTCCGAATTCCTTTACGAAAAAGGCTTCGTTAGCAAACGTGTAGTCTTTATCGGTTTTGTATAGGTCGGTTATTAGATAAAAATCAACCTTATTGTCAAGATAGTAGATTATGCGGTTTAACTCTTCAATTATTTTATCAACTTCAACGTTAAAATATAAACCAAGCTTGTTTTCAACTGCTCTTTTTTTGTCATCATCGGTAAAAATAACTGAATTAGAGCGGAACGCCAATATAAATTCTTTTATATTGTTTTTAAAAACATTGACTTTTTGCAGCGTATCAATAAGCAAGCCTCTCGAAAAGGTTGTATATAACAATTTTCCGCTGTAACCTTTGCAAGCGGTATATATAATCTTATCGATACAAATATTTGTTTTTCCGCTACCTGCAACACCTTGAACTAAAACGTTGTTGTTTTCTATTGTTACAATTTCTTGTTGTGCTTTATTTAGAAGGGGAAAGTTAACTTGATCGGAATTAAAAAGTACATATAGCTTTTTAAAGTCTTTGTCTAAAATTTCATTATATTCACTAATTGAGCCTTCGCTAGGCTGAAAGGAGAATTCGATAACATCTCTTGAGTCAAGATACTCAACTAACGAAATGTCGTTTTTACGCTTAATGGTGGCGTTATCTTCATAAGCAAAAAAGATAATGTCATCACCCTTAGCTACCGAGTCGGACAAAGAATAACCGAACCTTACGTAAAGGGTGTGTATGCCGTCGGTTGTCGTTAGCTTAGCCGTGGAAATATTGTGAGTTTTTGAATATTCCAAAGCCTTTTTATTGAGCAATATGCCCTCGGCAAATTGTGTAATGAACCTATCAAGAGACAAAAATCTTGAATGTTCGATTGCAAACTTTTCTGTTTTGCAAACTCGAGATTTTGACGAAAGAACCATTGCGGATATTTTTTTAGAAATAATGAAATTCATGATAATTCAATTATACAATAAAAAATTTTAAAAATATATTAAAATATTATAAATACTTTTTTGATAAACGAAAATATCATAATAATGTTGTCAATATGATATCGTCATTCCGACCGCTTACAATGTCATCCTGAGCGAAACGAAGTGAAGTCGTAAGGATCTCATCCGAATGTCATTCC
>CALYRM010000158.1 GCA_945482995.1 uncultured Clostridia bacterium | reverse complement strand
AAAATTAAAGATTAAAGTTATATTTTTAGCCTTGTGGCTAAAAGTGATATGCAAGGGATTTGCGTTATATTTTGACCTGTGGTCAAAGTAATATTATATTTGCCTATCTTTCACTACAAGTGAAAATATCACTTTGCGTTAGCAAAATATCACGCCGAAGGCATATCACTTGCCGAAAGGCAAATATAGTTGCGGCGTAGCGAAAATCCCTATCGCTACGCCGCTAATTAGACATCCATTTTTCTTAGACTTTTTGATATTCTTCTGCAATATCGAGAACAAGTTTTTCAGTCTTTTCCCACCCTAAACACGGATCGGTGATTGATTGACCGTAAACGTGTTCGCCACAAATTTTTTGAGCGCCGTCCACAAGGTAGCTTTCAATCATTAAACCTTTAACAAGCTTTGCAATGTCGGGGGAAAGCGAACAGCTGTGTAACACTTCTTTTGAAATTCTAATTTGTTCAATATAGTTTTTACCCGAATTCGAGTGGTTCGCGTCAATTATTACGCCAGGATTGTTTAGCCCGCTTTTCTTGTATAACTCGTTTAAAAAATTCAAATCCTCGTAGTGGTAGTTTGGTATTGAATTACCATGTTTATTCACATAACCGCGAAGAATTGCGTGCGCATACGGATTGCCTTGACTTTGCACTTCCCAACCACGATACAAAAATACGTGTGAATGTTGCACCGCTTTAAGCGAATTCATTAGCACGTTTAAATCGCCTCCTGTGGGATTTTTCAGACCGACGGGTTCTTCGAGTCCGCTTGCAGTCAGTCTATGTTGTTGATTTTCCACACTTCTTGCGCCGACTGCAGAGTACGCCAATAGGTCGGATAGGTACCTGTGATTTTCGGGATATAGCATTTCGTCCGAACAAAAGAAGTCGGTTTCGGCAATAGCTCTCATATGGAGCTTACGAATAGCGATAACGCCTTTTAGCATATCGGGAGCAAGGTTGGGATCAGGTTGATGAAGCATACCTTTGTAGCCGTCGCCCGTGGTACGTGGTTTGTTTGTGTATAACCTCGGCAAAATGAAAATACTGTCCTTAACCTTTTCTTGTAGCTTATTAAGTCTTGTTAGATATTCCAAAACGGAATCCTCGTTGTCCGCAGAGCAGGGGCCGATTATAAGAATAAACTTGTGCGTATCCCCTCTTAATATGCTTTTAAGTTCGTCAATAAATATAAGCCTTTTCTTCGCTTTTTCTTCGCTCAATGGATATTGAGCTTTTATTTCTTGAGGTATGGGTAATTTCCGTATAAAATCCATATATATATTTCCTTATTTGTTCGGTTTGTCAAATAGTGAACGGCGTTTTGTTGATTTCTGCATCAATTCACGTATAGCGGGCTTGTCCTCGTTAGCGATATCTTGTTTTAACGCTTCAAAATGAGCAATGAAGTTGTCCATTTCGGCAATGAGTTTTTCCTTGTTCCAAATAAACAACTCCGACCACATTTCGTCATTAATTTTTGAAATTCTTGTCAAATCTCTAAACGAGTCGCCTGTAAACGCTTCCAAATTCGGAGTTTCGTTGCAGTTCATAAGGGTGACCGCTATGCAGTGCGTTAATTGCGAAAGAAAAGCAACCATTTTGTCGTGTTCGTTTGTGGTAAGTAAACTGATTCTATTAAAGCCCAAGGCTTCGCCAAGCTCTTTTGCTAATGAGATACCTTCATTTGTATTTTTATCGGTAGGGGTGATTATAAAGTTTGCGCCCTTAAAAACACCGTCATCGCTGTATTCAAAACCGCTGCTTTCTCTACCGGCCATTGGGTGGCAAGCGATAAACTCAACATCGTTTCTTAGTATATCTTGTACCTTTTGAACTACGCCGTTTTTAACGCCTGTAACGTCGGTAATTATAGCGCCGTGCTTGAATAAACTCTGATATTTTTCTATCCATTCAATGAAAATATGAGGATAAACTGCAAAAATTATAAGGTCGGCGTTGCCAACTAATTCTTTGTCGATTTCAGTTGAACCCTTGTTAAGACAACCAAGTGCCACCGCATGATCAATATCATGTTGATTTTTGGTAATACAGTTTACCTTGATTCCTAATTTTGTCAATGCTTTTGCGTAGCTTCCGCCCATAACGCCCAAGCCGATAATTAAAACGTTGGTATCACAATTTAACTTCATATTCTTCCTATTTTTTGGTGTATTAACTTGATTATAACATATATTTTTTTGAGTATCAACCGATTATGGACTAAATTATAAATTTCGCATAATGTGCAATGCGCAATTGTGGACTGCTTGATTTGTATGATACATATGCCATTACTTTCAGCAACGTCGAAGGACCTTATCCTTATTCGTCATTTCGAGCGTAGTCGAGAAATCTCAAAAGTCGTTACGTATGATAGAGATGTTTCCACGTTGGTCGACATGACGTAAGGATTATGCACGTTGCACATAATTTTCAAGTTCACTGCACGTAAATAAAGAGTATCACCGCTTTTTAGGCAGTGATACATTTTGAAAAAGTTTATTGTATTAATTTGTAAGGTTTGTTTAGGGATGACTATTTGCAGCCACAGCCACCGAACTTGTTGCCGCCACCGCATCTCCTGTCGTTATCACATCCACCGCAACATTCTAATATTAATAAGAGTGGTAAAATGTCACATAAACAACCGGTGTTACCGCAGCAACAAAGTAAAATTATTAACCATATGTAATTGTTATCTCCAAAAAAGTTCATATATGTACCTCCGTATTTTTATCGTTTGATTTTGGATGTTGTCCTTAGTATATAATATGGAGATTGCTTAATTAGTGTTACCGATGACTGAAATTTTTTAATTTGTGACAAGGATTTAGATTCTTCGA
>CALYRM010000157.1 GCA_945482995.1 uncultured Clostridia bacterium | reverse complement strand
CTCCGGGAATACCGCCACCGATATCATAAATAAGTTCTCTTAGAGTTGTACCCATTGGTACCTCAACAAGACCAACATTATTAACCTTGCCACCTAATGCGAATACCTTGGTACCTCTTGATTTTTCGGTGCCGTGTTTTGTAAACGCAGCGCTACCTTCTCTCATTATGTAAGGAACGCAAGCCAATGTTTCAACGTTGTTTACAATGGTTGGTTTGCCCCACAAACCCTTAACTGCAGGGAATGGCGGACGAGGTCTTGGCATACCTCTTTGACCTTCTATAGAATTCAATAAAGCTGTTTCTTCGCCACAAACGAATGCGCCTGCGCCAAGTCTGATATGTAGTCTGAAACTGAAGTTTGTACCTAATATATTATCACCTAACAAACCGATTTCTTCAGCTTGCTTGATAGCGATTCTCAATCTCTTAACTGCGATAGGATATTCCGCACGAACGTAGAAATAACCGTTTTGCGCACCGATTGCATATCCTGCAATCATCATACCTTCGATAACTGCCAAGGGATTTCCTTCAAGTATGGATCTATCCATAAATGCACCGGGGTCTCCCTCGTCGCCGTTACATACAACGTACTTTTCGCCCTCCGGTTGGTTGTATGCGAATTGCCATTTACGTCCTGTCGGGAAGCCACCGCCGCCACGACCTCTTAAACCGGACGCTAAAATCTCGTTGATAACGTCTTGTCTATCCATTTGCAAAGCACGAGCTAAGCCACGGAATGCACCTGCACCAATACTTTCTTCAATCTTTTCAGGATTGATACTACCGCAACCGTGTAATGCAATACGAACTTGCTTTTTGTAGAAGTTAATATCGTCTTGTTTGGTTATCTTTTCAAGCGTTCTTGGATCGACATACAATAATCTTTCTACGATTTCACCGTTTTCGATATCTTTTTCAACGATTTCCTTTACGTCGTCAATCTTTACCATTCTGTAAAGGGTGTCTTCGGGGTAAATCTTGACAAATGGTCCTTGTGAACAGAAACCAAAACAACCTACTAAGTTGACGGTTACCTTGTCATCTAAACCCTTTTCGTTGATTATTCTAACAAACTCGTCTTTGATTTCTTCGGAATGTGAAGATAAACAGCCTGTACCGCCGCATAATACGATATGACGCTTTCCGTCAGCACCTGTAAACTTGGCGTCTAAACAAGAAGAACAGTCTTTACAAGCTCTTTCAAGTGATTCAAAACTATTAATGACTTCCATTATTATGCCTCCTTAGCTCTGTATTCTGCAATGATTTGTGGTACTGAGCTTACCGATACTTTTGGATATACTTGACCGTTAATCGATACAGCCGGAGCTATACCGCAAGCACCTATGCAACGCAATGCGTCAATGGTAAACAATCCGTCCTCAGTGGTTTCGCCCGGAGCTATACCCAATAACTCGGAGAATTTGTCTATAACCTGTTGTGCGCCCTTAACATAGCAAGCGGTTCCTAAGCAGCAACCGATAACATACTTTCCCTTTGGTTGAAGAGAAAAGAATGAATAGAAAGTAACGACGCCGTAAATTTCAGCAACAGATATTCCCGTTCTTTCCGAAACGATTTCTTGAACGTCAAGAGGAATGTAACCAAACTCTCTTTGAATATCGCTCAAAATCATCATAAGCGGAGTTTTTTCGTCAACATATCTGTCACAAATTGCATTAATTAGCGTAACAGCATTTTCACTTAAATGAGCCATACTAGCCCTCCTTTAAATTATTTGAAAAAATTTATGATTTTCATACACGAAAATTCAACAAAATACAATCAATTATACAATAAAGCTCCTATAATTGTCAATCCTATATTTTTTATTATATTGTAAAAATATTCCAATATTATTATCTTGCGAAGAAAAAACTTGGTGTCTGTAATTTATATGGATGAAATCCTTCGACTGCGTTGCACTACGCTTGGGAATGCCAATTATATGGCTCGCCATAAAAAAACACGCTACTCGACCAATAAAGCAGTATGCTTAATTACTGACTAAATACATAATAAATTTTATTTCATTTCTCCGTCTCTCCGTCAAAATAAATATTCACTTTTCTATAATATTTCATTAATTTTTTATAAAAATTGTTGTATTTCGTTCAAATAAGATATTACTTTACAAAAAAACGCTTTCGTTTTTTAAATCAAACCATGTAATATTCATTACTTTTTTCTAAAACCTGTTGTATTTCTTAAGGCTTTCGCTTATAATACTATTAGATATGAATATTTGAGGTAGCCAGAGTAGCAGCTCGTATTAAAATTGCGCAGGTGGAAAAATATTTAATATCTCCCATTTGGCAGTCTATATTCGCAATCGTTGGTACCTCAGCCAAAAGAAATTAAATGAGTAGATTGGTGTATAGTACCGGGGCCAATACTAAAGCGGAATTATTTCCGCTTTTTCTTTTTCCTTGTAATATATTTATCCTTTTGTAATGCGGAATTATCCAAATCCTTCTTAGATAAATAAACACTTTATTGGTACCCACCCCATACATCAAAACCGTGCATGTCATCAACAGGGATAGGCTTAATCTCACGGTACGGATTTTATAATATTTTTCTTCTTAAAAATACGAAAAATATCCTTATCGTCTTTTGATTGAACAAAAATATTATTCTTACACATTTGTCTTTCTTCTTGTGGAATATTCTATTTCTCTTCGAGAGAAGTAATAACTTTTCCTAAAAAGTTTTACTTTTTTGATCATACCATGTAATGTCGACATAATATGAACCATGACGTCTTAAGCCCAACAGCTTGTATTTAATAAAATTATCTTTCCGACATATTTTGCCATATACCAATTAACTCCTAAGGGTTTGCTATTC
>CALYRM010000156.1 GCA_945482995.1 uncultured Clostridia bacterium | reverse complement strand
GTAGCCACTCAGTAATACCCTCAACAATTCCAAGAAAAATAACTTTTAAAATTTCTATAAAATCAAGTACCATTATTTCAAATCCTCCTTTTTAAAATGATGAAAGGTCATAAGAAAACCAACTGCTGATACAAGAATAATAATAGATACAGACAGCAGTGTAGGATAGCCGGTACTCTGAAGTTTACCCTGCACCAAGAAATAGGTGGCTGTCCACGGATACAACGCTCCCCATTCTTGATTTGAAAGTGCGGCACTTCCCATGACAATCACGGCAGAGCCAATCATCGGGGCGACAAATCCTTTTGTTTTCATAGCAACAAACACAAAAGGAGAAACTGTTAAAAACATCAGGATACTGCCAAACAAAAACTTGGGGAGCCATACTATTGCCACTAGTAAGCTATATCCCTCCAATGTAAAGACAGCGTCATATAGCCCACAAACGATAAATATACCTGCCCATGTTACAAGGGTTAGCATAACAATCCAAAGAAGCAGGGTGCAAAATTTTCCAATTAATAGTTTTGTCCTTGAAATGGGTATGGGCAATATGGTTTTGAGGGTGCTTTCTGTGTACTCTCTGCTAAACAAGTAAGCTGCAATTGCCACATATATCATAATGTTTACCAGCAGCATGATATACAGTACACTGTCGCTGTATATGTCAGACAAGGTAAAGATAATCTCCGGCTTATCAAAATGTGTTTGCAAGGCTTCTATTAACATCAAAAGTGGGGTAGATAATACCCCTGCCACACTAATTAGCACCATTTTTGAACGCTTTAGTTTTAATAATTCACAAGAAATAAGATTAAGCAATACCGCCACCTCCAATCAGTTTAGAAAAGTAGTCCTCTAAGTTTTCCTCACTATCATTTATCCTTGTCACGAGCAGTCCATTTCGTGCAAATTCTCGATTGATTTCTCCAACACTTTGGCTAAAGTCATAAATTCTCACCGTACCGTCCTGCACTGTAAAATCCGTCATGTGGTAGTGGTTTTCTAAAATCTTTCCGGCTATCTCACTGTCAGATAAATCAAATTGAATGTATTTTCGATTCCTTTTGTGAAGCTCGGATATATTCACTTCCTCTACTAAATGCCCCTCGTGCATAACGCCGATAATATCTGCTATCTGTTCAATCTCGCTTAAAACATGGCTTGAGATAAAAATGGTAATGCCATGATTGTGACTAAGTTCAGATAAAAATGAGCGTATTTCAACTATTCCAATGGGGTCAAGTCCGTTAATCGGTTCGTCAAGTATTAAAAGCTCCGGCTCGTGCATAATGGCGGCGGCAATACCAAGCCGTTGCTTCATTCCGAGGGAATAATCGGAAAAGACTTTTCTTTTCTCCTTATGCAGCCCCACAACTTCAAGAGCTTTTTCTACTCCACTTTTAGATACTCCCCCTCGCAGTTTAGCGAGAATTTGCAAATTCTCATACCCTGTTAAATTACTGTAAAATCCCGGTGTTTCGATAATAGAGCCTACTTTGCTATAAAGGGTATGGATA
Source organism: uncultured Clostridia bacterium (assembly GCA_945482995.1). Taxonomy (GTDB): domain Bacteria; phylum Bacillota; class Clostridia; order Christensenellales; family CAG-1252; genus RUG14300. The sequence continues at coordinate 1,356 of CALYRM010000156.1, read as the reverse complement.
TTTTCCTTATAGTTTGTGCCAAACAAGCGTACCGTTCCCTCCGTTGGGAAAGCAAGCTGCAACATCATTTTCATTGCTGTGGTTTTGCCTGCTCCGTTTCTGCCGAGCAAACCATAAATTTTGCCCTTTGGCACATGAAGATTTACCTTATCGACAACGGTGGCTGTTCCGTATCGCTTCGTAAGATTTTCTGTTTCAATGATATAATCCATATTTGATTCTCCTTTCCGTGGGTTGCTGTTCTTGTTTTCGCTGACCACAATCTTATTATCCACGAGTATTGCATAGAAGCCAAGAAATCTACCGTCACAATGCCGACACAATAGATGTCAGCACGAAAAAAGCTCCGACACTTATCGTGTCAGAGCCTATTTTAAAGGGTTTATGGCATTTTACTTTGTTTGGGTTTGCTTTATCCAGACAAATATTTTAGCAACAAATAGCAGAAACATAAGGGCGGTTACATAGGGTTGTCTTGCCGCAGCGAAGAAGCAGATAAAAAGCGTACTCAGCACGAGAGAGCATTTTGTGATTATGTTGCTCCATGATTCCTTTTCAAAACAAACACACATCAGTTTCGCTATCCCAAGTGCAATCAAAACAATAAAAACAATCCAATAGATTGCAAGATATATTGGGGTAGTGTTTGTAAATGAAAGTAGATTGACAGAATAAATATATCCGTCAACAAGGTTACCATACAACGGCAAAAGTATAAAAGTAACCGCCATCATATCTAATATTCCATAAATGAAACTGTAAATTTTTTTCAAGTTGGAACGATTTTCAGTTTCGGCAAGTGTAATCAGTTCTTCGCCCGATAGCAGTTCATCTATGGTCACAGAAAAGAATTTAGAAATACACTTGAGCGACTCAATGTTAGGGTAACCCTTGCCGCTTTCCCATTTTGAAATGGCTGTTCTTGATACATATAATTGCTCCGCAAGTTGTTCCTGCGTTAAGTTCTTTCCAGTCCTAAGCTGTTGTAGCTTTTCATTAAATTCCATGATTCTCCTCCTGTTTGTTCCTTGTTTTCATACGTCCATCAACGGGTTTTTCTGCATCTTTTGGTATCATCCATGCACGACCAAATTTTTCAGTTCCGTCAATGCGATTTTCCTCACATAATTTTTGTATCCGTCTTTCCGATATGCCCCATTTTTCAGAAGCGGCTTTCACAGAAATGTAATTCATAATATCAACTTCCTTTCGCAAAGAGTATATAATTATTATATACGGAATGACGAATAATAGCAAGTTTCTCTCCACTAATACGAAATTATACACTACTAAACATAAAATCATACTTCGTTCAAATATCATCACCCGAAATGTACAATGATATAGGATGATATT
>CALYRM010000155.1 GCA_945482995.1 uncultured Clostridia bacterium | reverse complement strand
TGTCGTAATGTTGAAGTATCATATATACTGTAAATGATTCCACTCTTAATATATTGATACCAATAGTCCATATCTTCGGACGATACTACTTTACAAGGGTTGTGTTCGTGCGAGTCAATCATCGGGCTTCGACATAGGTCAACACAACCCACGTTTCTCTGCCTCCAGAAATTTGAATACACTTGGTCAGGCCCAAGTAACCCCACCGGTTCCAACCCAAGCGCCGATTGGCACTGTGCCACGGGATCAGAAATCATAAAACTATAATTTCCTCTTACCCATATCTTACCAATCTTCGCCTTATTTATCGTCTCAGCAATATTGCGATATATTTTCTTCTGTACATGAGCGTCTTCCAACATTATCGGGTTTTTAATAATCGCCCTCAACGCCGTGCTTTGCGCCCCATTATACAATTCTTTAAAACTGACTTGTTCACCCTTGCAACCCAACATATACAACATTGTATACAATTGGTCACCTGAGCAAATCTTTTTAATCCAATCAATCGTCGGTTGAATCAATTCCAGAATATCATCCTTATTGATATCCAACACTTGCAGATATTGATAATTAGCCAGCACATATTCGTCATCGTACTTTTTATTATATCTCGCAACTCCCCACTGAATACCAGCCGCATCTACATACTTTTGATATTCATACCAAGATACATAATATTTATACATCTTGAATTGAGATTCACTCAATATAACATCAATATCCTCCAACCTGTGTGAGATTCCCCACCGGTCACGAATTGAGTCAATACCGTGTGCAGCTCCAAATTCTCGAAAATCAAACGGAACCAAGCACCCCTTCACAAAAACGCTACGGACAACGAACGACGACGGCGTGTATGATAAATTCATATCTTCTGCCCACAGCGCCGCAAACTTAGGATCTATCAATCCCTGTCCATCAGCGCAGTTTAACTCGATATCCATTATTCTTTCTTTAATCTGTTTTTTCCCGGTCTCGGGATTGGGGCAAATCCAATCAACCGATTGATCCTTCACCACATTAAAGAAATCCTTAACCACGCATACCCTCGGGGTTCGCACCCACATAACACTTGAAAACGCCAACGCAAAATACGCATGATATTTCGCCAAATTCATTTCTGAAATCTTGGTGTCCAACCCGCACATCAGGTTTTTGTACAAGGTGTCATAAAGAGCTTCGTTAATAAAGGTAATAGTGTTGCGCCTCATTTGTCCCGAACCACAACAAAACCTCACATAATGAATACCGTTAACGTCAAAACCGTTCTTGGCCAATTCTTTATATTCTTTCTTGGTCACGACTTCAACGTTAATAATATCTTTAACAAACAACGCATCTGTCAAAAACCGATTAAGAATACCAGCTTCCTTGGTTCGTCCCTCTCTCTTCGCTGCTCTTATAGCGCGACGAAATTGTTGGACATCGTTAAAAATCTCTCGATGACTTCTGGTATCATTATAATATTTTCTGATTTGCTGAAAAACCAGATTATCACCAATTGATACCAGCGCCCCATCGCGAGCTGCCTTAGATTTTGAATAATTAACTATATTTAAGTTGTTCTCTACAATAAAACTAGATTTAAGTTTAAAAACTTGATATAGGTTTTGTAAATTAGGCACTCTTAATCTTCCTCTTTTTCGCGTTTAATAATATCTAGCAAATCATTCACCGTTTGTGTCAAATCTAAATTTGTCAAAACGTATTTATTTTTATATTCCTTCTCGAACTCACAGAACTGCGCGTCTTCCGCAGCCATTCTCTTCTGGACAATTTCAACATCATCGCCCCGTTTCGTCAAGAATCCACGTTGTACATCCGCAGGTACAGAAATCAAAACAACCACAATTTTTAATGGATGCTTTTCAAAGTTCCAATACTTCCACAAATCTCCAAGCCCTTTAGGATCGATTATATAAAAATCACTATTTAACACTTGTGTAACTGTAGCAAAATATTCCACATCTCCAATTACAGTCTGTGCAATAATATCATCTTTATATTTATCCACATCCTCAGGTCGAATAAAAATGTGAGTGTCACCTTCATTAACTCTCTTGGGACGTGTGGTATAAGAACACACTTTCTTCATTCCTGTCAGTTGGCACACACGATCAACGACCGTATCTTTCCCGGTGCCACTTCTGCCAAGTACACAAAATAATGTTTTCATTTTACTCCCCAATAATCGACGAAGGGTTCCCCACAAATTCAGGGTAATCGGCATAAAACTTTACCAACGCTTCCAAGTCTTGAAAGTTATGTATGATATAAAAATCTTCCTCATTACCTTCAACACGGTTACGCTGATGTTCAACATCGCCAGTAAATAATACGACCATATCAGCTAAATAATTAGCGCACATACGGTAATCGCTGCCTATATATATAACCGAGTCTCCAAAAAGACGAATTTTTTCTATATCCGCTGCGGTTGCCGTTCTATAAGCTTCGGCATAACTTTCAATCTCGATAGTGAGCTTGCAGTTCTCCGCAAGTTCTGTGATGGTATCAAGAAAATCTTCCGCGCCTTCTCGAATCCGCAAGTCAGGTACATTCAGACTTTTGATACAATTAATGATTTCGAAATCATGATCTTGACCACAGACCGTTTGGAATTTGTTTTCGTAAAAATCGATTACAGAATAATTAGTGTTGTATTTTTCATTAAGTTTTTTGGTTATTGTCTCCGCACAATTAAAAATTACATTGTCTTCTACAATTAGATGTAAATGTTTGCTCATAGTAGTGTAGTTCCTTAGAAGTTATATAGATTCCTAAAGAAAGAGGATATTCTCTTTCTTTTTATTATATTTATATTATAACACATATCATATTTAATATCAACATATGATGACATTTTTGTAAAGTTTTAAAATTTTTTTATTTTTCTGTCATTGTAGGTTGACTTTTCTTTTCAAAGTTGTTATAATTTGGGTGGTGGGC
>CALYRM010000154.1 GCA_945482995.1 uncultured Clostridia bacterium | reverse complement strand
TTGCAATGAATCAGTGCTAATGAGGTCCCTCGAACAACGCTTTCAGGATGACAGCAGAACCATCAATTCACCTTCGACTTCGCTGAATAACGCTTAAAATGACGTTATGGTTTGTTTATGAACAATAAAGATTGTTAAAACGACTGATTGGTCGTTTTATCGAGGTTAATAACAAATTATCTTTACAATTATATAAAAATTTGGTAAAATAATATATATTATGTTTTAAGCAATACTTTTGTTTTGTTTCAAAAAGGAATTATTATGAAAAAAGAAAGGACAGCCTCGCAAGAGGAAATTAAAAAATTAATAGATGACGATGACGCCACTTTTGACGGTAAAGTTGAGGAATCCATAAAAAGTGAAAACCGTAGGCTATGGCGTGGTTTGTTTGTAGTGGTTTTCGGTTTGGTTACCATACTTGTTGTGGGGTGCATGGTCAGTATATATAATGCTGCATATAATGTACATCCGTATTTTGGCTATGCGGTAGGCATATTGCTAATTATTCTATTGGTTTGTTTGGTCGGTATTCCAACTATAAGGGTATTTTTGCTTCCGTACTATATGGTCGGTAAAAACAGCAAAAATAATATTTTAGTTCGCCATAACAATGCGCAGGTTGTAAAGCGTGTTTCTCAAAATCTAATCGAATACCATGCAAACACCTCTCACGGCTATGTATCCGAAGACAACTTAAAGACGCTTGCGCTAACTCTTGCCAAGGGAAAGCGTACAGAGATTAACGAAACGCTTAAAAAGATATATGATACCGACGTTAGTAAAAAGGTTCATGCGATAATTTTAAAGAGCGCAACAAAATCGTTCTGCTGTACGGCAATTTCGCAAAACGATAAGATGGATGCATTGAGCGTGTTATTTATCAATCTTAGAATGATAAAATCCATTTTGTTTGCTTATGGCACAAGACCATCTATGTATAAACTTGTCAAAATTTATACACGCATAATCGTAAGTTCATTAGTTGCCTACGGTATGCAAAATATAAGCGTATCAAACATTTTGACGAAGTTCGTAAAAGCGACTGCAAATATCGTCCCTGCTCTCGGTACCTTGATTGACTCTGCCGTACAAGGTGCGACCGGTGCCATTTTGACAATGATTATCGGCTATAAAACTAAGTCGTACGTATACAAAGAGTTCAAAATGGTTGTTGAAGAAGAAAAGGAGTATGCTAACGTTAACTATGTAGACGCCGATTTGAAAATGGCACTTGAGGACTATAACGACAGCAAGGAGTTAATGCAGGCGCAGGTACAATCAGCAAAAAAGAAAATCGAAGATACAACGAAAGCGAAAAACAAACAAGAAAAAGCCGATAATGCTGAAAACGAAGAAGTTGACGACAGCAATGATGAAGCGAGTCGAAAAAAGCGTGCTAATAGCGATTTAAATTTGTTGTTAGGAACGTCTAACACAATGAAAAATAATGGTAAACGCAAGAAGATTCTAAAAGACAATCAAAACGAACCGCCCAAAAAAATAGGTGTTTCTTGGTCGTTACATAAGAATAGGTCTAAAACCGAAGAAGACGACACCAAACTTATAGCTGCAGAAACAACGGAACTTGACGAGAATGCTGACAATATTGAGCCACAAGAAGAACCTGTAAAAAAAGGCTTATTTAGAAGAAAAAAGAAATAATGAATTTAATATCAGCAGATTATGTTACCAATACTTTGAGAGAAAATGCGATTGCCTTTGGATATTTTGTCCTAGGGGCAGTCTTAGCTATTGGTTTGATACTGTTGATTTACGCAATTTTTTTAAAGGTCAAAGCAAAAGCGCCAAAATTAAAAAAACAATATCAATATTTATCCCCAAGCGAGGACGCTGCGGTTATTAACGCCAAGTTTAAGCTCAAAGATATAGACTTGAAACAAAATATTGATTGCTATATTGCAGCGTGCGCTGACGTTATGGTCGGGCTTATGAAAGAAATTGCCGAGAACTACACAGACGGTGAAAAATGCCTCACAATTACACTAACCACCACTGACAAAAAAAATTTAGATTTTACATTTAACGCAGATTTTTCGATTGAGGACTTTTTGATATTTTCAAAAAACACGGTAAGTGTGATTGAAAATACTGTTTTGACGGTTACGGATAAATATGGCGTATTAGTGAACAGTTTTTTGAAAATCATAGGTTTATCTGGCAATGTTAGAGAAATAACCGTTCGGGATATTGTTTTTTATCTTGCGCAAAAGGCGGAGAAAAAAGAGAAAAAGTTATTGAAACTGGTTGAAAAGAAAAAGAGCAAAGAGGAAGAACAACGTCAAAAACTTGACTTGCAACAACAAAAGCAACGTCAAAAACTTGAAATTAAACAAAAAAAGGAACGGGAACAGTTAAGTAAATCGTCCGATAAAAAATCGAAAGAAAAAAGATTTTTATCGCCTTTCGCTAATAAATCCGATGATAAAAAAGTATCTATAGTTCAAAAGTATAAATCGAATAAAAAAGACGATAACAAACGTTTCGGTCAAACTGTTAAAACGAGATTTACAGAAAAAGAATCCTATGAACTTGTAGAAAACGATTCAAGCGAGCAAAAATTTGGTGCTTTCAATAAACCGATTAATAAAGTCATTGCCGAGATAATGGGTATTTTGATTGACGGAATGAGCGTTGAAATGCACAAGCTCTACGGCAGAGGATATAAACAAAACGACATCGAAGCCATCTTTGTTGAAAGTGAACTTTCCGATGACAACAAAGGAGGCGACAATGCTTAAAATTATTATATCCGTGTTGACGGGAATATTATTTGGATTGACGGTAGGCGTGTTTTTTGTCGTAAAAATCATTCGTAGACGCGTTCGTAAAATTGCCGACGAAATAACGGCAGACGATATTGAGAACGAATATAAGAACGAAATCGCCATATACGTAAACGAATGTCAAAAGTCGACCGAGAAAATCTTGCGAAAGCAATTTAAGAATAAGGATCCACTTTTGATAG
>CALYRM010000153.1 GCA_945482995.1 uncultured Clostridia bacterium | reverse complement strand
GAATCTTCATTAGGAACTTTAACACGATTAAGAGCATAACCATACATATCAAAAAAATCATCAATACATTTTGCGTTTTGAGCTGTGATTCCCCATTTAATAAAATAAAATCCAACTTTATCGTGCTGCAAATTATATTGTCCTGAAGCCCCTCTGCCATTCATAGGCGTTGCGCTTTGAACGATATTTTGCACATTATTATAAAAGTCAATACCTCGCTGTACAAATTCATTTGCTGCGTTTGTAACAGCATTTCCCCGAAGTTCGCCACCACTCGCAGAATCTAAAGTAAGATTTCTGGTTCTTAAATCTGTTTTTGTTACATTAGCAGTAGTATTAGCCAACCAACTCCATACCCAAGTTCTACCTGCACCTCTTGCATAATTCTGCAATCTTGCTTGAACATAGTTTCCTGTCCACATAGTAGGCGGTAAATCAGGGGTATCCATTAAAATATTATCTGCTTGTGCATAACTCGGTGCTCTTAATGTTGCTGTATTAGGCAAACCTTTATTTTCCTCAATCCAAAATTCAACATCACCCTGAAACAATTCTGGCTTGAATATTTCAGAAGCATTCGATTTATTATTAACCTCATAATAAACAAAAGGATATTGCAAAAGTTTTTTATTATGCGGAGTATAATCGGGTATGTTTCCATTACCTGAAAAACTAACCTCTGAGCTTGGTGAACCCAAATTAACCTTAGTAATACCCTCAGGAATTGCTAACAATTGGACTATATCAACAACATTTTCTATATGCCCCTCAGTAGCAAACTGCGTAAGAATATTTTTTATATCGGTAGTATTTGGCTTAGAGGGTATATCATAAACTTTTGCTCCACATAGCCAGTTCCCTATATAGGAAGGGTCAGCAGTACGGCCTGTTGAATCCGTAGAAGCTACCACTTTTGCAGGAGAAACCGTAAAATATTTCCCTTGTGTAGAAAGTGCTACATACCTATCAATGGAAACAGGTTCTACCTCAAAATTTTCACCAAAAGCGTCAGTTGCGCTATGCTCTCTTTCAACCAAACTTGGCTTTACAGTATAGTCAAACTGATATGTTTGGTAACTATCTATTTCATATTCAATTTCAGTAGTATCGGGGTTAATATAGTTTATTCTACGAATAAAACCATAAAACCATTTACTGCCGAAAGCTTGATTTTGAAACATAACATAGTTACAATCATATACATTATCAGCAACAGTAGGTATTCTACAAGTCAGCGGGCTTCGCGGGGAAGCCACGCTGTTGTTTACACGCTGATAACTGCAATTCGAGAAAGTATACTTTGCAAGCCCTGAGAAATACGCTGCTTGCGCACCCGCGCTCCCGAATTTAATTACATCACTATAGGTATCATCACAAGGCGCACCCTTGATAATTTTAATTACTGTCAGCGCTTGATTTGCCATAATTAGTTCACCGTAAGATTGTAGACGTAAGTGGTCTGGCTATCAATTTCGCCACCAATGTTATAGTACACTTTGATAGCAAACTTATCAGTAGCTTTTGCACCAGTCATAGTGGGAGCTACATCTGCAATCCAATAAAGAACATTGTTATGCATTGCAGGAGTAAGAGCTACATCTGCTTCAACTTCTACATTGTTCTTAGTCACTCTAACTACAGGCGGTTTAGCACCAACACCCTGAATTGCAATCTTAGCTACAGTAGCAATGCTTGCAGCAGATACAGTTGCGGGATAAGCTGCCCAAGTAGCGGTGTATGCCTGAGGTGCAGTATAAGTGGTAGTAGCGTCAGTAGTGAAAAGAATTGCATTAGCAAAGAGGGAAGTAGAATAAGTTCTCCAAACGTGGTAGAAGTAGTTCCAATACATACCCTCGCCGTTATAGTTCTCGGTAAAGTTGGTAAGATTATCGAAAACCATAAACCAATCTTTATCTACAAGGGCTGCACACGCACCAGTAAGAGAACCGAAGTTATCTATAAGAACGCGCTGTCCCATAAACTGAGCTTTATCCATATTGAAAGCGGAAGCAAGAACATCAACGTCCATAGCAGCGTCAAGAGCCGCGTCAATAATAAGAACCTGTTCAGACTTCGGAGTGTGAGTGGTTACACCGTATGCGTTATAGGCATTGGACATAAACTCAAGCTTGTTGGAAAAACTCTTAAACTGTTTAACAATCTTTTTAAGAGGAATTTCGGGGTCATCAACGTCCCATTCAGGAATACGAACAAGTTTCATCTGTCCTTTATTAGCAGCGTCAACAATGAGCTGTTTCATATAAACATACTCATCTACTTCGCTGCCGGTATAAAGGGAATCTACAATCTTTGCGATAAGGTCGTTTACACCTTCTACAGAAAGAAAAGCTTGACGAAGCTGCTCGTTGGAGATAGTAGTTTTATAGAAGTTCTGAACATTGAGCTTATGGAAGATAGCAGCAACATCAGGAATTTCACGCTTGAACACTTCTTTCTCTGCAACAGCAGGGTCGAACTGGTGGGCTTTTGCAATCTGAACGAATACTTCTTCGACAGTTTCACCATATTCAAGAGTTCCTTTCTTGAACATTTTGAGGGGGTTAGTGTAGGATTTAGAAGTAATGATAACTCTTGCAATCCTATTTACGAGAGCACTAAGGAACTCATTCTGCGTAGGCTGATAAGACAGCATAGCATTACCAATTTCCTTAATGTTATCTTTAGTCGCTTCGGGGATTCTTTCCTGATAGGAAACCGAAGCATTCGCTCTAATAGCATTTAATACATCAATAGCAGACGCATTAAACACAGGAGTTGCGGGAATAGTAGGCATTAAAATTCATCTCCTTGTTAGTGAATATCTCTCTGTTTGAACAGAGCTTCAAATGTAAGATTTTCAGAATCTTTTTCTAAATCTTTTTTCTGGTCTTCCTTTACTTCAGGAATAGAGCTAAAGAACCTTTCACGGTACTGCTTTTTCAAGTCACCGTATTTTTCGCTGAACCGTTTACCGTCTTTGTCAAATACATCAACTTCGGTAAACTGCGGTTCGGTTCTGTCCTGCTGAATATCATTCAGCAAATTCATTACTTCTTCATTATCACCGCTTAATTC
>CALYRM010000152.1 GCA_945482995.1 uncultured Clostridia bacterium | reverse complement strand
CAAATGCATTTTTTTGATTTATAATTTTATAAATATAAATTTTTAATTTTCATAGTTAATTCTTATTTGATTTTTCTTAATTCTTTGTGTTATCATTATTGTGGAGAATTACGAATGAAAAAATTATTTTCGAGATTTATAAAATACTATAAGCCTCACAAAGGTACATTTATTGTCGATATGCTCTGCTCGTTAGGTTATTCGCTTTTAGGTCTTGCATATCCATTAATATCATCTCCGATTTTAGATAAATACATTCCGGAGGGAAATATAAAAATGGTATGTCTTTTTGCGTTGGCACTTTTAGGCGCATATATTTTAAGACAAGGCTTTAACTATTATATAAACTATTTTGGTCATGTTATGGGCGTAAAAATTCAAGCTAAAATGAGAAGTGATTTATTTACTCACCTTGAGGAGCTCCCGTATTCCTATTATGACAACAGCGAAACAGGTCAACTTATGACTCGTATGACGAACGACCTATTTAACGTCGCTGAGCTTGCACACCATGGTCCCGAAAACCTCTTCATAACCACTTTTATGGTATTGGGATCGTTTGCATATTTATGCACAATTAGTTGGAAGCTTGCACTTATCGTTTTTGCATTTCTACCGATTCTATTCGTAATTACCATGGCTATTCGTAAAAGAATGACAAGAGCTTTTAGAGAAAGTCGTGCAGCTGTGGGCGATATAAATGCCACACTGGAAAACAGTATTGCCGGTATTCGTGTAACCAAGGCTTATGCTAATGAGGCTTATGAGCAAGAAAAATTTGAAAAGAATAACAAGAAGTTTGTAGTTGCAAGATCGAAATCTTACAAATATTTTTCGTTATATTCCGCTTCAATGGGATTCGTAACCTTATTGTACAACGTTATCGTTTTGCTCGCAGGTGCTTTATTCTGCATTTATGATAGTGAAAACTTTGACTACGTTGATTTGGTAACATTTATGATTTCAATAAATCTTTTCACACAGCCGATTACAACGCTTATCGCCTTTTTTGAGCAACTCCAAGACGGCGTAACCGGACTTGAAAGATACTTTGAAATAATGGATGCTCCGATCGAACAAGATAAAGCCAACGCACTTGAGATTGATCGGTTTAAAGGTGAAATTAGTTTCGTTGACGTTGACTTCTCTTATGACGAATCACGAAAAATTCTATCCTCAATCAATCTAACCATACCGCAAGGAAAAACATATGCTTTGGTTGGCGCAAGTGGTGGCGGTAAAACCACATTAGCGCATCTCATTCCAAAGTTTTATAAGATTGAAAACGGCGATATCTTAATTGACGGCGTCTCAGTAAATGATATCAAAAACTCTTCTCTACGTAAAAATATCGGAATTGTGCAACAAGACGTATTCCTTTTTACGGGGTCATTCAAAGAAAACATTGCTTACGGCAATCCCGATGCAAGCGAAGACGATATTATCGAGGCATCAAAAAAAGCCAACTTGTATGACTATATTATGAGTTTACCTAACGGCTTTGATACCGAAATTGGCGAAAGAGGGGTAAAAATGAGCGGTGGTCAAAAGCAAAGATTAAGCATCGCTAGGGTTTTTGTTAAAAATCCGTCAATATTGATTTTAGATGAAGCAACTTCGGCTCTTGACAACACTACCGAAGCACTTATTCAGCAATCGCTTTTTGAACTATGCAAGGGACGTACCACGATAATTATTGCTCATAGGCTTTCAACGATTCGCTCTGCCGATAAAATAATTATCATTAATAAGGGTAAAATTTGCGAAGAAGGTACACATGAAGAATTGATAAATAAAAACGGAATCTATACACAACTTTATAACAGCCAATTTTCCGACCAAAACATTTCGGATATTGTAGATATTGGCTAGTGAAAAATTGTTTAGGTTGATGTTACTTCACCTTTCTTGTCGTTATTCAAAGCACAGTCGAGAAATTTCTCAAGCACAGCCCCATTGCGAAGCATACGTACCGACTTTACAGTCATAACGTATGCATTGTACTAATATAGAGATTTTGCTCGCTCCGTGCATTCGCGCTGCAATCAAGAGACGTCCACAACACCATACAAAAGAATCAATAAATGCACACTGGATATAAGGAGCTAAATTATGCCAAAGGAAAAGAAGTCTACACCCGATGAAGTTAACGATAAAGTTAACGTTCATGAAGGACATCGGGAAAGAGTAAGAGAAAGAATAAGAACAGGCGGTATAGAATCGTTAGCCGACCATGAAATACTTGAATACTTGTTATTTATGGCAACTCCACGAAAGGACGTAAATGGATTAGCTCACGAACTTATCGAGAAGTTTGGAGGCTTGGGCGGAGTATTTGACGCAACCGAAAAGGATTTGTTATCTATTCCCGGTGTAACCAAGGCGGCAGCACTGTTTCTATCTAATTTTGGAGGTATATACAGTAGGTATATGCAATCCAAAGAGCAAAACAAAAAATATCTTAGGACGAAAAGAGAAATGTGTAATTTCTTTGTAGATAGAATAGGACATGAAAAAACTGAAATAGCTTTACTTGCTTGTCTTGACGTTCACCTAAGACTAAAAAGATTAATACGCTATTCAGGTGATAATGTCAGAGAAATATCACTTCCTTTAAAACAAGTCATATCAAGCATTGCGTCAACCAATTGCTCATATGTTGTATTTGCGCATAATCATCCGGGAAATTCAACAACTCCATCAAAAAATGATATTGATTACACTAATACCCTTCGTAAACAACTTGATATTTTCGGAATAACGCTGATAGAATCCATTGTGGTAACTTACAATTCCGCCACATGTATCATAGATTATTGCAAAAAGAAATATACAGATATGGGCTCAAATCTCACAAACGCAGAATACGAGCTAGCGCAAACGGCAACTATTGTTCAATGCGAATTTTCAACATACGGCGATGGTGGATATAAAGTAACGTATTGTCGCGAAGGTGAGAACAACACTTCAGGCGGATTCTATGAAGAAGAGATTGTTTTAAACACATCAACTGATAACAACAAAACGAAAACCAATCCAAACGCAAAGAAAGATAATAGTAATTCTGATAAATAATAAAAAA
>CALYRM010000151.1 GCA_945482995.1 uncultured Clostridia bacterium | reverse complement strand
ACCAGGGTATCTAATCCTGTTTGCTCCCCACGCTTTCGAGCCTCAACGTCAGTTATCGTCCAGTAAGCCGCCTTCGCCACTGGTGTTCCTCCTAATATCTACGCATTTCACCGCTACACTAGGAATTCCACTTACCTCTCCGATACTCTAGCTTGACAGTTCCAAATGCAGCTTGGGGGTTGAGCCCCCACCTTTCACATCTGGCTTGCCATGCCGTCTGCGCTCCCTTTACACCCAGTAAATCCGGATAACGCTTGCACCATACGTATTACCGCGGCTGCTGGCACGTATTTAGCCGGTGCTTCTTAGTCAGGTACCGTCATTATCTTTCCTGCTGATAGAGCTTTACATACCGAAATACTTCTTCACTCACGCGGCGTCGCTGCATCAGGGTTTCCCCCATTGTGCAATATCCCCCACTGCTGCCTCCCGTAGGAGTTTGGACCGTGTCTCAGTTCCAATGTGGCCGTTCACCCTCTCAGGCCGGCTACTGATCGTCGCCTTGGTGGGCCGTTACCCCGCCAACTAGCTAATCAGACGCGGGTCCATCGTATGCCACTATCGTTTTTCACACTGTATCATGCGATACTGTGCGCTTATGCGGTATTAGCAGTCATTTCTAACTGTTATCCCCCTGCATACGGCAGGTTACCCACGCGTTACTCACCCGTCCGCCACTAACCAGCGGGGAACTTCAAACCGAAGTAATCTGTTCCCCAAGGTTCGTTCGACTTGCATGTGTTAGGCACGCCGCCAGCGTTCATCCTGAGCCAGGATCAAACTCTCAAATAAAGTTTATCCTATCCAGTCTTTTATCTGGCTTAGTTCTAATTTACTAATAAAGGTTCGTTTTCTTCTGAAAACCCATTTTCGTCCCCACTCATTATTAGTACTGAGTGGTTCCTTTTTGGAATTTTTCAGGGTTGGTTATACTGTTTAATTATCAAGGTGCTGCACCGTTCTTTAACGGCGACTTGTGTATAATATCACTTAGTCTTTTCGTTGTCAACGCATTTTTTACAAAATATATACTTTTTTTTTAGCAATTTTTCACGAATTTATTTTCATACTATATATAGTACATTTTATCGTCTATATACCCCAAGAATTCAGTACTTTAGCGTAGTAAACAGTCATAAATAATATGAACGATTAAGAAATAATATCAAGTAAAAGGTTCGTATTAAACAGAAGCGTCAGGAAATCCGAATCTGCAATCATCTTAAATATTACAGAGCCCGATTTGTTTCCAACAAAAATAACCGTAGCAAAGAAAAACACCCAGGTAATAATGAGACTTTCTATAAACCCAAGGCATCCGCCAATAAATTGATTTATTCCTCTGATAATAGGAATCCTTGAAATAATATCAACAACTGAGAGTAAGACTTTAAATGCAATAATAAGCACAATAAATGCAAGCACAAAACCTGCCGCCTTGATTGCAGTATTTGCAAGATATGCAGAAACATAATCCTCGAATAAATCTACAACAAGCGTTTTGTACATTTGCGTTGTGTTATTAACAATAAGGCTGTTTTTTAATGAATCGGGAACATTGTATGAATCGATTGTCTTAATCTGGTTCTCAGGAATAGAGTTGTCATACTGTTCATTTGCTTCCCTGAACATTTCTTCTATTCCAAGCACGATTTTCTCATATGCACCTGTATTATTATATAGGTAATCGGTGACAAAAGGGGCGACCTTTTTTGCAAGGATAATAATCGCAACCATACCTATAAACGATACTACAATTCTTAAAAATCCTTTTCTGTATCCTCTTACCGTCATATAAACGATAAGCGCTACTATAGCAATAAATAAATAATTTATTTCCATTACTTTAACTGAATATCATCCGTTCTTGAACCCGACACAAATAAGTACCTTGTAATATTACCGTTTGGTACCATTGTGACAATTGAATTCTTGAATAGGCCGTTGTATTTTTCAACGCCGTTCGTATCATAAATCACACACTCATTTGCATTGTATATAATCATCAGGTTCTTATTAAATAGTATGTCTGTATAATCAAGGTTGAACGGCTGAGATAAAATCATTTCGCCGTCAGTATTATAAACATCAATTCTGTATGGCTCTGTATCTGATGTCTGTGTATATACGAGCCCGATATAGCTTTCATTATTAAATACACTTGTAATTTCATCTTCGCAGGCAACCTCAAATACTCTCTCAGGTCTCTGGTCTCCCTTGAATATCGAGAAAGTCTTGTTGCCGAGCGCAAATGCTGTATTTGCATTCATAAACTGAACATACGTTATTGTCTCATCATCATAATTGTATCCGCTTACAAGGTTGTCAATTTCGTTCTGACCTACGGAGCCGAAATTGTAAAATGCAACAGATGATGAAATCTTACCGCTGTCGATATATATATAAGAAATGTTAAGCATTATTCCGTTTTCAGAAATGTCCATACTTAACGGGAAGCCGCTTTTTTTCATTGTTGTTCTGTCACTTGCAACAACTTCGCCTTCCTTATTATATAGCTTAACCCACGTAACATCGTCCTCTTCAAGAACTACCGCAATATTACCGTTACCGGCAATAGAAAATCTCTGAACAGGAAGTGTTGTGTCAATCTGGCCTTGAAGCCCTTCAGAGTTCAGAATATATATCTTTGTTCCTTTGTAATCACCAAGTGCAACATAATCACCACATATATCAACCATCGGATTTTGCATTTCATATGTTTGATTGAAAAGCATCTGGTTATCCATGTTGAAGGCAGTCGCACCGTCACGGCTGTACTTAAGCACATTTCCGTTGAATCTTTTGAATCTGGCACCCGAAGAATCTTCATACTGAATCGTATTTAATATTGAATAGTCAGTATAAACCATGTTTTTGTAATTGTTGTATATGAAAAAAAGAGCTCCTGCTATAGCAGCAACTATAATAATTATTCTGTAGACAACAAACCTTCTGTGCCTTGCAAGGTCTTTCATCCACTTCTTATCATTTTTTTCAAATTCTTCGTCAAACTTTTGAACTCGCGTTACTTCGTCTGCCATAGTATTCCCCTATATATTGAAGGGACGCCAAAAGCGTCCCCTCTAATATAAT
>CALYRM010000150.1 GCA_945482995.1 uncultured Clostridia bacterium | reverse complement strand
CTTGTCGGTATTGGTTACAAAATATGGTGAACAATATCCACGGTCAAACTCCATACCTTCAACAACGCTCAACTCGGTCTTTG
The DNA here is from genome assembly GCA_945482995.1 of uncultured Clostridia bacterium. GTDB lineage: Bacteria > Bacillota > Clostridia > Christensenellales > CAG-1252 > RUG14300. The sequence goes on along the minus strand of CALYRM010000150.1, from coordinate 3,112 downwards.
CGGTTTTGCCCTCTTCAAGAGTGATTACGCCGTCTTTACCAACCTTTTCCATAGCTTCACTGATAAGCTCGCCTACGCTCTCGTCGCCTGCCGATATGCTTGCAACTTGCGCGATATTCTTTTTGCCCGAAATAGATTTGCTTATGCTAGCCAAAGCATCTGCAGCCTTTTCCGACATTATAGACATACCCTTTTTGAGAAGAACGGGATTAGCGCCTGCTGCTACGTTCTTCAAGCCCTCTTTTACCATTGCTTGAGCCAAAATTGCAGCGGTTGTCGTGCCGTCGCCTGCAACGTCGTTAGTCTTTACGCTAACCTCTTTGATTAGTTGAGCGCCCATATTTTCAAAGGCGTCCTCTAACTCTATTTCCTTTGCAATCGTTACGCCGTCGTTTGTGATTAACGGAGCGCCAAATTTATTTTCTAAAACAACATTTCTGCCCTTTGGTCCAAGGGTAATTTTAACGGTGTCGCTAAGTACGTTTACACCTGTTTCAAGAGCTTTTCTTGCTTCCTCTCCATACTTAAATTGTTTTGCCATATATATTATTCTCCTTATTATTCAGCTACACACAATACGTCGGCAAGACTCAATACCAACATATCTTTGCCATCATATTTTATATTTGTGCCGTTATACTTTCCGTATACGACTACATCACCAACCGATACTACCATTTTAAGTTCCTTGCCGTCGGGTGTGCCTCCTGGGCCTACGGCTACAACCTTACCTGTTTGTGGGGTTTCTTTATTAGCAGTTGTCAATAACAATCCGCTCTTGGTTACTTCTTCATTTTGAATAGGTTCAACGATTATTTTATCAAACAAAGGTCTGAATTTCATTTTTATGCCTCCCATAAAATTAGCAGTCTCAACTTTAGACTGCTAATATATTATATCGCCCTTTATTTCCTTTGTCAAGGTGTAGATAGGATTTATTTGATTTTTTTTGTCTTATAAAATCATATTTTCGATTTCTTCTATTATTCGTCTATTCGCTTCGGTTTCTGTGGGAATGGGTTTAGGCTTTTTAAATGAGTTTTCTATCGCTTGAACAAGGTTTTCGGTTGTGAGATTATCTTCGGTGATAACGTCAACCAAACCTTTTTCAGCATAATATTTTGCGTTCTCTACTTGATCGCCTCTACTTACGCCCTTGGGAAGAGGAATAATTATCGCGCGCTTTCCCAACGCTGTCAACTCGGACAAAGCATTAGCGCCCCCTCTTGAAATGACAAGATCGGCTTGAGCGTATAAATCTTGTATTCTTTCCGAAAACGGTATACTATAATAATTGTCGCCTTTTATGTCAACAGTGCTTTTGCCCACTATATGGATAACGTTATAGTCACTAAGGCTATCAATAGCGTTTTTTATTAATTCGTTTATCGTCTTTGAACCGCTCGAACCGCCCATTACAAGAATTGTTTTTTTGTCGTTTCCAAAATATATTGTCCCTGTTTTTCCCTCAAAAATCTCTTTTCTGACGGGATTACCTACGCAAATACCCTTTTTATAGGTTGTATCATAAGAGGTCAATACCTTGTTTGCGTAAGGCAAACACAATTTGTTTGCTAAGCCCAGAGTCATATCGCTTTCGTGAATAACCAATTTTATTTTAAGTATTCCTGCCGCTATCGCCGTTGGAAGGGATACATAACCGCCCTTAGCAAAAACTATATCAGGCTTTATTTCCAAAAGTAATTTTTTTGCTTGTTTTACGCTCTCCCACAACTTAAATGGTATTTTTAAGTTTTTAACAACTTTTGCTCTATCCAATTTTACGGCGGTAATTCCATAAAAAGTAATGCCCTTTTCTTGGCACAACCTTTCTTCGATACCGCCTTTTTCTCCTATATAATAAACCTCGTCAAACACGCCCTTTAAGTCGTCAACTATAGACAATAAAGGAATACAATGTCCTGCCGTTCCACCACCGGTTAAGATTATTTTTTTCATATTTTCTCCTTTTATTATGTAACTTCATTCCATACTTCGGTCAAGTGAATAATTCTTTTAATGTGCAACGTGCAATTTTGGATGAATTGATTTGTATGCAGCATATGTCATTCTAATCTAAAATGACATTACTATTTATATGAATATATATTTTTAATTATTAACACAATTTTGTTATTTACAAACAAATAATAAATGTTGTACAATATTTATTATGCGTACATTCTCTTTTGAAAATAAGGCTCAAACAATTAAATGCTATGCTTGGGATAACGTTGAACGTCCTTTGGGCATAATTCAAATAGCGCACGACGAATGCGATTACTCTTTGCGTTATCAAGAGTTCGCGGACTTCTTTAACAAGCGTGGTTATATCGTGGTTAGTCAAGATTTGCGTGGTTTTGGAGACAGTTCCAACGGCTTTGAACACAGGGGCGAATTCTACGGTGATGTTTTTCAATACTCGGTTGACGATATGATTTTGCTCACAAACCTTGCCATAGCCTATTACAAGTTGCCCGTCATTCTTTTGGGTGTAGGCTACGGCTCAATTTTGGCTCAATCCTATTCTTGGACAAGAGGAGATTTGTTGGCCGGTCTTATACTCGTTTCAACCGCATATATGCGTCATTCAAAGGTGCTGTTACTGGGGAGTATAGCAGGAATTATGAGTGGGTTTATTGAGCCACAAGCGCCTGCTTCATTGATTGAAAAAATGAAATTTAAAATGCATTCCAAGCCCTTTGAGCATGAAAAAACTCGTTATTCGTATATAACAAGGGATAAGGAAGAGGTTAAAAAGTTCACCAAGGACACTAATTGTGCCGCTCAATCTATACTAAGTATAAACTTTTACAAGTCATTTTATAATTATTCCTATTGGATGTATACCGCAAGAAGAATTAGGAATATTCCGCAAAAGTTACCTATTTTGCTCCTTAGTGGTAGCGACGATTATTACGGTTACACTTTTAAGGGCGCAACTTATCTATACAATAAGTTGGTGAAATACGATAGGAAAAACGTTTTGCTCAACATCTATCCAAAAGCAAGGCACGATCTTTTCCACGAAATAAATAAACAAGAAGTATTTGAAGATATTGCTATTTTTGTTGATAAAATATTAAAATAAACGTATTGTCGTCACAAAAGT
>CALYRM010000149.1 GCA_945482995.1 uncultured Clostridia bacterium | reverse complement strand
ACAGCCCCTTACAGTTACTCATTAGTCGGCTAAAATGCGAGACATTTAGCCTAAACTGCAATGTGCAATTTTAAAATGTCATCTTGAGCGGAGTCGAAAGATCTAATCCGCTTTAAAATGTCATCCTGAAAGCGATGCTCGTAAGGATCTAATCCGCTTTAATAATGTGCAATTATTCAATAGACATTCACGCTTCCGTGTGCTTTGCGTTTAGTTTGTGCGTGTAGGGAGATGTCTCGACTTCGCTCGACATGACAAACCTAATCATACAATCAAAGTATCCAAAAGTAGCGTAGCGACTTCATTATTCATTTCTTCATTTTAATGGAACAATGACAAAAGCGGATGAAAAACAAAACCACCGCTTAAAATTATTTCTTTTTTGATTGCATTGCAATAATTAATAATGTATAATGGTATTTATAAAAAGTAAAAATAAAAGCCGACTATTTCGGCGAATACACACGGAGATAATTTTTATGGAAATGGATAAAACCTATCAACCTGCCTCATTTGAAAAGGATATTTATGATTTTTGGCAAAAGAATAAATATTTTCACGCTGTTCCCGATAAGGATAAAAAGCCTTTTACTGTGGTGATTCCACCACCCAACATCACCGGTCAATTACATATGGGACACGCTCTTAACGAAACCATTCAAGATACAATCGTTCGTTTTAAGAGAATGCAAGGTTATTCAACCCTTTGGCTTCCCGGCGTTGACCACGCAAGCATCGCTACCGAGGTTAAAATCGTTGAAGCAATGCGCAAGGAAGGCTTGACAAAGGAATCTCTCGGTCGTGAAGGCTTTTTGAAAAGAGCTTGGGCTTGGAAAGAAAAGTACGGCAATAGAATTGTAGAACAACTTAAATACATGGGCAATTCCTGCGATTGGGATAGACTCGCTTTCACCATGGACGATAAATGCAATAAAGCCGTCAAGCGCGTTTTTGTTCATTTATATGACAAGGGCTTAATGTATAGAGGTAACCGTATTGTAAACTGGTGTCCCTGCTGTGGTACAGCTATAAGCGACGCCGAGGTTGAATACGAAGAGCAAGCCTCTTTCTTATGGCACATTCGTTATCCGTTCAAGGACGGCACGGGTGAAGTTGTTGTTGCGACTACTCGTCCCGAAACATTGCTGGGCGACACCGCTGTAGCAGTCAATCCAAAGGATTCTCGTTACAGTGGAATGATTGGCAAAACTCTTATTTTGCCTATCGTTAATAGAGAAATCGAACTTTTAGGAGACGACTACGTTGAAACAGATTTCGGAACGGGCGCTGTTAAAATTACCCCTGCTCACGATCCAAACGACTATGAGGTTGGGCTTCGTCATAACCTAAAACAAATACGTATTTTCAATGACAACGCAACCGTAGTGGATGGCTACGGCGAATTCTCGGGGCTTGACAGATTTGCCGCTCGCAAGTTGATGGAGCAAAAATTGCAAGAAGGTGGTTTCTTAGTCAAAAAGGAAGCCTATACTCACAATGTCGGCGCTTGCTATCGTTGCCATACTACAATTGAAACCATTTTGGGCAAAAATCAACAATGGTTCGTTAAAATGCAACCCTTGGCTAAACCTGCTATCGAGGCAGTAAAGAATAAAGAAACTAAATTTATTCCCGAACGTTTTGCAAGCGTTTATTATAATTGGATGAACAACATCAAAGATTGGTGCGTTTCTCGTCAACTTTGGTGGGGACATAGAATTCCTGCTTGGTATTGCGCCGATTGCGGTGAAACTATGGTTCAAGAAGACGCTCCGACTAAGTGTTCAAAGTGCGGAAGCACTAATCTTAATCAAGACGAGGATGTACTCGATACTTGGTTCTCTTCTGCCCTATGGCCTTTCTCAACACTTGGCTGGCCCGACAAGACAGAAGATTTGGAATACTTCTATCCAACCAACGTTTTAATTACTGCTTACGATATAATATTCTTCTGGGTAGCAAGAATGATTTTCTCGGGAATCGAACATATGGGCGAAGTTCCCTTCAAAGACGTATTGATTCACGGTCTTGTTCGTGATGAACAAGGTAGAAAGATGAGTAAATCATTGGGTAACGGTATCGATCCACTCGAAATTATCGCCAACTACGGTGCCGACTCATTGAGATTTGCTTTGGCTTATGGTACTGCGCCCGGCAACGATACTCGTTTTTCAAACACAAAAGTTGAATCCTGCCGTAACTTTATCAACAAGATTTGGAATGCTTCAAGATTTGTTTTGATGAATGCTGAAAATGTTGAATTGGGTGACATTTTAACCGTTAAAAAATCGCTTGCCGATAAGTGGATTTTGAATAGATTAAACAAGGTTGTTAGAGAAGTTACCAAGAATTTAGAAAAATACGAAATTGGTCTTGCAACAAACAAATTGTATGATTTTGTTTGGAGTGAATTCTGCGATTGGTATATTGAGCTTGTTAAGCCTATTCTATACAGTGCTAATGAAGACGCTAAGAAGTCAACGTTGACGGTATTGGTATATGTTTTGGAAACGATACTCAAATTATTACACCCTGTTATACCATTCGTTACCGAAAAAATCTATCAATCATTACCAACTAAGGGCGAAACAATTATGCTTGCAACTTGGCCGAAACCAATTCAAAAATTTGCTTATAACAAAGAAGCTAAATCCTTTGAAAACATTATGGAATTGATTCGCTCTATTAGAAACATTCGTGCAGACGTTAAGCTAATTCCGTCAAAGAAGATTGAAATAATGCTTGTAACCGAGGATCAAAAGTTTGTTACAAAGTGTAGCGATTACATCAAGAAACTTGCCGGCGTTGAGAAAATCGAGTTCATCGCCAATGAGCAAATACCCAAAAACGTACAATCGGCAATGACAAAAGTCGGCGGACTTTACATTCCTTTGGGCGATCTTGTAGACGCTGAAAAAGAAATTGCAAGATTGAATATTGAAAAAGAAAAAATGCTAAAAGAACTTGAAAGGGGAGAAAAAATGCTCAATAACCCCGGCTTCGTTTCTCGCGCACCTCAAACCTTAGTTGATAACGAAAAGAGCAAGTTAGCAGCAAACAGGGAAAAACTTGATAAGATTTTGGAAAGACTACAAATGCTTGAAAGTTTATAATAATTGATTTTGTATAATAATTATGTGATATAAAAAATCCTATGGACTTGTTTCCATAGGATTTTTTTAAGGATTAGGTCCCTCGACGTTGCTCGGGATGACAGCGGAGCTGTCAATTCACCC
>CALYRM010000148.1 GCA_945482995.1 uncultured Clostridia bacterium | reverse complement strand
AGGGACCTCACTACAAGCACCGACTCTTTGCGAAGCATACGGATAGACATTCATGGCATAACGTCATTCCGAGCGAAGCGTAGCGTAGTCGAGGAATCTAATCCGCTTTATTGATTGTAGATGTCTCCACTACGGTCGACATGACAGTGCGGAATAGATGTCTCCACTGCGGTCGACATGACATTTGGATGTAGATGTCTCCACTGCGGTCGACATGACAACCACCACACCATACAAATCACGAAGTCCAAAACCCACATGAAAGGCGGATTTCATCACGAAGTGATTTCATCCTGTAGGGATTTCATCTGCCAATCAAGGCAGATTTCATTCTTTGTTCCAACAAAGAGTGGATGAGATGTCTCCACTGCGGTCGACATGACATTTGGATGTAGATGTCTCCACTGTGGTCGACATGACGTCACATGGATATTGTCATTCCGAGCGTAGTCGAGGAATCTAATCCATTTAATGCTGAATGTCATTAGTATTGTCGGAATGACAATGACGAAACAAGAATGAAAAATAAAAATAAATATTAAATCGGGAGTAATTATGGCAAAAGTAACCGAAAAGAAAATTAAAAGGTATCCTTCTAATATTGACGCTGAAAAGAGTATGCTTGCGTGTCTTTTGTTGGATAGGCGTGTAGTGCAAATATGCTTAGGCAGATTGTCCGAGGCGGATTTTTGGGAGAAAAAACACAAATATATTTTGAAAGCCATGCGTAGTCTGGAAGCACAAAACGTTCCTATTGACGTTATTTCTGTTTCCGATATTTTACCCTCATTAGGCGTTTCCTCTGATGAGGTTGATTTGGAATATCTTGTTGGATTGACCGACTTCGTGCCCTCCACAACAGGATACGAGGCTTATATTGATATTCTAAAAAAGAATACCCTTTTAAGACAGCTTCTAGACGTAAGTAATAAAATTGCCGAAGACGTTTATACCTCGACAGACGCCGACGCATGCCTAGAATACGCACAGCAATATATTTTGGATATTTCCAAAAAGAACGTAGGTTCAACTCTCGTTTCGGTTTCGGATATCGTTCCGCAAGTTATCAACGATATACAAGACGAAGCAGTGAACGGCAAAAAGACGGGCTTGAAAACCGGCTTTAAGAATATGGATTTCCACTTTAATGGCTTAAAGAAATCCGATGTAATTTTGCTTGCCGCCCGTCCCGGTATCGGTAAAACTGCGTTCGCTATGAATATTGTTTGTAATATCGCAAACAACCCCGAATATCAAGGCAAAAATAAAAAAAATATATTGATTTTCTCGCTCGAAATGTCGGATAAACAGCTAGTTACCAGAATGCTTTGTAATATCGGTAAATTAGAAAACGACAAGTTGACCAAGAACAATCTAGAAATGGACGACTATGTAAAAATTCGTTCGGCAGGGCGTGTTTTATCGGATAGCGGTATTTATATTGACCAAAGCACCAACTCTAACCCAATGCAGTTGTTTAGCAAGTGTAAGCAATTTAAAATCGAGCATGGCAGTCTTGATTTGATTATTATCGACTACTTGCAGTTGATGGAATTGCCGTCGGATATGGCTAGAGAAAGTCGTCAACAAGAGGTTGCCACAATGAGTAGACGTATCAAGGTATTGGCTAAGGAATTGGACGTTCCGGTTATTTTATTGAGCCAATTATCGCGTGGTAGTGAGCAACGTAAGGAAAAACCACAGCTCCACGACCTTAGAGATTCGGGTTCAATCGAGCAGGACGCCGATATAGTATGGATGCTCTACAAGGAAAAGGATCAAGACAAGGACAACGAAATTATTGAATTAATTGTCGCTAAATATCGTAACGGTAGACAAACCTCTCTTGCTTTCCGTTGGAACGGACCATACTTTGAATTTGTACCCGAGAATGAGGACGTTTTGAATCATATCGTCACATTCGGTCCAAACGGACAACAAATGGTTGGTGGCAAGGCGGTTAATCAACAAGGTTCTACGAATAACCCTTCTAAGCAACAACCTACTAAGCAATCTCAAACTGCTCCAAGTCAGACAAACGGAAACGTACAAGACTTGTCAAAGCCTATCGAACAGCCAAGTAGCGTGAACACGTCTTCCATAATCGAAGAGCAAAGTGTACCGCCACAAGGCGTTACCATGGGTGGACTTGATGTAAGCGAGGATGCAAAGCCTATTGACGGAGGTGAAAACTAATGGTAATCGCATATGTAGTATTTTCTGTAATAGGAATAATTTTGGGAACTTTCGTATTCTTTTTAGGACTTGCTCTTTTTGGAATATATATGAAAGCCGCCAAAGAAGATATTGAAAATGAAAAACATAGTGATACGGAATGTGCTAATCCGCTTGAAGTCGGTGAAAGTGACGTTGCTGTTGATTCTCTCGCAAACGAAGCCAACATTAAAAATGATGTTTTATCTGAAACAGTAACAGCACCAATAGCGGACAACACCCCATCGGAAAACTTAGAGAAAAGAGAGATAACCGATAAGGACCTTGAAGGAATTAAAAGGCGTGAAAAGATTTTTTCTCCGCTACCTACTTGGCTTGCAATAGAGGGCGCTATCCTTTTTATTTTCCATATAGTAATGCTTATTTTAAAATTTAAACTTAAATCGTTTGTCGATTTTTACGTTTTAATCGCTGTTGACGTTGGTTTTGCGGCTTTGGCGACCCTTGTCAACTCGTTTGTTTTATCGCCCAAAAGCGTGGACAAAACGGCAGAAAATCCCGAAAACACTATTGACAAACCCGAATAAATGTTTAAAATAGAATTATGGCTAAGACTATTGTATGCATAACTAATAATCAAGCCGACTTTCGTTCCTGGCTAAATTCTTTTTTAGGTAAAGAAGTAGATTTAGCAAAAAAGAAATCGGGTGCACCCTATATTGTGGGTGATAATCATAAATTATCCATTTCACATAAGGATAATCGTTTAGTCGCCGCTATTTCTCTTGAATCGGTTGGAGTTGATATCGAGAAAATTGACCAAAGAAAAAGCGTTTTTAAAATCGCGGACAAATACTTTGGCGAAAAAATAGAAAAAGGCGATTTTGAGGGATTTTATAGGGCTTGGACTAAGAAAGAAGCGCTATGCAAAATGTACGAAAAAGGGCTAACCAAGGGTTTTTTAGCACTAAATTTGAGCGAAGAAACGTATATCGATAAAAATAATCAAGAGGTTCATTTCAATTCTTTTTATTTTGACGAATACATAGTAACGACCGCAGA
>CALYRM010000147.1 GCA_945482995.1 uncultured Clostridia bacterium | reverse complement strand
GATGAGATCCTTACGACTTCACTGCGTTCCGCTCAGGATGACATTGTTAGTCGGAATGGCGATTTGTATGGCTCGGAAGGGCGATTAGAGTCGAGGGTATATAAACACTTTTACTTCTCACTTAAAAATTCCATTAGGAAATCAACTGAATAGGTTTTGCCGAACTTTAACCTATATTGTGGTTTTAGCCAGCTACAACAGGGAACGTCGCCACCAACGCCTCTTTGACCGCCGTCAATATTCACAGTTAGCGTCTTGTGCATTTTTAATTCGTGTAAATGTCTTGCTTTGTCAAGCTCCTCGATTGTGTATGGATGAACGCTTACTTCTAACAATTTGTTTATTGCTCGAATATTAACTTTAATATTTTTGCCAATTTTTATGTATCTAACATCAACTCTGTTTCCGTTCTCTTGTGGGAATAGGTAGTTGTGAATCATATCTTCTGCCTGTCCGCTATAAATTCCCAATACAGTTGCTGCTTTCCTATCGATATATGCTTCATTTGGACCTGCGCCGTAATATTCGATATTGTCGAAGCCTTCGGGTAATTCGAAAGTTAAGCCGTATCTCATTATATTAGTAAGCGCATAGAATGACATATGAACCTTGATTTTGCCATCGTCAGTAATTGTGTAGATCGTTTTTAATCTACTTACAAACGGCATTGTCCATAGGGTAGATATGGAAATACTATTCTCATTTTCTTTTAGTTTTGAGGAAATTGGTTTTAAATGCTTATTTGCCCAGCGGAATCTTTTTAGGAATAGTAATGAGGATAAACTAATTCCATTATAAGACGGATAACCGTCATTATTTGTAAATGCTCTCCAAAATTGCGGTTTAAGCGGTTTATTGAGTATTTCTGTATTGTTAAACACAATAGATGAGAATTCGTGTTTTTTGCGGTCAAAAACATATTTAAAAGCGGTTCCTAATACTTCGTAATGGTTCTTAAACACCTTAAACTTGGGTTTTGCATCGCTTGTTTCAATTTTCGGTAGTTGGAAATTTACCACGAATTGATTATATGCAGCAACGTCGCCTTTGCTTGCAAAAGGTGTGTTTTCTCTATATGCGAAACTTACGTTAATGCACAGTTCGCCGTCGTGCTCAAAAAATTCATCTGGAATATGAACACGGCTTTCTAATTGTGGGTTTGTAAGTGGAATTTCCAATTCTCTATTGTCAACCATTTCACCGTTTACGACAGACGAAACTGTAAGGGTAAAATTGGATAAATCGATGAAAGAATATTTATTTGTTATTACAAGCGTTTTTCCTTCAAGTCGTGTAAATATTCTAGCATAGACTTTTTTAACCTCGTAAAGGGCTGGATTTGGGCTTCTGTCGGCTCTTACAATGCCATTAAACGCAAATTCGCCGTCATTGGGTTTATCTCCCCAGTCACCGCCCATTGTCCATTCGGTAACTCCGTCGACAATTCTCTTTATTGATTGATCTGCAAAGTCCCAAATGTAACCGCCACATAATCTTGGGTTCTTTTCAAAATCTTTCCAATAATCCACAAAGTTACCTAACGAATTACCCATGCAGTGAGCATATTCGCAAAGAATATAAGGCTTATTCTTATAATCTCTCGGTGACAAACGATAACCTAACCCGTTATTCCACAATGCTCTTGAATGACGCATTCCTTTATTATCGGCGATATGTTGCATTATTGATTGAGACGTATACATTTGTGATAAGACGTCGCTAACTTGGTGCATTGGCTCATAGTGAATAAGTCTTGTGTTGTCAAGTAAAAGTGCCGCTTTTTTACAAGCGAGAAATGCTTTACCGACTCCTGATTCATTTCCTAACGACCAAAAGATTATTGATGGGTGGTTTCTATGAGTAATAACCATTCTTGACATTCTCTCAGTTATGTTGTCGGTCCAAAGTTTGTTATTTCTAGGAATAACTTTTGCGGCACCGTGAGTTTCAAGGTTGTTTTCACTCATAACCAAAATACCTAATTCATCGCATCTTTTATAAAAATAACGTTGATTAGGGTAGTGCGATGTTCTAATTGAGGTAATATTATTTCTCTTGATAAGTTTTAAATCCTCGTCAATCAAATACTCGGGTACAGCGTGACCATACTCGGGGTGGAACTCATGACGATTAACGCCACAAATTTTGAATGCTTTGCCGTTTAATGCTAAATAGGGCTGTTTGGTCTGATCATCGGTCATGATTTCAATTTTTCTAAAACCAAATGATATCGTACGCTTATCAATTATCTCATTTTCGTTTTCTAAGGTGAATATGATATCATAAAGATTGGGCGTTTCGTGACTCCAAAGTTTAAAATCAGTTATGTTTTCAATGCTAAATTTATAGTTCTTTTCAGTCAAAAACTGTTGCTTAATGCCCAACTCCGGAATGGATACGAAGGCACTTAAACCTGCATATTGGCCGTTAAGTGCGGTTTCAATCCACAAATCAGCAATTTGCATATTTTTTTCTAAGTTTGAGTATACAAATATATCGTCAAAATATGCAATGGGCTCTTCGTAGATGCAAACGTCTCTGAAAATACCTGATAATCTCCACATGTCTTGATCTTCAAGATAACTACCCGTACAATATCTAACTACCAAAACCGACAAAACGTTATTGCCAACCTTTGCAAAATTGGTGATATCATACGTGTGGATGTCAAAAGAATCTTCGTTATATCCGACAAACTCTCCGTTTAGGTATATTAAACAACAACTATTTACGCCACCGAATTCTAGTTTTAATTTGTAGTCGACTCTATCCAAATTAAAAGTGGTAGAGTAAAATCCGCAAGGATTTTCGTTGTCGTCAATAAAAGTTTTCGAATATTTTTTGCTAATTGGATGTGGATAAGTTATATTGGTATAAATCGGGATATCATATCCTTTTAATTGCCAATTTGACGGAACTTGAATATCGTCAAGAGCGGACGTATCAAAATCGGCGTTTAGCATTTCTTCCTTAAAATCGTTTACGCTTTCAAAAAACTTAAACTTCCAAACACCGGAAAGTTTTTTATATAAAAACCCGTTTGCTTCGGTAGGGGAAAGAGAAGATGGTTTTAGTGTATTAATGGAACTGATTGTTTTATCTAACCAATATTTTTGCATAAATATCTCCTAAATAAATATCGTTGATAATTATTAATTATACTTTATTTTTAAACAAATTACAATACCCAAAGTCAAGAATACTTCTAAATTAATGGAATAAAATTTAAATTTTCTTT
>CALYRM010000146.1 GCA_945482995.1 uncultured Clostridia bacterium | reverse complement strand
CTCTGGGATGTAGTGGATTTGAAGTTAAATTAGCAGATAATATAAACTCTTCTAATATACCAACCTATTATAAAAAAAATGATTTCGCCAATTTTATATATGTTAAGGAAAATAATTCTTACACGTTTGTAGATCCAAAAGATGGGAAAATAAAACGCTTAAAATGTGATACAGATACAATTGAAGAGATTGCACAATTAACTTATAGTCAGTATTATAATTATCAATTTGTAAAATGTTATCAAGAACCGAATTTTATTATATGTGTAATTTTATCAGCCTCTTACGGTACAAGAGGCGTAAGTGCGTTTTCTCGTGATGGCGGTCAAACTTGGTCTGTTTTTACTTATCAAGATCTTTCTATAGGAGAATTTACATCTTTCTTTTTTAAAGATAAAAACGGAAATTATTATATGCAGACGGGCACCCCTAATGGTGCGACTATGAGCTCCCTTATTTATAAACTCCAAGTAGATGATTTATCTGCAAGTTTATACGCTGAAACCGTTTCAATCGGTTCTGATACTGGTTATGATTATATTGTTTCTTATGACAACATAATATTACCGAACAGAGATGGGAATTTTTACAAAGCGACGCTGAAAGGCGGCTATAAAAACCTATATAATGGTGGTTATATGCTAAATATAACGTCGGAGAATTGGAATGATGATGTAGGAACACGAATTAAACAAATCTATCTACGAGTAGTATATGCCGACGGACATAAAGAGGACTTAAAGGCTGATAACAGTTATATGGGTTCAATGATAAAAATTGGAAATAAATTGTTAGCAATGGGGTATAATAAGAAGGATGCTTATAACTATTTAGCGTTTGCAGTTTGTGATGATATTCACGATCATTGGGACGATCCGGAAACGCCGTTAGAATTCCACGAAGTAACTGCCAAAAATAATACACTTAATGGAAAAGTATTAGCATATGGATATTTAAATCTGTGTAGCAGTGGCGGAGAATATGCTAAAAACGGGCTTTCTTCTTACCAATATTATAATACCCCCTTTTATAGGGTTTCTTTTAATAACATACCGATTATCCGCATAGAAGCCGATAAATATGTGTATATGGTAGGGATGCAAAATCAAAATTATGATTATTCAGGCAATCCAATCCCTATTGGAATGAGATTAGATTTGGAAAACCACGAAATTACAGACTTTTCGTTGAAAGTTGATCTTCCGGCAGGAAGTGATGGTAGTTATTACAATGTTTTCCCTATATGCAGTCAATATAATATTGAATGTTATAAAAAAGAAGAGCCTTTTTATCAAATTATAGGCAGAAATAAAGGTCCTGATAATGCTTCAACGTATTGTTATTATGCGAAAATGTTACAAAAAAGCGTAGTTGTGGATAGTTTTCAAGTTGGCGATATATTGGTAAGTTGTAGAGAAATGGGGGAAAGTTGGTTAGAATGTAATGGTTCAACTTTTGATGCGACAAAATATCCGCTTTTGGCTGAAATTATTACAGATTTGACTTTGCCAACAGGAACGCCGTCGTTTTTAACTGGCGGAACTACAACCTTTAAAGTTTATATCAAAGCAAAATAAAAGGTAATAAATATGAATTGTAATTGTGAAAATCATAAGCACGAATTAAATGCTGAACTTTTTAAAAAACAATTCATAGAATTCACCGACGTCCCAGTAGAAGTTTTACAAATCTACTGGGATATGGCGGAAAACTACATTTATGCGTGGGATAATTGCTTGTTATGTTGTGATAAATTACATTTAGCATTATCTTTAATGACGGCTCATCTTTTGAAATTAAATTATGGAGATGGTGACGGTCAGCCAGCCGCAGGGGTAGTAACTTCGGCAACGGAAGGTTCGGTGAGTGTAGGTTTCCAACCGCCACAAACGAATACAATGTGGGAATGGTTTTTATGTCAAACGCCCTACGGACAGCAATTGTTAATGTTATTAAAAATGGCTCGTATAGGCGGTTTTTTTGTAGGCGGACGACCGGAAACACAAGCAATTCGTAAAGTCGGAGGCTCGTGGAAATGAATATAGAAAGAACTATGCAACGAATTCGGCAACGAACCGAAGCCTTGCGTAAATTGCAAGGCAAAAAAATAAGTTGTGGTTTTTTTGAAGAAAGTCAGTATGAAGATAATATAAAAGTTGCAAAAGTAGCATTTTATAACGAGTTTGGAACGACAACGGCACCGCCACGCCCTTTTTTTCGTCCCTGCGTAAAGAATAACAAGCGAAAATGGGTAGCAAGTTTAAGGCGTGGCGTGGTTGCAGTTGAGAATAATAGAATAAATGCCGAAAATATGTTAAATCAAATCGGTTTGATGATGCAGGGCGATTTAATGGAAAGCATTGTAAATGTGAATGAGCCGCCTTTATCGCCGATTACTTTAATGTTGCGAAAATGGAAAAACGAAGGGATTTTGGAAAATGTTAGAAAAAGAGACGTATGGGAAGCATTAAGAGCAGTTCAAAGGGGCGAGGATTATAGTTCGGCTCCGACAAAACCATTGCAAGATACAGGAAAAATGTTAATGAGCGTTCAATATAAGATTAGTTAAGAATTAGAATTATGGCGATAAATTTACGAAGAATTGCTAATTCGGCAATTCAAATAATAAATACGGATATTTGGGTAGAGTGGCGGAAATCGCTCGGGTCAATTCCACGAGAAGATGGTTTGCCAATTCCACAATATGCCGAGCCGAAACAAATAAGAGCCAACGTCCAAGCGTTAGCAGGTAGTGATTTAATGCATTATGATAATAGTAACAAAACCGGAGCCGGATTAAATCAAACATCAACAATGCGGAAAGTTTATTTATGGAGTAATTTTGACGCTGGGGAAAAATTAACAGTAGGGACGCCGAATCAAGTGGGCGGAGATTTGTTAATATTTCCGCAAGTTCCAAAAGGCTTAAATTGTGTTTGGTTAATCACACAAATAAACGAACAATGGAAGAAATGGGCGTGTGTGAATGTTGTTTTGCAAAATGATATTCAAGTAGATAAATTAACTGGCGAATTAGTTTTTAATTAGTTTTTAATTAGTTTTTAATTAGTTTTTGATTAGTTTTTAAAAGGAAAATAAAATGAGTTGGAATTTTAGTCAAAAAGAATATAATGAAATGGCAAAAACTAACGAGCCACTCGCAAGATTGTTGCGAATGGCGGCGTTAGATAGTGCGGAGCGATGGTTACAAAATGAAGTTTTAAAAATGCGTCGTAAAAAAGCAATGGACGCAGAAGAACGATGGGTTACCGTCCATCCAAACGGCAAAGAAAATAAAGGACGCAAAGTAAAAATTGATAATAAAACCGGAAATATATTAGCAGGGTTGGGCGGAGAGCATAAAGGCGAGAAAATTAACGCAATAAAAAATAAAAGTTCTTTTAAATTAACTGGAAAAGGAAATCATTTTCAAAAGAATGCGA
>CALYRM010000145.1 GCA_945482995.1 uncultured Clostridia bacterium | reverse complement strand
GGACGGGGGTATTTGAATATGAAGACAACGACACGTTTATATGATATTATTTATACAACATACAATAAACTTTATAGTGATTTTATTGATAATCATCAAATTACCTATTTCAATCCTGAATTGCAATTTTCCCATAAAGTTGTAGATTATGATGAAGAAATAAAAACAGTTTGTCGAAATACTATCTTTTATGGGCTTGACTTTTTAGATGATACAAGCCGTTTGCGTTTTGAACAGGAATTTATAGCACGTTTCTTATCACGTACAATAAAATTTCAAACATATGAGCTTTTTAATTGGAAGTTAGTAGCTTATGTCCGTGGCATAAAAGACATTATAACAGAATATTATATCAATGTTGAAAAGTATATTCAAGGTTATTCATCTTCTAGCACTACTGGTAACTCTAATTCTCAAGGTGAAACACTTTCACGGGATAATAATTTAGAGGTTACTCTTCCACAGGATAACACCGATTTATCACTTGATAAGGACAGCTATGACTATGCAGACACTACAGCACATTCAAAGTCAAAGACAAGTGACAATAGCACACAAAACACCAACCAAGAAAGTAACGCTATTTCTTACGATGTTACAAGACTAGGAGAGTTACAAGCTTTTCACGATAACCTATTTAATGACTTAGATAAACTTTTATTCTCTCAAATCATGTAGAAAGGAAAAACACAATGGAAAATAATAACAAAATCGACTTTGACGAAAATAAACCTTATCTAGCACCTCATAACCCATTCACACTCGAGGGTCATTGGCAACCGTGGTACGATGATAGACGGGACTATGGTACGAACGCACCAAGTTATTATGATTATTTAGCTAACTTTAATCATCTTATTAAGTCTATTGTTGACCTTTTGAACCGAGTAGCACGTAGGAACATCAAAGTAGAAGACACGCCATGTATTGATATGACTAAAATCAATGATTGGATAGACGAGGGGAACGAGTGTCATACTTATCACGATGTTATTACTCTAAAAGCTGACGTGGTTTTATCAACCTATCAAAAAATACTTAATTTTGACGGAAAAAAATATAATTTAAACAATGCTATTTCTTGCTTATCAACTGGGCTATATGCAAGTGATTATCTTCCAATTTTGGAGGCATTAAAAGATAAACTTAACAAAGAAATTAAAGACCGCATAGATGGCGATGAGGAATTAAACAAAAAAATTGAACAGGTAAAAAACGAATTACAGCAAGCTATCGATAATTTACGACAAGAGTTTAATAATTACAAGCAATCAAATAACGCTGAAATTGCTAGATTAAAACAAGAAATTTCACAGCTTAAAACAGCCCTACAAAAAATTGTAACGAATTTATACGAGGGCGGTAACGCAACAAGTAACGATATTAACAACTTTACTATCAATAATCATATTGCAGCAGGTAACATTAATCTGTATGGTGGAATTCCAGACGGTGACACGCTTATTAGAACTCATAACGGACAAGCGGAAAACGATGTAACTGTTGGTGGTATTCCAACGGATAATTAGGGGGGTGATTAAATGGCAAACCTAAAATTTAACATTAGACCTGTGATAATTCAAGGTGATGATTTAGCTAGTGTTATATCATCTGATAGTGATACAGCTATCACCTATAATAACTATTATCCCGCAGGAACACACGTATCAACGTACCGAATAGAAGCAAAGTTAGCTCTTTCAAATGTAACGGTACACGATGATTTATCTATCAGTTTTGATTATGGCGGCATTCAATCAGTAAGGGCACGTACAACATGGTCATCATCAAGTGTTGGGTATAATGTTAACAAACATTTTTATAAAGGCGATGGTACAGTAGCATGGGAACAATCAAGCGATATTGCAACATCTTTTGACACAGGGGATATTGCGGTAGCACCACAACCAACAAGGAGATATACCGTTCCGCCAAACGGGTCTATTTCTATTCCTGAAATTAAGGCATTCAGATGGTTATCCGAAGCCGTTGTATCAGATGAGTGTGAAGTTTTTGTTGGTGGTACAGTCACAAACGTTATACCCACCTATAAACCCAATGGGTTAAGGAAAAATAACGAATGGAAAAGTGTCCAAGAGTTAAAATTGTCAACATATATTAGGACTTCGGGTAATTGGAATGATGTAGGTACTGAACAGGTTGCAACTATCGGACACGTTAACAAAGGACACACAAGACGAAGACAGGGCGGTGAGTGGAAACAAGAGCGCCCATTCACTTAATTTAAAGCGCTTTTATGATATAATTAAAGTAGAAAGGAAAGTAGAAAGGAAAAATAAAACTATGGCAAAAAAAATCGTTCGTGGCATTACAGATGTCAAAACTATCAACAATCAAGACTTTGATACAAACAACGTTAACGACCTTTTAAGTGACGGTCAGTATAATTACATTCACAGAAAAAAAGGGAAAAACGAAGAGTATCATAATCTAACAGATAATATCAAAACTCTTTCATCTGATAATACCGACCTATTAACCGTTACTAACAACAATAAAACAACAAACACCGCAACATTACACCCTAAGCATGACGCCCAAAAAGAACAAGTGCTTGAAAGTACACGAAACACCGTTACTATTCAACACGGCACAAGTGGAACACCTGAAAAAACAACCGTAGATACAAATCCAAAAAAAGTTTTGGAACATGAAAATTTACTAACCATTAACGGTATTAGTAAGACCACAATGGAAAACGTAACAACCATTGGATTAAAGACTATTGATAACTATAGTGGAGATTTAAACGAGCTAACAGAAACATGTCTAGTAAGACCAACAAATAACGCCGTCAACCTCCCCTTTGTTGGTAACGGTGAGGGTATCCTAACTGTTGTGAAAATTGCTGACACTGTTTCACAACAATATCATAATATTGATAATATAGTATTTACAAGAGTTAGGACTTATTGGAATGGCGCTTTGCGGTGGTCAGAATGGACTTGTGTTACACCGGTATCACCATCTGAATAATTTCATCTAATAAATGCACCCGTTTTTATGCGGGTGTTTTTAGTGTTATAAATAAAAAGACTAGATTATACTAGTCTTTTTATCTCGGCTGATTATCTTTAAAGTCACAGTCATTTTTTAGATAGTCGTAGGAATGAAATAATCTAACTCCACCCTCGAAAATGGTTTTTAGCACGTCAAACAGCTCTCTATCAATGTCAGGTATCACGTAATTACCCCGAAATTGCACCCAGTTGCAAGATGTCCATGAGTTAACATCATAGATAATATTGTCGTTACTCATTGCCTCAAAGCCGAATTTTCCGAAGTAACTCCTTAAATTATTAAGCTCATCATCATTAATTCTTGACACTTTGAGCCAAATCCCATAGTCATTGGTTTTGATAAGGTTACTATTTGAGTAAGACCCCTCTGAAACCGTAGGCGGTGTTATCTTCCATTGGTTTAATTGGGCTTTTTGGTCTCTATAATATT
>CALYRM010000144.1 GCA_945482995.1 uncultured Clostridia bacterium | reverse complement strand
TTGGTGCGTTGCCCGTTTGTAAGGATGAGATTCCTCGACTTCGTTGCACTTCGCTTAAGAATGACATTATAATTGATGTTTATTGTCTCCAAACGTAGATTACAAAGTCTAAACTTTGATCGTATGGCTTAACACAAATACCATTCTTGACATAGTTGTCGTATTTGTCCTTTTCAAAGCCTTTTGCTATTAAGAAGTTTTCTACTGTTTCGATGGACGAATTAATAGTATAGTCAATATCTATCGGTACATCGTAGTAGAATGTTATCGTCTTATGGGACTTTTTATCTTCTGCAACACGGTATGTGGTCATTGCAAAACCAAACGTATCGCCTAGTACTTCTCCAAAGAAAGGCATTATTTCTGCGATGTTTTCGTTTCCGAAAAACTCTTTTAAATAATCCAATGCGTTTATTTCAGTTTCGTCTTCGTCTGTTTCGATTATGGTTAATTCTTCCCACTTTGTTGGAACTTGACGAGTTTCAAAGTTTACTTCCTTTTCTGTAGAGGTGGTTGTGTTAAAGTCGGAATAGGTCAATTCGATAACACCATACATTGCCCCCATATAGAAGTAGAAGCCTGCGTCTACTATATAGCCGTCCTTTACGGTTACGTAAGGAGTAAAGGAGCTTGTTGAAGAAATAATTCCGGTGGTTGCAAATATACCATATAGAGCAACGTCATTGCCTACACCACGGTAGAAAGTGGAAGCAACACCGCTCATTAGTTCGTCTACATAATAAGTTGTTGTGCCATTTTCCACGTCTTTTGCATAGGAACGGAAGATTTCGGGAGCAAAGGCAAAGGTTGGTTTTGCTGCATCGAATGTATTTGCATACGCTCTTGAAGCGGAAAACGTTCCGTCCTCTTTTTCGTAATACGTATTATAGAAATCGTCGCTCAATTTCTTAAATCCGTATGAAGCGTTTTCTTTAGGTTTTCTGATTTCCCTTCCACTTATATCGTATGCTATGTCAAACGGTTCAAAGTGACATAGGTCACTAGTGATTGTTTCAACATAACCCGATTGATTGTAACCGCTCGAATATACGCTGGCAATAATCTCTTTTGAAGTTATCGTATAGTTATCAAGAGAATGCATATTGTTAAGAGCTGTTTTTAAATCGTCATGAATATCCTCGTGTGCATACTTTGCGATTGTCGGAACTTCTACAGTTTCGCCTGAATCGATTGCGACAAACAACTCTTGAATTGCCTTATAGTTGGTTGCTAAGGTATAGTCATCTTCACTAAGCGCATATATACCTATAACCTCACCGCCGTCTATAATCAAAGAGAAGCTCTTAACTTCAAACTCGTATGGGTTAGCAGAAGCAATCATCCTTTCCATTAAGGTGTTGTTTTTGCCTGTATAAACCCAACGCCATTCGTCTTCGTTCCAAGTAAAATCTGATACTTGTAAACCGACAAAGTTATTATATAAACCTGCATCTTCCCAGGTCACCTTCTCTCCGTCATCGTCAAGCATTGGCTCATATAATTCATCGTTCATAAACGATAAACCGACTTTACTTGCAAAGCCTTCATGGTTTTTATAATATAAGCCTTGCTTAATACCGTCCGTTTCGTATTGAGCATACCAATTTGTGCCGTCCATAGCTGTTTTAACGACTGTGCTATAAGTTTTATATGGTTTTGGATTGATTCCTATGGTGAATAAGTCAATACTTACAAAGCCTACGTATGAAATTGTAGACTTTGCGGCAACTGTGTCCAACATTGCCTGCGTTAATTCATTTTTTGCTCTTATGTTCAATACTTTTGTAACACTTACTTTTTCATCTGCTTTTGAAGTACATTTTACGATGATAGTTTTATCTCCGCCTACCTCTTTTGCAGTGACTAAACCGTTATTGTCAATGGTTGCAAAATCCTTTCCGCTTGTAATTTCCCAATTAACAGCGGTATTGTCTGTGCCGGATACAACTGCTGTTAGTTGTAATGTGCCAAGACTGTTGATTTGTGTTCCGCCTTCGATTGCGATTACAACGTCGTCATCGGGGATAACCGGTCCACTAGGAGTTATAGATTCGTAAGTTTTGGTAATTGAAGGGTCGGAATCAATATAGCCTTTGCCACCCTTTGCTACGACTGAAACGGTAAAGTTTAGGTTTTTATCTGCTTGATAACGTGTGCTCTCTGTTGTGTATTCAACTCCGTTAATCGTTAAAACATAACTTGTTGCATTCTCGACTGCACGCCAAGAAATGAGTGCGTTGATATCTACAACTAAACCTTGCGGTGTGGCTAACTTAACCTCTTTTGGCGGTTGCGTCGGCGTTGTAGGCTCAACGCAAGCAAATAATGAGATGACTAATACTAATATTAAAACTATAACAAAAATCTTTTTCATCTTCTTCATCTCCTTAATAGCTATAGGTTGTGGTAACCGTTACCGTTCTTCCTGTCGTGGTGTTATAGGTCAATTCAACGGATAAAATGTTTTTGTTGTCACTAACAAGTTTTAGATAGCCCTCGCCCTCGACATTTATATTATTTGTAATCGTCATAAACGCTCTTATTGTAGTTGCACTAACCTTGTTTGAATAAACGGTCTTATTATCAACTTTGGTTGTTTCCATACCGGCAGAGAAAAACGTTGTGTTGATTGGGCAAAACGATTTCTTGTCAACATTCGCGATATCGTTTTCCTTTACACTCTCAACCATTGCAAAGTTGTCGCCTAAGCTCTTTTCGACTTCATTAACATGTGCGTTAGCGCCATCTATCGTAATAGTTTTGGTGTAGTCATAAACTGTTACGTCGCCATCAACAACTGTAATCTTACTGACAACGCTCTTGGCTTGCTCAATACCATTGATTTTTGTGTTAAAATCATTTTCTTTATTGGCGTTTTGACAGCCTACCATACATATTGCAAGCACTACACCTATTACCGCAACGCTTAACGCAAATATTAATTTACTGTTTAATTTACTATTCTTTTTCATATTACTTTTGTTTCCCTTGCTAAGATTAGGATTAACTTTTTTATTTCTCATTGTTCCACCTCCTAGCATCTCTTAAGCATTAAGCCTACGCCTAATGCTGTGAGTGTGCTCGTAACAACAGCCATGACCTTGCCGATGTCGGAAACATGGTTTTTGATTGGAGCAATTTCTTCGGCTATCGTTGTTCTATAAGCATTGTATTCTTCTACAACCTTGTTATAGTTATCAAGAATTAACAAACCTCTATCATCGCCCTTTAACGCCTTGATTCTTTTAGTTAGATCTGCTAAGTAACCCATATTATCGACGTCGAAGCCTGTCAACGCGTCAATCTCTTTTTGAATACCTTGAACAAGTTTGCTTGCCGTAACTAACTTAGCACGTGCAACCTGCAATTTGGCAGCTCTTGCGTTTTCAACGTAGTTCCTCCAAGTTGCTTCGCTGATACCGTAATCTAAGTAGTTTTGTGTAATACTATTAAGTGCGGTAATTGCGTCGTTGACAAGTTTTTCATTTGATATCGAGTATACGTCAAGTTTCAATATAGCCTTTGCCTTATCAA
The DNA here is from genome assembly GCA_945482995.1 of uncultured Clostridia bacterium. Lineage (GTDB taxonomy): Bacteria > Bacillota > Clostridia > Christensenellales > CAG-1252 > RUG14300. Next base: position 40 of record CALYRM010000144.1, on the reverse strand, counting down.
TGAAGTCAACCATTGATTGTTCCATTGCAACATACTCACT
>CALYRM010000143.1 GCA_945482995.1 uncultured Clostridia bacterium | reverse complement strand
CGATTATTTCCTTAACGTCACCCAATCTGACAAACCAACCTTCTGACGAATCAAAGAATACTTCCACTCTGTAACCATTTAATTTCATTTCATATTTGCTTTCCATTTTTACCAACCTTCGGGATATACTTCTTCAAGTTCACCCCTAATTTCTTTTTGTATTAACATATTTTTGTCGTTTAATATCATTTTGTCGACGTATATCAATGCTTTTCCACCTTTAACGTTTAATCCGGCAAGACACCTAAACGTTCTTAAAGGTTTAAAAATATCACACGCGTCGTCAAAACTTTTGCCTTCAATTTCTCTTGCTACTACGTTTGTATTCACACCTTTACAATGCACTTCGTATTTTCCGTCATACATTAAATAAGTTTTCGGTGCAAGATACAATCCGCGTTCATACACACCTTCACACTTCATTTTGCCTAATGCTTTATCGTCACAATCGTCGAACGGTGTCAACGCGTGAACGCTATCAGTATCACAATAAACAAAATTTTCTTTAATATTCGGCGCACATATTTTACGAATAAACGTCATAAGATTCACACGTGCTAATGCTGTTACTCTACTACCTACTACTACCGACAACATTGCATTTTCGTCAATCTCGACACCTTTCTTTACAAGGTGTACGACACCGTATTCGTCCAATTCGTAATTACATTGCTGACGTTCAATCTTCTGTGCAAGTTTACCGTATGCGCTATTTAACAAAAGTTTAGCACCCTGCTTTACTGCGCCTTTTTCCTTGCACTTCATTTCGTAAAACGTGTCAACATAATTCTTGACACCGCGGGGATAACGTCCTTGATATTCTAATACTTCCACTACGTCATATTCTAACCAATACCAATTTTCAAGTTCTTCAAGTTCTTCAAGCCATATATAACGTATTTCTTCTTCGCGTATAACTTCTACGTAATCACCGGTCAATACGTCTTGCCACACCGGGACACAATTTTCTTTCAATGCACCGAAAAGGTTTTTAATTTTTAATACGTAACATTTGCCTTTTCGTTCTTCCGGCAATTCTTTCAATTTCGTCGGCTTGCCAACCGGATATAACATATTACGCATTTTATCCGGATACATAGAATTGACGTCGTACTTGTAAATATTTGCCTGTGCCTTGCCTACCTTATAGGGATTCACAAAGCATTTTCCGCCTAAATAAAGGTGATTAAAACGAAAATCCTTATCTTCGTCTACTGTGATAGGAAAGCACATTTTGAAAGCCCGTACGTTGTCATAATCACTATGCCAAAACATATGTTTTAATAACGTCTTTTTTGCCAATCCACCTGCTGTCATATAATCGCCGTCAAACAATGAATAGCCTGTAATCTTCTTCATTGTTTCGTTGATTTTTTCCGCAAGCAAATAAAGCCCTTTCGTGTCGTTTATCATATACTGTAAGTCGTCTTCGACACTACCTTCGACGTAATCCATTTCCAACTTACGAACGTCGTTGCCTTGCCTGTCTTTAATCTTCCAATCTTCAAGATTCTTCTTCAACCCACCGGAAAATATGTTACATATATCAATCATTGTAAAGTTATGCACTTTACGTTGTGACCTTCTATTGATATAATCCTTCCATATTCTCATTGAATATCGTTGACCAAATTCGCCATTTAATGATTGAAAAGTATTTGTCGGCATTTTCTTATAACGTTTCGATTCTTCAATTTCCGACGAAATATCTTTCCAATTATTTGATAAAAAATAATAATCGAATATTGCAAAGTCGAATCTCGCGTTATACCAAAATACCCTTTTGACGTTTAACATTGACAAGCACGTCAAGAAATCTGTTGCGTTTTGAAATAAAGCAAAGTTTTCACCGTCTGATATCATAAAAGCATACGCTTTAACTTCAAGATTATTACGCACCCATTGTTGCCCGTTATCCCTGTATAATTCGTATGCTTTGTCTTCTGACAGTAATTCACCGTCGTAATATAATTTTGTTTCAGTGTCACAAGCGACGTAATCACAATGGGGAAAACTGTTTGCGAAATTAAGATTCCAACCTATTGATATATATTTATCACTAAAAAATTTACTGCTTTCCCACATTGTAACCGCCTATTAAGTATAAAGTAGCCTATTTTTAATTACTTCCTGACCGAATAAGATATTCCGCGTCTGTTTCACGAAATTCGTCTATCTTATCACGAAATTCTTCGTATGATATATTACCGTCTAAATATCCGTCAAGAAGTTCGTTGACTTTTGAGTATGATTCTGCCATTCCTGCGAATCTCGCTTTAATAAATTCCTTTTGTGTATCTTCCTTAAATTTATCGGCAATCTGTATGCGGTTTACTTCCGCAAAAGACGTGCCTTCGCTAAACTCAAATAACGCGCTTTCTGTCTTATAAAAACTTGAAACAAATAATTCACGCGATATATTTATATCCTTTATACCTGCTTTTCTTGCACGTCGTAAGGCTTGCCTATAAGCATTTTCCCAAATCTTCCCTGCGTTTGCTGCAATCAACGGATTCTGCTCTATATTCTGCGATATTATTCTATCTATTCCAAGTTTTCGCCAAGATACTCGTTTTGCCATAAATTAATTTCCCACCACCACCCGATAGCATTGTGCATATAACATTTTTTGTCACGACGTGCCACTTGCGTGGACTAATTAAAGCGTTGACATTCCACGTCAATATTATACACCTTCTGTCTATCACAAATCAAATTATATCAATTGTCGACGCGGACGAAATGATAAAACATCCTTTGTAAAGATAATATTTTTTACCATTCCGTGTATAGCCGCAAGGACAACTTGATAACTTCTTACGCGAAACGTGTACAAAATACCAAGTATCTTTATATTTCGCTATCCTGTACCACGTCCCGTTTAACGCGTTGTAACGCATTATTTTAAGTATACCGTATTCTATCGAATCACTCATTTACTTCTTCAAAATACTGTGTCATATCTTCAACCGGTCGTTCCAACTGCTTGATAGACACGACACCTTTAATCCAACAGATAGGATACTTATTACGTCTATCAAAATTCACGTTCTCACTCTCACAAATCAGTTCACTATAAGCAACCGGCAGTTCCGTGACGTCACGCGTAAAACGTACTTCGCACCACTTTCCGTCTTTCAATTTCGTTGCATAAGTTTTAAACTGTTTGCCGTTGTGCCTGTTAGTTTTGTTTCTAACGATAACTTCAAGTTTAATGTTTGCCATAATTGATATAACCTATACTTGCATTTGCAAGCCCTTTTGCGTCGGTCGCAACCCTTATAATCCCATATTACACCCACAAGGGAAAATTGTCAAGCGATTTTTTGCAAAACCCTGTTTAATTTTCTAAACACGGATTTAAGCACGGATTTTCAAAATTAAGTTTTCGCGCGTTATAGTAGCCAAGTAGTAATTCAGTACGCTAACGCTTTAATGTAATAAAGTATAGTATTCCGGTAGAGTTTAGCACGTTAGCAATTTAGTGTAGTAAAGTATACTATACAGGTAGGGTTTACCTGTTTAGTGTAGTAAAGTGCTTTATAGCAGTAAAGCATACTAAAATAGTATGCTTTACTGTATTAAAGTGGTTTA
>CALYRM010000142.1 GCA_945482995.1 uncultured Clostridia bacterium | reverse complement strand
CAGAACGTAGCCGCATCCATCTACCGTGCAGGCCTTGGTCCGTGTCCCCGTCGAAGAACAGGTGGCCTCACGGACCACTGTCCAATCGTCGGGGAGCGAATGTGCCGCGGGAATGATTCTAGTTTCCTCGAAGCGGCAGGTAGTGCAAATGTGGAGTTCCAGCCCGTTTTCGGTACAGCTTTCCCATTTCTCGATCGTCCAGGCGTCGAAGGTATGGGGCGCTTTGGCAACGGTTCTGGTTTCGTAATTGCCGCAGACCGTGCAGGTGCGCTCTTCGGTGCCGGTCGCGGTGCAGGTCGCTTTCCGCGTCACGGTCCATTCACCGCTGTGGGGGGCAAGCGGAAGCGAAATGGTTTCAATCTCGCGGCAACGCTGACAGGTGTTTTTTCCTTCCCCGCGGGTCTTACAGGTGGATGGTGTCACGATCTCGGTTTCCCAGTCGTGACCGATCATCGGCACGATGTCTTCCTTCACGGCAGAGCACCGGCTGCAACGGCTTACACGCTTACCGTTTGCGAGACAGGTCGCCTCTTCGACGGTCTCCCACTCGCCAAAATCATGGCCGAGGCCGTCCCCTTCTATGTAGTTGCACCGCTGGCATTTATCGCCGCCGGAGCAACTAGCGCCGCCGAAGTCGTGGGCGTTGTACATAGGAATGGGCTCGCATTCGAGCACGCCGCACACCGCGCAGACGCGCTGTTTTTCACCATCATCGAAGCAACGTGGCGCAGCGACTACTACCCACTCACCCGAGTGTACCGGCGGGAGTTCTCTTGAAAACTCTTTGCTGCATACGGTGCAGGTGAAGGTTTCGGAACCGGGTTCCGTGCAGGTCGGAGCCACGACAACTGGGGTATCGCCGAGCTGGTGCTCGTCGCTCAGTTCACCGTAAGCCTCCCCGCAACGAAGGCAAACGGCTCTGTCCCGACAGGTGGCGGTGCCGCCGGTATGGCCAAGCGCATCGCCGTCAGTAAAGGTTTCCGTCCCCTTTTCAAAGCAGGTTTTGCAGGAAACGTAATACACGCGCGGATGCGTGCAATCCGCCTCCGATTTCAAATAGGCGTCGCTTGCATTATGCTCCCAGACGTGGGTATGCATACCGTCGTCTGTGCTGCCGCTATCGCCGTTACAAGCCGTCAGGCACACAAGCGACAGGACAAAGAGCAACGCCACGGCAAATAGGATAAGACGTATTTTTTCTATGTTTTTCATGGTTTTACCTCCCTAAATAATCGGTTAGATAATGCCCTTGCACCATTTTTTCCAGCCGCAACACGGGCAGTGCAGGCGCAGCTTGCCGATCATAAAGTTATTATAGTAAGACTCATGGCAAAAGTCAAGCCCGACGAATATTTTCGCACAAAATGAGTGCCTCTCTTGCAAGAAGGCGGATTTGTGCTACAATACGGGTAAAGTTGCCCATGACTCGCTATGTTATAGATAACCTTTTCTTCCCCTTATAGATACCACGCCCGACGAAAGTTTTATGGTTTTGTCATCAACTTTTACAAGCAAAGAAAAATCGTCATCTATTCCTAAAACTAAGCCTATCGTTTGTTTACCTTGATAATCAAACACCGCTTCACGATTAGTGTTTACTAATAGCTTGCGATATTCCGATAAGCACTTGTCCATTGAAAAGTTAAATAATACCTTTAAATTTTTGATAATCTCTGCAACTAGTTTAGATCTTGAATGCTCCCTTCCGCTTTCAAGTTTTATCGAAGTTGCTTTATCCCTAAGTTCCCCAATAAAATCGCTTTTTGGATTATTTACGTTTATACCAATGCCTACTACCACATAATCAGCATAAAGAGTTTCACCAACAACAGATACTTCGGTTAATATACCGCAAACTTTTTTATCATTTATGAGCAAGTCGTTTACCCACTTGATTTTGCACTCTACTCCGCATGTATTTTGGATTGTCTGACAAACAGCTACCGCCACTCTTGAAGTTATGCTTGACAACTCGCTTAATGTTGCCGTCGGTCTATAAAGATATGACATGTATATACCAACATTTTCGGGGGAATAAAAATTTCTGCCAAGTCTACCCTTCCCTGCCGTCTGCCTATTTGCTATAACAACGGTACCTTCTTTTGCGCCATTTGAAGCTAAATTCTTCAAATAATCGTTTGTAGATGATACTTCTTCCAAATATATAACATTTTGCATAGTATCGCTATCTAAATAAGTTGATAATTCACCTATGCTAATTAGATTAGGCGATTTTTCAAGTTTATAACCTTTTTTCGTGGATGCAGAAATAACATATCCGTCAACAATCAATGATTTTACCGCATTACTTACGGACATTCTCGATATGTTGAGCATTCGGGAGATACTCTCTCCCGAAACATAGCCCTCGTTTTTCTTTAATATACATAGCACTTCGTTTTTAATCATAGCATAATACCTTTAGTTAATTATAAATCGAATGCAATTTTATTGCAATACAATTGACAAATTATTATTAGAGATTCATAATATATTGTAAAGTTCTTATTAATTACAGTTTACAATATGATAAACATGGAAAAGGTTAAAAAAATTGTTTACGTTGCTTTATTTACTGCTTTGATTACCGTTTGTGCTATGATTACAATTCCCGGCACGGTTCCTTTTACATTGCAAACATTTGCGGTGTTTATGGCTCTCTATTGCTTGGGCGGTATGCTGGGTACTTGCTCGATTGTTTTGTATATTCTATTGGGTATCGTTGGTCTGCCGATATTTGCAGGCTTTAAAGGCGGATTAGGCGTTATTGTTTCAAGTACAGGGGGCTATATAGTCGGCTTTATTGTGGTTGGCTTAGTATACTGGTTATTTGAAAGCTTAAAGCTCAAACATTTTTCAATTATATCATCAGTTATAGGTTTAATATTATTATATCTACTGGGCACAATATGGTTTGTATGGATTGCAAATAACCCTAAAAATACAGGCTTTGCCGCTGCATTATTGCTTTGCGTTGTTCCTTTTATTATACCCGACTTATTAAAACTCGGATTAGCGTATTTATTGGCCGGAAAGGTTAAAAAGTTTATAAAAATTTGCGAAAAGAAGAATACTTGAGTTTCGTTTACGTTTCGAAATGAGTCAGTCTTTGTATAGAGATTTCTCCACTACCTGCTGATGAGGTCCCTCGACTTCGCTTTCAGGATGACGATTAATAAGGATTAGATTTCTCGACTACGCTCGAAATGACAATATGAATGCTCAGAATGACATTATGAAAGTTGGAAAGACATTATTAAAGATTGGAATGACGACTAAGCAAGAAAAAAAAGGTCTTATAATCTATATAAGACCTTTTGAATATAATAAGGATTAGATTCCTCGACTACGCTCGGAATGACAACAAGGATTAGATCCTTACGACTACGCTACGCTACGCTCAGGATGACGATAACAAGGATGAGATCCCTCGACTTCGCTCGGAATGACATTATACATATGATGAGATCCCTCGAACAACGCTTTCAGGATGACATATAAGGATGAGATTTCTCGACTACGCTCGAAATGACATTATGAACGCTCGGAATGATTTTAAAAATAATTATCCAAAAATCGCTAGCAAGAATCCTGCCGCTATTGCGCTACCTATAAC
>CALYRM010000141.1 GCA_945482995.1 uncultured Clostridia bacterium | reverse complement strand
CAAGAAAAGTAAATTAATAAAAAATATACAAAAGAATATTATCATTTTTCTTGCTAATTCATTAAAAGCGTGTTAAAATGGTTGAAGTCAATAATCCTTTGGAGGTGTTAATTATGTCAAGAGTTTGCAGCGTTTGTGGAAAAAGCAAGATGGGTGGTAACACAGTAAGCCACAGTAATCGTAAGGCTCCCCGTCAATGGAATGCTAACGTGCAAAAGGTAAAGGTTGTTGCTGACAATGGTGCTGTATCATCTGAATACGTTTGTTCAAGATGTCTTCGTAGCGGCAAGGTAGCAAGAGCAACAAAGGTTTCAAAGTAATTTACTATTTGCATTTTAATGGCTGTTCCATATATTTTGGGACAGCCTTTTTTCGTTTATTTTGAGAAACTGTTTCTAAGGGGGAGTTCAGTTTTCCCCTTATGCTTTGGGGCATAAAAATCCTTTTCTTTTTATCGGTAAAAAGCAATATTTTTTGTAAAATACAAACGATTTTGTTACTTCTCTATAAAAACCCTAGTCCTAAAATGCTTGCAAGTTTTGAGAAAATTTCGCCTACCCTATTGACCTTATTATTTAAAAACTATATAATATACGGGAAAGGAGAATTATGGAACAATATTTAATAAACAGCTTTGACGGAACGCCATTAAACGTTAAGGTTTGGAATAATGTGCAGTTGCCAAAGGGATTAGTTCAAATTGCACACGGCTCATACGAGCATAGCGGACGATATACCGAACTTGCAGAATTACTTGAAGCAAACGGCTATATTGTTTTTTGCAATGATTTGCGCGCTTTGGGTGAAACTGAATTAAAAAATAATTTGGGATATCACGACGGTAACATTTTTAGGGATTCCTTTCAAGACCTAATTTTCCTAAACAATTATTTTAAAGAAATCTATAAGATTCCATCACTTTTAATTGGTACCGGTTACGGTAGTTTTTTGGCTCAAGCTCTACTCACCAAGGGTATTGAGTATAATGGCATTATTCTTAGTGGTACAGCATTGATTGATATTCCGACTTCTCTATTTGCTTCGGCAGTTACAAAGCTATTACCTAAGAGGAAAAAGGCAAACATTGTAGCAAAATCACACAAAAATGCTTTAAATTCTGCATTTCCTTCTGAAAAAGGCGATTGCTTATGGGCTACAAAGGACGAAAAGAAAAGAATTGAGTATTTAAATGATCCGTTATGTAATGCAACCTTGTGCGGTAATTTCTATTACAGTTTTTCTAAGGGTGTTGCAGAATATTCCCTTAATGGCGATGATAACAACCGCCGCCTTGATACTCCGATTGCGATTTTTTCGGGTAGACACGATCCTGTGGGCGGAAAAAAATCATCAAAAGCAATCAAACTTTACAAGTTTTTACGCAAAAAAGGTTATAAATGCGTTCGCCTATTCATTTACGAAAACGCAAGACACTATATTATCAGCGAAGTCGATCGTGAAGTATATATGAACCACTATTTAACTTTTATTAATAGATGCTTCGGATTAAGCGAACACGCTTAATCCTTTTTTTTATATTTCTATTTTGGTAAAAATGCGGATTAGATTCCTCGACTACGCTCGGAATGACAACAGGGATGAGATCCTTCGAGCATCGCTTTCAGGATGACAATAAGAATGAGTTCCTTCGACTTCGCTCAGGATGTCATAAGGATTAGATTCTTCGACTGCGCTCAGAATGACAATTAGTATGGCTCGGAATGACAATAAGGACGAGATTCTTCGACTACGCTTGAGGATGACAGCCTTTTTGCTGTCACATTGCACATTAATCATGCATATCCTAATATATCAATTTCAATTTGGTGGGGATATGTGCGGAATAATAGGTTTTATTAAAGAAAATTGTCTTTTAGATGTTTATAAGGGCTTGGAATTATTGGAATACCGTGGATATGATTCTGTGGGAATAGCCTTTAATTATTGTAATCAAACAAAAATAATCAAACAAAAAGGAAGAGTAAAGGATATTAAGCCGAAGCTAAACGGTTATACTTCCGACATCGCAATCGGTCATACAAGATGGGCGACTCACGGCAAACCAACCGAGAAAAACGCACATCCGCATAAATGCCGATATTTTACAATTGTACATAACGGAATAATAGAAAATGCCGACAGTCTAAAAGAAGGTTTGATTAAAAAAGGGTATAAGTTTTTATCCGAAACCGATTCAGAGGTTATTGCTGTATTATTGCAAGATTGTTTTACTCCCGATAATATTCTATTGGGTATACAAACAGCTCTCTCAAAACTTGTCGGCAGTTATGCTGTGGCAATTCTCTCCGAATACACGCCCAAAACTATATACTTAGCAAAAAAGGACAATCCGCTTATTATCGGCAAAGGTAAGGATTTCTATTGTTTTGCTTCCGACTCTCCTGCTATCGTTGGCTACACTCAAAACCTATATCGAATGAAGGATAACGAAATAGCTTTGCTTTCAAACGATACTATCGAGCTATTTGACAACAATCTCAAAAAGAAAAAAACCGTATTTCACAAAACCTATCTAACTGTTGATAATATTAATAAGGGCAGTTATCCGACATATATGCTTAAAGAAATTTTTGAGATCCCAAGAGCGGTAAAAAGTACTATCAACTATCTTAAAAAGTTAAGGGATATACAAAATACATGTAACTTCAAGGATTACAATTCCATAATATTCTTAGGGTGTGGCACTGCATATCATGCAGGATTGTTTGCTAAAAGTTTACTTGACGGGGTTGCCTATATACACACACAATGTATTACCTCGGACGAATTCTTATATTCTTCAATCAACCTAAACAAGAAGACTTTAATAATTGCAATTAGTCAAAGCGGAGAAACTGCTGATACCATTGGTGCAATAAAGAAAGCCAAAAAATCGGACGCTAAGGTGATAGCTATCACCAATGTGCCCTACTCAACAATTACCGAGTTTAGCGACTATTGCTTGCTAACCTTAGCAGGAGTTGAAATAGCGGTGGGCGCAACAAAAAGTTATGCAACTCAACTTATAGTTTTAAAATATCTTTGTGGCAAAATTTGCGGAAGTAATAAGCTTATCAACGAACTGCTACCTCAAGAAATACAACAAGTTTTAACTTTTAATAGGTATATTAAAGATTTTGTTTATAAAAATGATTTTGAAAATCTATTTTTCATTGGCAAAGGCGTTGATTATCAAACCGCGCTCGAGGGCGCTTTGAAGGTCAAGGAAATTTCCTACGTCTACTCTGACGCAAGCCCTGCAGGAGAAATTAAGCATGGTCCGCTTGCTATGGTCGGAGCAAAAACCTTGGTTGTATGTATAATAACCAAAGAAATATATTTAAAGGGCTGCTTGAACGCAGTAAACGAAGTAAAATCTAGAGGTGCAAGCGTGTTGGTTATAAGCCCGTTTGAAAAAATAAGCGCCAACCAAATAACAATTCCAAAATCCTTGGAAAATGATCGGTCGGTGCTTAGTGTAATTCCATTACAGCTATTAAGCTATTATTTATCTATAAAAAAGGGGCTTGATCCCGATAAACCGAGAAATCTTGCTAAATCGGTAACGGTCGGATAGATTTGATAGCTTTAGCTATCAAACAATGAAAGATGACAAAAGGATGAGATTCTTCGACT
>CALYRM010000140.1 GCA_945482995.1 uncultured Clostridia bacterium | reverse complement strand
ATTATAAATATTTTTTTTTGTCAAATAAAATTCCTCATTCGACATCATTAGCCTGCTATATTCATATCGACTCTATAATGTCAACCTTAAGTCATTCTCAAGCGTTGTGTAACGTAGTCGAAGAATCTCATCCACATTGTCATTTTGAGCGTAGTCGAGGGACCTTGTCCTTGTTCCGTCATGTCGACCGAAGTGGAGACATCTCTGTACAAGCACAGACTTGGTGTGATGACGAATTGCTGGTATCCGTCATGTCGACCGTAGTGGAGACATCTCTATATAAGCACAGACTCATATCGAAGCATACTTGCAGTAGTATACCAATTGCACGTTTTCACATTAAAGGCAAATTAGATTTCTCCACTCCGCGCATTAGCACTTCGGTCGAAATGACATTCTACACCTTCAAATGACAAATTTAACATAATCAATCCAAAAAAGTTTGTCTATTATCATTTAATCGTTGTAAAAATATTTAAAATGTGTTATAATGATAGATGCGGTTAAAACGCAAAATATTTGTTAGAGAGGCAAAAAAATGGTTAAAGTTGACGTTATTTCCGGATTTTTAGGTGCCGGTAAAACAACACTTATCAAAAAAATGTTTGAATCAGATATTTCAAAAGAAAAAGTAGTTTTGATAGAAAACGAATTTGGCGAAATCGGTATTGACGGTACTTTCTTAAAGGGTGCCGGCGTACAAATTAAAGAAATTAACTCAGGTTGTATCTGCTGTTCTTTAGTTGGCGATTTTGAGAGTTCTATCAAAGAAGTTATCAATAAATTCAATCCCGATAGAATTATTATCGAACCATCAGGCGTAGGCAAATTGTCGGATATCGTGAAAGCAATTTTAAAGGTAGACGCACCTTTAAAACTTAACATCGTTGTTACCGTTGTTGATGGCGGCAAATGTAAAATGTATATCAAAAACTTTGGTGAATTCTATATCGATCAAGTCAAAGAAGCTCACAATATTGTTGTATCAAAAGCAGACAAATTGTCTGAAGAAAAGATTTTATCGGCAGTAGAACAAATCAGAGAAATCAATGATAAATGTTCGATTATCACCACTCCAATTACAGAACTAAGTGGGGAAAAACTCATTGAGGTTTTGGAAAATGGTCAAAATCAATTAGATAGTTTTATCGAATCCTTGAAGAATACACACGAAGAGGAACATCATCACCACCATCATCACAATGGCGAAGATGATGAGCACGAATGTTGTTGTCATCATCATGATGAGAACGAAGAACAAGAGTCTTGCCACCATGATCATGACGATGAGGACGAGGACGAAGAAGAGTGCTGTCACCATCACCATCACGATGAGGATGAAGAGGAAGAAGAACATCATCATCACCATCATGACCACGACGACGATGATGAATGTTGTTGCCACCATGGTCATGACCACGAACATCACCATGAGCATCATCACGACCACGCAGGACATCATCATGCAGACGAAGTATTTCAAAGTTGGGGTATCGAAACAGCCAAGAGTTATACCAAAGAAGAATTGTCCTATATTCTTGAACACCTATGCGGCGAGAATTGCGGTGTAATTTTGCGTTCAAAGGGCGTTTTAAAAGCATCGGACAACAAAGAATGGTATTATTTTGATTTAGTTTACGGTGATTACGAGATTCGTTTAGGCGCAGCTGATGTTATTGGCAAGATATGCGTAATAGGTTCGAAAATCAACGAAACAGCAATCCAAGAATTATTTAATAAGTAGTTATGATAAATAGAGAAGTATCCGTAATTGTTGTAAACGGCATAATTGAGGCAGGAAAAACCCACTTTTTGAATGAAGCATTAGAAGAACAATTGTTTATTGATGCAGAAGCAAAAGGCTTGATTTTGCAATGTGAAGAGGGCATTGAAGAATACGATAAATATGTATTGAAAAACAACAATACCGCTTTGGTTAATATTGATTCTCAAGAAGAATTCGAGGCTATTGCCGAACAAAGCATATTGAAGTATGATCCCGACGTCGTTTATGTTGAACATAACGCAATGTGGGACGGCTTTAAATTGCCAAGTTATATGAATGTGGTACAAACGATAACGGTAGTGGACACAAGCACATTTAGGACGTATTTCAACAATATGCGCCAAAAATTCGTTGACTTGTTGACTCCTTCAAATGTAGTCATAATGTTTAATTGTGAAGACGAAAAAGAGGTCAGCACGTTCAAAAGAAATATGAAACTAATAAATAGAGATTTAGAGTTTTTATATTTTGACCCAAGCGGCAATCAATTTAGTATAGCGGACGATTTGCCATATTCAGTTGAGGGAGATACAATAGAAATCGACGACCAATACTATGGAATATGGTTCATAGACACTATGGATTCACCAGCACGCTATAATACAAAGAAAGTACGCTTTACAGCGCAACTTCAATTACACCAAAGACTTCCAAAAAACTTTTTTTTAGCAGGTAGAAAGTGTATGACGTGTTGTGCAAACGATATACAAGACTTTTACTGTATTTGTGATAACAACTTTGCAAAAGCCAATATCAAATCAGGAGAATGGGCTCAAATCTATGGTACAATTCTCTACAAAAGAGGAGAAAATGGCGAGGCGATGCCGTATATCAAGGTTGCTCTTGTAACTCCATGTGCAAAACCCGATAACGAAGTCATAGGCTTATCATAGCACTACCATAAAAAGTTTAGAATACTTTTTATTGTGCAAAATGCTCAAAATGTCGTTCTGAGGAAACTATAATGTTATTCTGAGCAATATGTGATGTCATTCCGAGCGCAGTTGATGGTGAATTGACAGCTCCGCTGTCATCCTGAAAGCGTTGTTCGAGGGACCTTGTCCTTGTTCCGTCATGTCGACCGTAGTGGAGACATCTCTATATAAGCACAGGCTTGGTGTTATGACGAATTGCTGGTATCCATCATTCCGACCAACGTGGAAACGTCTCACTACAATCACAAACTTCTTGCGAAGCATACAAAACGCAATAAAACCAATCAAATAATACTTACCTCACCGAAGGTGAATTTCATAGCGTAGGCTATTTCACTCCGATGGGATATCACTTGCCACTTATTGCAAATTACATTGTAGGATAGCAAACGCTGTCCTTCCTTGCACCCGTAGCCCAAATGGATAGAGCGTCGCCCTCCGACGGCGAAGGTTGTGGGTTCGACCCCCGCCGGGTGCACCAAAAAGACTATGGAAAATGATATGTTTTCCATAGTCTTTTTTATCCATTGCGAAAGCAATGGTATATCATCACGCTTTAGCGTGTATATCATCACCGAAAGTGGATCTCATCAACCGTAGGTTGTATCACTTTCGCAATGATGATATGCAATTTATTTGAAATTGATGATATACAAGGCTACGCCTTGATTTTAATGTCAGAATGTGGTATAATAATGCGTTTTGAGTTCAAGTCTCACTGGCCGCACCAAAAAAAGACTGTAATTTTGATACAAAATTGCAGTCTTTTTTAACTCAATCCGCCTTCGTCGGAATAAATCCACTTCGTGGATGAAATCACTTTGTGATGAAATCCCGCTAACGCGGGGTTAATTGAGGCGGATTTGATTTCATCTGAGGTGGCACACCGAAGATTTCATCCGAGTTCACTCGGATTTCATCCTGCAAAGCAGGATTTCATTAAATTTATAGGGCTTGCAGGGGATAGTTTCGTACTTGCAAACCTTTTTTGTTGTTCCCCTTTTGCTC
>CALYRM010000139.1 GCA_945482995.1 uncultured Clostridia bacterium | reverse complement strand
AATATAGATGTAATAATAATAGTAATACTTGATAAATGAAGAATAATGCGGCTTCATTATTCATTTTTACATTATAATATAGATGAAATCATTACGCCTTCGCTCAGGATACCTTTTTCCGTAAAATATCCACATTTTAGTTATATTACTCCGCCTTTAAGCATATATTTATGCTATAAAACTTTGGAGGAAAACTAAATGGAATTATCTTATAAGGATTTAATCAATAATTGTGTAATCGACTGTGCGCATGACCAACTTGCTGTAACTTGTTCGGTAGACACCAAAGATCGTGGCGGCGTAAAGAAACTGTTAGGTTTATCGGCAGAGTGTAAGGTCTACACCGCAGAAGCGATGAAAGGCGAAGCCAAAATTACAGGCAAGGCGTGCTATAAGGTTATCTACATTGATAGAGATAACAAAACAGCAGGTTTGGATTATTTTTGTGATTTCAGCGAAAGCATTGTCGGGGATATTGCCCCGCAGGATATTTTGAATGTATGTCATTCGGTTGTAGACGTTTCGGGAAGGATCGAGGATGACGTAATAACGCTTACCGCAATTTGTGACTTTGTAATCAAGGTTATTGGCAAGCATAGCGGTAAAACAATTGACGTAGCAAACGAAATATACACTAACAGAGAACTTCAAGAGACAGTAGAACTATCTCCACTCAAAGAAGATACTTTTGAAGTATCGGTTGAAGAAGAAAGCGGAACATCGGTTGACAAGGTGTTATATTTTGGCACTACTCCACTTATAACCGCAGTTACAAAGAGCGACGTCGGGGCACTCGTTGAAGGGGTTGTACAAACCGAAATTGTCTATTTAGGAGAAAATGGTGTGAGAGGAAAAAGCTTTGGAATTCCTTTTTCCGAAGAAATCGAAGCGGATAACCTTGCGGATGTAAAGGCAACCATTAAAAACAGCAGACTCGTTTTAAGCGGCGATAGCGCAAACAACGTATTTGAAGTTGAAGTCTTTGTTACATTGTCTGGCTACGACGTAGCGGTAAGAGATGTTGAGCTTGTAGTAGACGCCTTTTCTCCCGAAAAACAAATTGAAGTAACTCACGATTTTTTGCCCTGCAAAAGATACGTAGGGTCAAAAACATTTGATTTTCCTGTTAGCACCGAGGTTGAGGGAGATAGTCTACCCGATAACGCGACGGTATTAGCTACACCTGTTTTAAGAGTTAATATAGCAAACGCATTAGCCGGTGAAAACGAGGTTACCTTAGAGGGCTTAGCGGTAGCAACAATTTTGTATATGAACGAGGATAGATTGGACTCCGTTCAAGTAGAATTGCCATTTTCTGTAACCGAGAAAGTTGACGGCATCACACCTACCGATACACTTACAGCAAAAGCATTAATTACAGATTTTACCGCAACATTTATGTCGGGAATTATTACGTTGAGGGCAATGCTCAAAGCAAGAGTGTGTATATACAAAACATATAGTCTGAAGTGGGTAAGTCAAGTCAAGGAAGGAGAAGAAAAGCCACGCAACAATAGCGGAATAAGCATTTATTACGTAAATCCTGCCGACTCCATTTGGGATATCGCAAAAGCAGTCAATATGTCCCCCGAAGAGGTTGAATCAACCAATCCCGAACTTACCACTCCGACCAATGAAACTCGAAGAGTAATAGTTTATAGAAAAAGACAGACGGAGTAAGAAAGGTGCGTAATGCGCACCTTTTTTTTATACAATGTCTATTGTCATCCTGAGCATACCAATCGTCATTCTGAGCAACGGCGTAAGGATCTCATTCTTGCCCGTTATCTCTACCAACGTGGAAATCTTTAAAAAGGAAGAAAAAACACTCTAGAAAAAACTTTTTTGTAATGTGCCATTTGACCAATTCACATTAAAAAAACCGACGTTTGTCGGTTTTTTTTCTTTATTCCATTGCATTTTCTGTTTCGGTTTCTATTTGTTCGGTTGCATTTTCTGTTTCGGTTTCTGTTTGTTCGGTTGCTTTTCTTTTTTCGATTTCTTCAAGAATAGAACTCATAGTTGCTTCGTTTAGTTTGAACTTCTTTTTGTGGATAATCAATATCGAGGCAAGAAATACCATTGGAATTAAGCACATACAGATTAACAGTATAGTTTTACTTTCTTCCGAAACACCCGCAATTAGTGTATTTATACTATTAAGTTTTTCTTCGCTAGTAATTATACTTTGAGTGGCTTTGTTTTCTAAATCCGAAATACCGTTAGTTACGGCAAGAACGCCTGCTATTACGTAAACAAGAGATATAATTCCTTGCATTAATGCCGATCCCATTTTTGCGGTAAATGGACGGAGAGAAAAAATAAGGCCTTCTTTTCTCTCTCCCGTTTTGTATTCGTTGTATTCTACCGTATTCGTTATGTTGATAACGCAAATCAAATAGAATCCCGAACCCCAACCAACTATGGCATAGGAAATTAGCATCATTAAATATTTTAGGTTAATGGTTATATTTAAAAACGGAATAGTGAATAAATCAATTTTAGGTAAGGTCAAACCGAAAATCAACATTAAGCCAAAGCCGACAATGACGGCAATTCCTGTAAAGTAGAAAACTTTTTCTCTACCCCATTTTTTTGACAAGAATGGATAGAACATGGTTATTAGCGTTGAAATAACTACAAAGCCCGCCGAAAATGCCGTCCAAAGTAGTCCGTCATAACCAAATTCAAGGTAACTATACATCATTCCCAATCCCGAACCAAATACGTTTGTGCCGATATTATAAAGAAGCATAATGAGAGCAGCCCAAAGAAGCTGGTCGTTTTTGAAAAGTACCTTGAACATATCTTTTAGCTTCATTGGCGGTTGTTTTATCGCAACTGCAGGGAGAGGTTTTTCCTTTACTCCCAAAAGAGTAAAAAGCTGAAATGCCATCATTATAACGCCAACTATAATCGAAAGGAATTTATATCCTCTTACCGCGCTACCAAAGAGAGCAGAACCAATAGCACCTGTTGTAAAAGCAGGGACTAAAAAGCCTGCAATTCCTATACCAAATCCGCAAATAATTTGCGTAAAGCTTGTCAATTTATCTCTATCATTCGGATTATTTGTCAAGGTTGGCAACATTCCCCAATAGGAAATATCGTTCATTGTAAAGGTAATGCTAAATAGAAAATAACAAACGGCAAGAAAAGCAATAAATGCCCAACCGTCCAAATCTATATTGAATAGCAATATTATGACTAATGAAGTTAAAACTCCGCCAATCAACTGCCAAGGCTTATACTTTCCCCATTTAGTACGGGTGTTTTCGACAATACCGCCCATAATCGGATCGTTGAACGCGTCAAAAATACGAGCAGCAATGATAATAAAGGTTATTGAGCTGAACTGCGCAACCGTTAGAGTTTTTGTGAAAAGGATAAAGGAAATTAGATATCCGTTAAAGAACTGATACAAAAAATCTCTGCCCAATGTTCCCAATGGAAACATAAAGAAATTGCGTTTTGAGAGCTTTTCGCCTTCTTGCTTGGGTTGAACCGAATCGACTGTTTTTTCTTGTATAGAATCAGACATTTTTTCACCTTTGAAACATTAGATAAATAAATTATAGCATTTGCAATGGTACATTTCAAGAGTTAGGCGAAATTTTCTTTAACTATCCAAATCTTTGAGATAAAATGCGTCAAATAACTATGATTTTTTTACTCGTCGTTCGTCTAGGACGACTTCATTATTCATTTTTCATTAACAAAAAGGTGCGTTTAGCGGCGTAGCGATAGGGATTTTCGCTACGCCGCAACTATATTTGCCTTT
>CALYRM010000138.1 GCA_945482995.1 uncultured Clostridia bacterium | reverse complement strand
AATATACTACTTATTTCCGAACTGGAAAAGTTTTAGGCGCATTTTTTCAGGAAAAATTTAGGTCAGAGCAATAAAAAACCGGCGCTGTCGCAGCGCCGGGGACGAAAACAAACCTAGAATCATGAAATCTTTCTATAAATTCCCTCTAAACTACTAAAACATATCTTTAATCTCTCATAATGCAAAAATACAAATTATCTTGATATAATACCGTGTTATGCATTATTTTTTTTAACTTTTAATAAGTAGCCTATCCCAGGAACAGAATCAATAACTATATCGGGGCATTTTTTTAATAGCCTCCGAAGTTGGCAAATGTAGACGTCCAAACTGCGCCGCGTGTAATGGTTATCATTTTCCCAAGCCCGAGCTATAAGTACCTTTTTCGGCAATATTTCATTCGCGTATGCACACAATATTCCTAACACGATGTTTTGTTTATGGCTTAATTGTATTTTTTCATCGCCTATTGTTAGAATTTTATCAGCCGTGTTAAATATGCAATTACTCATTTCATATTTATCTCTTACCTTTTTTTCGGCTGTGCCGCACCTCCTTACAATAGCGGTTATCCGCTTTATTAGCTCCACCACATTATAAGGCTTTACAACATAATCATCAGCACCTTCATCAAATGCCTTTATGATGAATTCATGCGACGCGATATGCGACACCATTATTATTGGTGTGTCGCTCATTTTACGAATAAGCTTAAGCAATGCAAGTCCAGATTTATCTGCGCCGTCGTCATAATAATCTAATATACACATGTCATAATCCCGGGCTTGTATTTGACTTATTATTGTGTCTTTAGTCGATGTTACTACTTGGTAGCACCCTTGACTGACTAAATAGCTGTTAATAATTGCGCAATCTCTATCTTGATAGATTAAGAGCTTTACGCGCCCGTGTTCAATGTCATTAATTTTCATGGCCCGTTAAATAATTATATAATCGATTATACCAAAATGGATTGGCCTTGAGCAAATCAAAATAAGTAGATATATCCTTCGCATAAATAACAGACGCATATTTTAATTCCTTTTCAGCTTTCTTATTAATATGCTCATGATATAACTTAACAAATTGGTCCACGCTTATTAATAGCTGCGGCTTGCAATTAATAATGGCTTGTTGCTCAGTACCTTGCGCAAAATAATAAGGTATATCGGGTTGAGCCCAAAATGACAACCCGGCGCCATATTCTTTGCTTGCCTGGTAGATAAATCCAGGGCATTTACGTATTGAATCCGGATATAAATTTTCACATATTTTAAGCCTCCGCGGGATGAGCGGAGTAAGAAGCGCAGTTAACCGCTTATTAATGAGCGCTGAATATTTATCAGCCATTTTCGCATGCTCTTTAACAAGCAGCGATATTAAGGCTTTAATATTCTCCCGGCCTATGGCATCACTCAAATTAATAATATCCTGGTTAAATGCTTCACGTTGAATGCGCAGCCTTTCCTCTTTTAGATATTGAGATTTAAGGCGCCTAGCATCTTTACTGGCTGTTATCGCTTTACGCAGCCCCTCGGGGCCGTATAGCCGTACGCCTTGGCAATTATTCGCGCCAACGCCCACCCATGGCATTTTATCACCGTACTGGGCTTCAATTTCCCTATTTTCCTGCTCCTGCAGTGTTATTGTTACTTCGGCCTCAGATTGCGCGCTCTCAATATCCTCATCATCGCTCTTTATCTCAGCCAATAGCTCATAAAGCCCTTTGTCGGTCAGGTCTCCGTATTGCTTAATATTTTTCACGCCATTTAAATAATGATTTGATAATGTCTTGAGCCATGCGCCCGTTAAGCAGCCCAGCGTATGCGATAGCAAGCAGAATCCTTGCTATTTTATGCAGTACCCAGGCCGATAAGTATACAGGCACATAAATTATTTCCACGCTATTCTGGAAAAACCTAATAATTTTCTCTTTCATTTCTATATATTATTTTGTTGTTCGGCATAAAATTTTTCGCGCATGCCAAAATGCCGCTCATATATATGCAAGTCATGCGCAAAGTGGTAATAAGTGCCCACTGGTATACCAAGCTCATCAGCAATTATTTGCTGCAATCGAGTCCAGCAATATTGGTCATTGCAGAACCCAAAAACCAAATCGTTACTCCGCATGATTACGCTCATATCTAGAGCCCCTGATAATGGCTTAATATCGAGGCCCACTGACAACGTGCACGGCGTGTCATATTGGTAATTGTCCTTTTCTTTGCCGTCAAATATCGTGAACCATGCTTGACGCGTGTTTTTGTCGCGCTTAAGCTGCTCAACGCATTTTTTAAGCTGCCCGTTACGGGACCATTGCCAACCGTAATTAGAATTAACAATGTTATCGCCGCCGTGCATTTTATCCCATATAGGGGCATATTTTTTTATGTCCTCTACACTTCTGTTTCCAGACATGTACCATGCAAATTCGCGCTCAGCATACCGCTGGCTGAATTTACGCCACTCGGTAGTAATTACGCGCTGCGACGGGTCGCGTAAGCAGAAGCCGACATTATAAAGGGCCTTGGTGCCGACATTGGTAATTATACCCTGCCGTGAAATGAGCGCGTATAAATGTTCAAATGCCTCGGTCGCGTTTCGGTAATTTAAATCTGCGTTCATGCTTGTAATTAATAATAAGTACTGTATTATATTTTGTCCGGAGCAGCTCGCTGAGCTCTTCCTCAGTTACGCAATTATACCTGCATAGCTCTTGCTCTAGGTCTAATTCGCTTTCAATATACAAGTTGTGATTTAGATAAATAGCCATATTGCTTTTTTAATTCTCGCGCGCCTAATATTTAATACGGGGTTGCTCCTTTATTAAGTTAAGAGCGTTATTTAAGGCGCGCGAGAATATATCTAGAATTAATTATTTAGATTAATATGCCCCTGTGGACCCAAACCCACCATCGCCGCGCGCACTTCGGCGCGTAAATAACTCTGACTCTGGAACTTCCTCAAGGTCTTCATACGATACAGGCACCAAAATAAACTGCGCTATTTTCATGCCCGGGTTAATGCGAATTGCATTAGTGCCCACATTAATTACATGTATATGTATCTCGCCTTGATAGTCTTCATCTACGATTTTAGCGCCGAGAATTACCGGAGACGTAAATGCCTCTGGTTTAATGGCTCTGCCAGCTTTAGCGCACGCGAATTTGGTAGTAACAACTCCAGATTTATCCGCTGCCATTAACATGAATCCTTCGGGTATCTCCATTTTAATGCCAGACGGAATTAACTCGTCGCAGCCGGGGCGGATAGTCAGCCCACGGCCACCGCCTACATTATTAGGCACAAAAAAATCAATTCCGGCGGCCTTACCGGTTCCGCGCTCTGGCGATTTTACGTCTCTTACTTTTGTGTATTTCATAATTTTTAGTTTTCAGGTCTGTTCTCTATATCAGGTTCACCCTCTATATAATTATTCAGGGCGCCTATATAGGCGGCGATGTCAAGCAAATTGTCCTCTTTATGCGCATAGGCTTCACGGGACAATTTAAGCGCAATCATCGCCTTATACATGTCGTCAGTTGTCATTTTTACGCCCTCTGGAGCTATTAGGCGATAAATCGCAGCAGCCCTCTGCATTGACTCGGCAAATGGACCGTACTGGCGTTCTTTCTCTTCAGAACGCTCATTTACGATTGAATTTGCCCTTTTAAGAATGTTACTCATTTTGAAAGCTTTTAATTATCTTATTTTTTAGTTCTGGATTATCTTTAAGCATCTCAACAAAAAGGTCTGCAGCGACATTGATGTTGAATTGCTTTATGCTTTCGTCTTGCTTTAGAGAAGCCATTATCTCTA
>CALYRM010000137.1 GCA_945482995.1 uncultured Clostridia bacterium | reverse complement strand
TTGATAATTATATCAACCTTTTTGCCGTCCGAGGTTTCTCCGATTACCGATAAATCGTCTGTACCTACCATAAAATCAATATGAGTTTGACTTACGTTTAATCCGTGATTGAGCATTTCGTCGGCAGTTAAGGCTTCGCCACCCTCGACGCAAGACGGATATGCCATACCCAAAGCAAAATGGCAACGTGCATTTTCGTCATACAAAGTGGAATAATATAAAGTATTTGTATTATTAATCGGACTATCAAAAGAAATTAGCGCTACTTCTCCGAGATATTTTGCGCCATCGTCGATGTCTAAAATTTCATTTATAGTTTCAAGTCCGCTTTCGGCAAAACAATCTACGACCTTTCCGTCTTTGAACTCAAAGCCAAAATTTTTGATTATTTTTCCTTTATAACACAACGGAAGACTTGCAAAAAGCTTACCGTTTACTCCATTTCTCTTGGGTGCGGAAAATATTTCTTCGGTTGGCAGATTGGCGGTAAACAAACACTTATCCTGCGATAACTCGCTACCACCTAAAAATTGATAGTTATCGGGAAGTTCCACAGTTAAATCGGTACCTAACGAATTTTTATACACAAGCCTTTTGAGTTTCAACTTATTTAGTGTTTTGCAGTTCTTTTGCAAACGTTCAATGTGCTTTTGCCATTCCTTGATTGGTTCTTCCCTATCAATTCTATTTGCTTGGAATATCAAATCCCATAATTTTTCAACGTTATCGTTGTCATTAGGGAATATTCTATCTGCCCAAGCCTTTGAAGCGGCCGCTATTATACACCATTTAAAATTATTTCTTCCGCTTTCTTCACGGAACTTATTAAACAAGGGCGAAAGATTTCTCGATACTGTGGATATTTTTTTTGAATCGATATCTTTTAGTAAATCGGGATTATCCGAAGTTATTCCTATATAGCACGCTTTTATATCTGCAACAAAGTTTTTTCTTTCCACTTCCCACGGAAAAAGATTGGATAAAGAATCAACGCTTGCATAGGTATAATTTATTTTTGTAAGCTGTTCATCGGAATATAAAGCGATTACTCTCTTTGCGCCTAATTCATAAGCACTTTCGGTTAATGCACGCACCATCATAGCATCGTTGACATCTGCCGAAATAACCAAATATTCGCCCTGTTGAAGATTAATACCAAAGCGAATAACAACGTCTGCATACTTTTTGAGTTTATTTTCAAATTCAGTCATAGCGTCCTACTTTTTGTTTCCGTACCTTTTTCCGTTTTTATATACTGTTACGCCATTTTTCTTCTCGGGAGAAAAACCTTTTGCCTTGCCATTTTTTGAAGCTGTCGGCGTTTTACCATTCATTATTCCGTTTTTACCAAACTTAACGTTGTAACCGCCACTTGTTCGCTTGTCAAAGTTTCCCATTGTGGACTTATCGGATTTTACACCTTGTTTAACTGTACCGTAAGCCTTAACGTTCTTTTTAGTATTAACGGTTTTCTTATCAGTTTCGTATTTACGCTTTGCTTCCAACGCCTCTTTTGAGGACTTGTAATCAATATGCTCGATTCCCTCTTTGTTGCTATAACGGTAAATGATGACCTTGCTACCGATAGCGTGAACAGGCTCACAGGATAACTCCTCAACAAGAATATTCATTACTTCTTTTGAAGTTAAATCCGCATTCTTTTGTACGCCGATTTTTATCAATTCGTGGTCGTTTAACATTTCGTCAATTTGCGACAAAACCGCTTCGGTAATACCTAGTTTACCAACGTATACTGTCGCAGACAACTTATTTGCCATAGATAATAAATTACTTCTTTCTCTACTATTTAACATTTTTCGCTCCTTTTTAATCCTCTTAATCTACAAAATCAAAGGTTATTTCAGCAATTCTTATCAAGTCTCCGTCCTTTGCTCCACGCTCTCTCAATTCGTCAAAGATACCTTTTTCTTTAAGTTTGCGTTGAAAATATCTAAAAGATTCGGGGTCGGATAAGACGACGTTACGCACAAGCATATCAATAAAGCCACCCATAACCTCAAAGGAAGCGTCGGGATATCTGACAATTTCGTAGCTGTCGTCATCTCTATCGTTATACTCGATAAATTCGGTTTCGGTTTGAACTTCATCGGGTAAATCAACAACGATTTTCGAAAGTGTTTTCAATAATTGTTCTATGTTTTGGTGGTATGCTGCGCATAGCGGAATGACATCTTTGCCTATTGCCTTTTGGAAGCGTTCAACGCTACCTTCTTCTGCAAGGTCGGTTTTATTTGCAACCACAATTTCGGGTTTGTCGCCCATAACCTCGCTATACGACAATAGCTCATTTCTAATTGTTTTATAATCTTCCACAGGATCTCTATCTTCCGAGCCTGACACATCAACAATATGAACAAGCATTTTAACTCTTTCAATATGACGCAAAAAGTCATATCCTAAGCCTACGCCCTCGCTTGCGCCCTCAATAAGTCCCGGGATATCTGCGATAACATAAGTTTTTTCATAAAACTTGATTACGCCCAAATTGGGAGTTAGAGTCGTAAAATGATAGTTGGCTATTTTAGGTCTGGCTTCGGTCAATACCGATAAAAGGGTGGATTTACCTACATTCGGGTATCCTACCAATCCAATATCCGCAATCGTTTTCAACTCTAATACAACCTTATGTTCGGTTGTCTTAAAGCCGTCTTGCGCAAAAGAAGGGGAACGTCTTGTCGGAGTTGCAAAACAAGAATTACCCTTACCACCACGACCGCCCTTTTGAACGACCTTTGTCATTTTGTTTTTATACATATCGGCAAGCACACCGCCGGTAGCGTCATCTCTAATTACTGTACCAACGGGTACTCTAATAATCAAAGGTTCACCTGACTTACCAGTTTGGTTGTTGATTCCACCGTTTTCGCCGTTTTCGGCACGATAATGCACTTTGTATTTAAAATCAATGAGGGTATTCATATTGGAATCGGCTACAAATATAATATCTCCGCCGTTACCACCGTTTCCGCCGTCAGGTCCGCCACTCAAATTAAATTTTTCACGGTGAAAGTTAACTTTACCATTGCCACCGTTTCCTGCTTTTATATATATCTTTGCAATATCGAGAAACATATTATCCCCCTCTATTTGTTATTATTTTTATAAAACTTACATAAATCTTTTAGGTTACATTCGCCACAAGCAGGCTTTATTGCCTTGCAAACATATCTCCCTAAAAATATCAACAAGTGATGCATTTTACTCCAATATTCTTCAGGAATAACCTCGTTTAACTGATTTTCGGTTTGTTCGGGCGTAGTAGCGTTGACTAAGCCCAACCTATTTGATACTCTAAAAACGTGAGTATCAACAGCGATTGCATTTCCGCCAAATGCCTCTGAATAGACAACGTTTGCAGTTTTTCTGCCGACTCCGACCAACGATTGAAGCTTGTCCCTGTCAGAAGGAACAACTCCTTGATAGTTTTCGACAAGAGCCTTGCTACACTCTATTATCGACTTGGCTTTGTTATTATAAAAGCCGCAACTTCTAATATATGGAATTAGTTCGTCAACGCTCAGCTTTGACATTTTTTCGGGATCGTTACAAAACTCAAATAGCTTCGGAGTAACTGCATTCACCCTTTTATCGGTACACTGTGCAGAAAGAATTACTGCAATCAACAATTCATATGGATTGGAGTAATTCAATTCGCACTTTGCTTCGGGAAAACGCTCATTGAGCAATGCAATCAATTTAACAATTTCAATACTATTTTGGTTATCCATTTTAGTAAATTATAGCATAACCGAGAAAAGTTGTAAAGGTATTTATGTCATTTCAATGCCTTTCTTACTGATTGTATGCTCGTAAG
>CALYRM010000136.1 GCA_945482995.1 uncultured Clostridia bacterium | reverse complement strand
ACCTTGAAAATTCTTCTAAACAGTCAAGGTAAATATCCTTTAAGTTCATAACCTGTGTCAACAGTTCTGCGTTGCTTTTGAAAATAAGTAACAAAGAATCTTTGTTTCCGTCGTATCTTACTTCGTTCGACACTTTACCGCTTTGCGTTGACGCCGGATATAAATAGTTCATTGTGCTACCACCTTGTGAAAGGTTTATCTTTCGTTGCAGTAAGTCTTTGAAAGACGCGATATACGATTCAATTTTAGGCACGTACTTAATTAAAAGTTCATTCACCTTTTCATTAAATTCGTGATAGAAAATGTTTTCGTCTTCACTTCCTATTTCCCAAATATCGTACTTTTCGACAAGCAAGTCATACATTTTCAAGTTCATATTCCCCAAGGTAAAGTTCGGAAATTGCTCAAATTTTGTTTTGACTTTCTGCCATTCTACCGAATCGCCGTGCTTTCGCAAAAACTCTGCAAAAGTCATCGTATATAGTGTAATCATAATTATTGCACCTTTTAGTTTATTTTACGGTATTTGAATGTAAGAAGGTCTGCAGGATCAGAAGAGTTTGCAAGACGACGTTCAACACGTAACGTTCCGTCACCAGAACAAATAGGCGTAACAACCGAGATACTGTTTGCAGTTGCCACAGAAACCCAACACGCACCATTATTCGGCTTGCCTTGTTCGTAACGTACAAAAAGTGTCTTGTTCCCATCAGACGGGTATTCTGTGGTAACGATTTCATACAGCCCTTCTTCCGTTAAAACGCTTGTATCTGACCAAGTTTTCCATTCGCCCGCACTCGGTACAAAGTGGTTCACCAAAGTAAACTGTCCGCTTGCGTTCGTCTGCTTGACCTTGTAGGTGTACGGGATAGGCGAAGTAGGCACGGTATCGCGGATAAGCGTTATACTTCCACTCGCAAGGGCGTTTGCTTTTACTCCGCCGTCGTCGGTGAGTTCCATAAGAATATCGCTGTTGGCGGTTATGGCGGTGTCAGTGATGGTGTATAGGCTATGAGTTGCAAATGTTGTCGCAGTTAATTCCGTAACCGTTATTGCGCTTGCAAAACCATTGAGTAGTTCGATTTTGCCTGTATTATGTACTTGAAGACGAAGATATGTATTACCGTATGTATAATATTTTATGCTTCCCTGATAAGTGTAAGTGTCAAGTGTGTATTCCTTACCTGTTGAATTTTTTAATGTTACTACGGTAGATGAGGTAAATCTATCAAATGCTCCTGTAAATGTGCCCAACGAAACCGTTTTGTGTGCTTCAACCACTTGCGTTCCCGTCCAAAATGAACCGCCTGCAACCCACCCGCTCGTCGGCAAGTTTCCGCTTTTTAACGCACTCGCTTCTTGCGGTAACGCTTCGGGAATAGTTCCTGTGTCGCCCTTCGGGCCTTGCGGGCCTGTGTCACCTTTAACACCTTGCGGACCTTGTGGGCCTGTGTCACCTTTAGGGCCTTGTGGGCCTGTGTCACCTTTAACACCTTGCGGACCTTGCGGTCCTATCAAAGAAATACCGGCTGTCAATGTAAATTCTGTTTCTGTAATTTCCGAAATAATACCGTAATATCCGTTATTGAAAACTACAACGTCTGCGACATTTATATTGTTAGAATTTATAATATTTGCTATTTCGTACGTCAACGTTCCGCTTATAAATCCGCCATTATAAACATACACTTGATACGACGGATTCTTTATCAAATAGTCAATAATCTGATTCAACTTTTCAAGAATCACTTCATTTTCTGTCAAATGTGACGGTGTATATCCTATCATTCTATCACCCCGTGTTGCTTAATTTCGACCTTTGATAAGTCAATTTCTTCACCGCATTTCGGACAATTTATAAACAAGTGTAAAATCGTTGCCTGTTTCTTAACCTGTTCAATTTCAATTTCCTGCTTGCGCTGTATTTGTTTAAGGCTATCAATTTCGGATTGTTGTTCAATCTTTTGCTGACGTGACTTAATCCAACTAACTATAAATCCAACAAAACAAGGCACTAACGTGCATACTGCTGTTATTAAAACTTTGCTAATCTCGTTCATTTTTCACTTCCTGCTCTGCTGTTGCCCTGTCCTTCATAAGGCTTGTATTTGCCCTTAAACGCAAGTCTAAACCGGCAATTTCTGCGTCGTGATTAAACGTATCAATCATAACAGAAATACAGTCTACGGCTAATCCTTGACTTGCATTGACTTCTGCCGTTTGTACTCTTTCACGCTTTTCGGTATTTGCAACGCTTGTGCCTAAATACTGCAATACTTCGTCGATAACTTCTGCTCTTGCTTGTTGCAATTTATCAACTAAAAACTGCGCGCCGGTTGGCTGTGTTGCAATGTTGTTACCTAAATTCGCTGACTTATTCACAAAGGCTATTGTTGCACCTATTTGACGTGATTCTGCAATGTTTGCCATTGATAACAACGTTGCCCTGTCTGCAACTTCTGCAATCGTCATTGTCTTTATCGCGTCTAAATTCTGACGAATCGTTATATCAAATTCTACAATCTTATTAATCTGTAAATCAACAAAAGGCATTAAACCGCTTGCCGTATCATTGATTCTTAATATATCGACTTCGTCTGCTTTTCTATGCAACACTAACCCGTTATAGCCAACTAAATTATAAGCGGTCGGTAAACCGTAAGCGTCAACACCTACACCCGTGCAAGGCAAGAATAAGTTAGTTTGTTTGTCATATCCTATTCTGCCTTGCTCGTATAGTGTTTTAAGTAAGTAACGTTTCGGCAATTCTAACGGCAAATTATCGACAACGACAGAGTTCGAAAACAGTGACCTAAACCAATTATCGTAAGTGTCACATAAGTCTTGACGCAAGCGTTCTGCGTCTTTTCGTGCTTGTCGTGTACTCGTTGCCATAATTCACCTTATGCTTGTGCTGCGTAATTAAAGTAACACGCGTCAAACAACGGACAAATGGTCATCATATCTTCTACGTGATAGAAATAGTTCACGAAAAGACCTTTTGCGTTCTTCTGCGACATCATTTCGTCAATACGCGTAATATCAATAATTGCATTTCTATCAACGATATAGATAAACGTATCTTCCGAATCAATTTCAATGATTCTTCCGGCAAGTTCAGTTTTGGAAAGATTGAAAACACCCGCTAATTCGTCAACGTCGATTGCGTTCTTAATCGTATAAGGCATAACAATATAAATATCGTCTGCATAAGTTCTACGTTTAAGACCTACCGCGTTGAAAGTCGTGTTGACGTACTTCATACCGGAAACAGTGTCTTTAATCTTTTTAAGGATCCCCTTGTAGTCAAGCGTGCTGTCTGCGAGTTTTTTAACGTCACCTGCATTGACAAAAGCCGTATGCGTTTCGTCAAGACTGCCGTTCGTTGCACCCCATTTCAAAAGGGCTTTAAGACGCTGATATTTGTCGTCCGTGCGCGATTCTGCAAGTTCAGACACAATCTTCGTTGCAATATCCGACGAATCACTACCGGACACAAGGACTTGACGAATCTCGGGGATATCAACAGTCGTTTCGAACACACGGCGCAACCACGCATTGTTGTAACGCGCCAAAAGTTTTTCAACCGTATTACGCGCCAACGCGTTAGCACCGGTTCTGTCATACGCACTTGCTTCGACAAGTTTTGTCACAACGACTTCCAACGTGTCACCTTTCTGCATATAACCTTTGTTGAATACGTTCAAAGGATTCAACGCGGTGACTTCACGAATCATTTGTTTACCAACCTTCCCAATCATATTGTTGAATTCTTCAACAGTGGACGGTTGATATGCTGCCCCGTCAGTAACGGGCTTGAAATTGTTTGCTACTGCCATTTTTGTACCTACCTTTTATTTTTTTATTTTTTGCC
>CALYRM010000135.1 GCA_945482995.1 uncultured Clostridia bacterium | reverse complement strand
ATAATTATCCAAAAATCGCTAGCAAGAATCCTGCCGCTATTGCGCTACCTATAACGCCTGAGACGTTAGGTCCCATTGCGTGCATTAATAAGTAATTGTCGGGATTTGCCTTTTTGCCCTCTATGTGTGATACACGTGCAGCCATTGGAACAGCCGAAACACCGGCACTACCGATTAACGGATTAACCTTGCCTTTGGTTATCTTGCATAGCAATTTGCCGAACAAGACGCCGCCTGCTGTTGCAACTGCGAATGCAAATAAGCCTAAAACGATAATTTCAAGAGTCTTGACTTGTAAGAAGTTGGAATAATGAGCAGTTGCACCTACAGATATTCCTAAGAACAATGTGATTATGTTCATTAACGCATTTTGAGCAGTATCAGAAAGTCTGCCTGTAACACCTGTTTCCTTTAACAAGTTGCCGAACATTAAACATCCTAATAGTGGAGCAACAGACGGGAGTATTACCGCAACAATAACAGTTACTATGATTGGAAATAGAATCTTTTCTACCTTAGAAACATTTCTTGATTGTTCCATTTTGATAGTTCTTTCCTTTTGGGTAGTCAAGAGCTTCATTATCGGCGGCTGAATCATTGGTATTAACGCCATATAGGAATATGCTGCAATTGCAATCGGTCCTAATAATTCGGGTGCTAATTCCTTGGTTATGAAAATAGCGGTCGGACCATCCGCACCACCGATGATTGCGATAGCGGCTGCTTGGTTTCCACTAAATCCCAAAGCTATTGCTACGATTAAGGCAACGAATACGCCCAATTGAGCGGCTGCGCCTAAAATCAAACTTTTGGGGTTTGCAAGCATTGGTCCGAAGTCGGTCATTGCACCTACGCCCATGAAAATCAAACAAGGGAATACACCTGTTTTTACACCTATATACAATATATCTAACAGTCTACCGCTTTGTAGAACGGCTAAATAGTCAACTTTTCCGCTTATCCAAATATCGGGAGTAAATAACGTAACACCCGGGAGATTGGTTAGCAGCATTCCAAAAGCAATACCGACTAATAGCAATGGCTCAAACTTCTTAGCAATAGCCAAAAAGAACAATACGCCCGCTATTACCAACATTACTATTTGTCTCCAATCTATGCTGACTAAGCCTGTAGATTCCCATAAATTGGAAAAAATCTCTTGTATATTCATATTTTCGCTCCTTACTTTATGTTGCACATTGGAGTGCCTGACGAAACGTTTTGACCTTTTGTTACAAGTATAGCTGTAATGGTTGCATCCTTATCTAATGTTACATCGTTTTCCATTTTCATACTTTCTACAACAAATAAAACATCACCCGATTTATAGCTTTTGCCAACCTCGCATTTGATTGCGACAACCGTTCCCGGAAGAGGTGCGTTGAATGTATTTCCACCGTTTACAGCAACAGGCGCTGCTGTGGGGGCTGCTTGTACGGGAGCTGGTGCAGGAACTTCAAGTTTTGGTTGTACTGCTTCATATTCTGATTCGACTATTGCTTCGCCTTTTTCGACGACTACTTCGTATACTCTATTATTTAAGGTTACTTTGTACTTCATATTTCTCTCCTTATTTATCGCTTTCTTGATCGGTTATGTCCTTTATCGACTTGAATCTCAATGTGTTTAAAGGCACTCCCATTTGATCTGCAACGATTGCCATTATCATTGCGGCATCTCTGTCGCTTACGTTTTCAAGTTTTAATTCGCCTGCGCTACCTTTTGCTAGTCTAACCTCACCGACAGCTGTTTCGGATTCAATCTCGGTTTTGTTAGCCTTACTCTTAACCTTGGCTGTGATTTTGTCTACTGAAAATCCTAACAACTTGATTATGCCCATTAGCACGCATAGCACAACAAGAGTAATACAAAAACCTATTAAAGCATATAGCAAAATTATAGGCATTTTTGGACTATATGCAAAGTTTCCGTCCTTTAAATAAACATATGTTGAGCGCTCATCGCCCCCATAATTCAAATCAAGTCTATTTTCGATAAACGCGTTGTTTAGATAGGTAAAGCTGCCTTTTTTTGTTGATGTAGTATAGCTTTTTATGCTTGCTTCGGTATCAGCCTTTACTTCATCATAAAACTCGTTTAAGACTTTATCTTCGGAATTAAGTGTGTAAATTGTAAAGTCATTGCCGTTTAGTTCTAAAACTTCAACCGAATTTGCGTCATCGTCCAACAAGTAATAATACTTTTCAAGTGATGACGGATCTTGACTTTCGCAACCTACTAATAAAAGCGATAATATTGATATTAGTAGCACGACTAATAGTATTTTTGCGTATTTATTCATTTACTTAGTCCTCGCAAACACTAATTGTATATTTAACTCTCTTGCTTCTTGCTTCTTCTCTTGCCTCAAAGAATTTTTCTGCTTGAGCAGGGAATGCAATGTAGCTAAGTACGTCTTCAATGCTTTCTGCCTTATCACCCAACTCGGCTTTGGTCTTTTCTACGATTGGTTCTAAGGTGTCTGCATATCTGCCTTCAACTTCCTTTTCGTCGCCAAGTGCCTTTGCCTTAACTTCTTGGTTTACATCGCCGGGAGCCTTGCCGTATTCACCACGGAAATATGCCTTGACTTCCTTGGAAATTATCTTATAGCGTTCGCCTTGCAATACGTTTGTAACTGCTTGTACTCCTACCATTTGGCTCATTGGTGTTACAAGTGGCGGATAGCCTAAGTCCTCACGAACTCTTGGCGTTTCCAAAAGAACTTCGTCGAATTTATCCATTGCGTTTTGCGCTCTTAGTTGAGCGATTAAGTTTGATAACATACCGCCGGGAATTTTGTATGTCAAAGCATTTGTATCTGTTGATAAAACCTTAGGTATAAGCATACCGTTTTGAACAAACTCTTCTTTTACAGGCATAAAGAAATCATTGACTTCTTTTAAAACCTTTGTATCGAGTTTTCCTAAATCGTAGCCCATTTGACCAAGTGCAAAAGCAAGTGTTTCGGTTGCCGGTTGTGACGTACCACCCGAGAAACAACTGGTTGCGGTGTCAATTACGTCGGCACCTGCTTCAACAGCTTTCAATGCAGTCATGTATGCTAATCCCGTTGTGCAATGGGTATGAAGAATAATCGGCAATGAAACCTTATCTTTGATTGCGTGAATAAGGTCATATGCTTCCTTTGGACTCATTACGCCTGCCATATCCTTAATACAAATTGTCTGACAACCCATTTTCTGCATTTCGGAAGATAGTGAAGCAAATGCATCTAAACTGTGAACGGGGCTTTGTGTATATGAAATTGCACCCGATGCTATACCGCCATTATTGACTGTGGTTTCAACTGCTAACTTGATGTTACGAAGGTCGTTCAAGGCGTCAAATATTCTTATGATATCGATACCATTTGCGATACTACGCTCGACAAACAGCTTTACAAAATCATCGGGATAATGCTTATATCCCAAAACGTTTTGTCCTCTTAATAGCATTTGTAATTTCGTGTTGGGCATTGCTTCACGAATTTTGCGAAGTCTTTCCCATGGATCTTCGTTTAAATAACGCAAACAACTATCAAACGTTGCTCCGCCCCAACATTCTACCGAATAATATCCAGCCTTATCCATTGTGGATAAAATATCTTTAAACTTGTCGTAGGGTAATCTTGTTGCAATCAAAGATTGGTTAGCGTCTCTTAAAACGGTTTCAGTAAATCCTATCATAATACGCTCCTTTGTTTATGATTATAAATATGTTTTAGGAAAAACACCAAATTTTCCATTATACTTACAGTATACCACTAATCAATAAAAATAGTAAACAAATAAATAAGTTTTTTATAATATAAATTTTTTGTAAAGAATAATAAAAATCCTTGTTACGTCGGTATAACATAACAAGGACGACAAGGCTAAAATGCTATACATTTACCCTAATGTGCAAGGTGCAATAATAAAATTCGTTATGGATTGGATTCTTTTATGGAACGCTTAAGGTTCGTTCTCAAAAATATTGCGTAC
>CALYRM010000134.1 GCA_945482995.1 uncultured Clostridia bacterium | reverse complement strand
AAGAAGTGTTCAGTTTGCGGTGTAGAATTACAAGCACAAAACAAAATTCCAGCTCTTGGACATGATGTCGTAAAATATGAAGCAAAAGCTGAAACGTGTACCGAAGTAGGTTGGGAAGCATATGAAACATGTAAACGTTGCGATTATACAACGTATTCTGAAATTCCAGCTCTTGGACATGACGAAAGTATTGATACACCGATAGCTCCGACATGTACCGAAACAGGTTTAACCGAGGGTAAACATTGTGTTCGTTGTAACACGGTATTGGTTGAACAAACTGTTGTTGAACCACTCGGACACTCATATACTTGGACGGTAACCGAAACCCCCACAGCAAATAGCTTTGGTAAAGAAAGTGGCGTATGCGAAAACGATTCAACACACGTAGCAGAAAGGAACGCTGCTTTGACCGTAGCGGAAGCAATTGAATTGATTGAAAACGGTTCTACGGAATTGAATGGTAGATATGTTCTTGCAACATATGCAGGCTCGTATAATAACGGTTACTATATTTCAGACGAAGGAAACGATGTGAAGTTCATGGTATACAAACCTACGTTAGGCGATTATACATATGAAACAATGCATATCGGCGACGCAATGCTATTACAAGGCGAATTGAAATCATACAACGGAACACCAGAATATAATAGCGGAAGTGTTGTAGTTGATTATGCTCACAAACCAACTTGTTATTTGGATTACGCAATCACTGTTGTAAACGATGAAAACGCAAGCTATAAACCTCTTTCTGAATACAACAAAGTAACCTCTTTGGTATTGAATATAAGTGCTATTGAAGTTTACGGCGGAAGCGTAAACGTGGCTTGGAGTATTAAGGAAACCGATTTGACTGCTTTATTGAACGGAAACGAAATCGTGTTACCAGATACCCAATCGGCAATCATAACGCTTGTTGCAACATTGACCTATGGCGAAGAATCAGCAACTGTAGAATTCCCGAATATTAATGTTATCGCAATTAATTCACATATTCACGAATACAATTCATCAAATCAAACTTGTGAAGCAATTGTTGACGGCGTTGTTTGTGGAAAAGTAAATCCCGATTATTTGGTTTACAATATAAAGGCAAAAGAATTAATCTTCAATTCTGAGACAAACAGTAAGGGTGTAGGTGGTTATACTGATACATTTGACACAACTTATAATGGAATGACTTGGACTCTAGTTAACTTTAATAATAACAACAATGGCTGGAGTTATGTAAAAGCTGGAAGAAAGAATTATGAATCTGTTGCAACAATGACTGCGACAATTTCCTCTACTGTTTCTCAAATAGTAATGACAGTTGATGCCGTTAAATCTGACAAAATTAATTCTATTAGATTGATTATAACAGACGCTCAAGGTGTCGAAGTTGAAACAGTTGAAGTTACAGCAATAGCTACAGGTGATTTGACATTTAACATAACTAATATAGGCGAAAATTTAACATACAAAATTGAAATTGATTGCGCATCAGGTTCAAATGGCTTAATCCAAATTTCCAAGCTTATAGTTGGCAAAGATGAAACACACAACGCTGTACAAGATGGAAAAGTGGACGTTATAGGCTCAACTTGTTCTACAGTTGGTAGTGTAACGTTTGTATGTGAATGCGGACAAAGCCACACAAATGAAATTCCTACCATTTCCCATACAATAGTAGATGTTGAAGAAAAAGCTCCAACATGCTACCAACCAGGCGAAATTGCTCACAGAACTTGTACACTATGTGGTAAGAATTTTAATGCTGATGATGAAGTTATTACTGATATTTCCATACCTGCAACAGGCGAACACACTTTTGTAAAGTCTGAAGCTGATTCTACAAATCCAACGTGCACTGAAAATGGAGAGGATGTTTTAAAATGCTCTACACACGGTTGTACAGCTGAAGAAAGAAAGGTAACTAACGCATTGGGACACCTTGACGCAAATGATGACGCCGTTTGTGATAGATGTCATCAAAATATCGGAACTAATTATTCGGTTAGCATTGTATATGAAAAAGCTTCTGAAGATATTGATACTTCATTAGTTAGCATACAAACTAATCCTGAAGTTACGTTAGCAAGTATTTCGGCAAATACAAGTTTTACATTGACTGTTTCTTCTGATTCATATAATATCACAAATGTTTCAGCAAGCAGTTCAGATGCAACTATTACCGGAAAC
Organism: uncultured Clostridia bacterium; assembly: GCA_945482995.1. GTDB lineage: Bacteria > Bacillota > Clostridia > Christensenellales > CAG-1252 > RUG14300. The sequence continues at coordinate 1,811 of CALYRM010000134.1, read as the reverse complement.
AGCGTAAATATAACTATCACTGGCGATTTGACAATAACTATAACAGTTGCCAAAAAGTCCGTTCAGCTTGCTAAACCTGTTGTAACAGTTGGTTCGGACGGAATGGCTACATGGACGGCAGTTGAAAATGCAGAATATGAAGTTACAGTAAGCGGTAACGTAAGACGTCAAACAGAAACTTCTTGTCAACTTGTTGATGGCGACACGATTACCGTAAAAGCATTGGGATATGAAACAAAAACAACAATTTATACAGACAGTGATTTATCCGATGAACAAACTTATGTAAAGGTAGCCGGACCACTCGCAACATTTACATTCGGAGAAAACGGCTCAGCAGAACATAATGATGGAGATTCAGTTACCACTTATACCGAAACATCAAATGGCTATGTATTTAAATTTGATTCATCTAGTAATGTTAATGCAAATGCGTTCATAATCGATGGGAATAGTGCATTAAAGCTCGGCTCAAATAAAAATGCAGCCTCTTTCACATTTACTGTTGCAGCTGATGTAAACAAGGTAATCATTAGAGTAACAGGTTACAAGGCGAATGTTGCAAAAATCAATGTTAATGGTGGTACCTATGAAACAGCTAAAAATGCTGGTACTGCATCTGCATACACGCCCGAATATTTAGAAATTGAAGTTGATACCTCTATTAATAAAGAAGTTTCTTTTAAAACTTTATCCGGTGGTTATCGTGTAATGGTAGATTCAATATCATATTATGCATAATTAATAAGTTTATTTGAATGAAAATAAAGAGAAATACAGCACAAATAAAAATACCGTGCCAAAAGCACGGTATTTTTTTATAATGGTTCGTCATTCCGACTCATATTGTCATCCTGAGCGTAACGCAGTGGAGTCGTGAGGATCCCATCCTTATTCGTCATTCCGACCAACGTGGAGGAATCTCATAAAAATGTCATCATGAGCGTAGTCGAGGGATCTCATCCATTTAATACGGAATAGATGTCTCCACTACGGTCGACATGACAAAGCGGAATAGATTTCTCCACTACGGTCGACATGACAATGCGGAATAGATGTCTCCACTCCGTGCATTCGCACTTCGGTCGAAATGACATTTAGCATACAAATCAAAGAATCCAAAATTGCACATTGCACATTGCTCATTGCACGTTAGCAAAGACACAAGGCTTTTAATTATATTTACATGTTAGCTAGCATGATTGCATAAGATATAATAAATGAACCTACCATAGAAAGAATGCTGAGAACCACCCCTGCAATAGCAAATCCTTTTCCTTTCTCTGTGGGATTATTCTTAACTTGAGATAAGCCCATGCAAGATAAAATCAAGCCGACCAATGCAAATACGAATGCAAATATAAAACCAAGGAAACAGCATGTATTTAGCTTTTGTTCTTGTGGTTGCACTTCTTGTTGTGCTTGTGGCTGTTGTGGTTGTTGATCCGATGTTTGATTATTATTACTCTTGTCTTCTTCAAAACCAAATAAATTGTCATCACTATTAGTTTCTTGAGTGGGTTGATTCTTTTCGACAAGTTTGCCTCCGCAACTTGTACAGAATGAATAACCATCATCAACTTCACTTCCGCAATATGGACAGTATTTCATTTTTTTCTCCTTTTTGATTGATATTTTTTTTAAACATTTTAGACTTTTGATGTTTATGTTTATATTATAGCACTTATGTAAACAATTTGTAAACATTATACTTATTCTTTCGAAAACAGTTTTCAATAATTTTTCGAGATATCAGCGATTCCGCTTTCGATACACTCGAACAGTAATTCTTACCATAAAAGTCATTCTGA
>CALYRM010000133.1 GCA_945482995.1 uncultured Clostridia bacterium | reverse complement strand
TCAGTGTGACGATTGGTATGGTTAGAATGACAAACTAATTGTTTCCTCATTAGACTTAGTGTGAATTACAAGACAAAGGCTGTCCTCTGCATTGATTATTTTAGGTTCGTTTGAGAGAGTAATTTGATAACCATTAGAATTAGTCAATACCGTTGATAGCCTTTTTTTACATACAATTTCGGTGGTATTCATCGAGAAAAGTTTTCTTAAAGGATTTTTATTGGGTGAAATGACTTTTTCTTTTTCCGATTTGACAAATATTCTTTCTGATAAAACGTATTCGTCAAAGTACAATAAATCATCAACTTCGGTGTGTAGGCTTATGATAAGATAATCGGAATTGCTAGATATGTGTAACTCGATATGTCCGTCAATGTTTTTTACGGTCAAATCCGCTTGCTTTGTATTTCCGCTAAAACGAATGTTGATGACGTTTTCGGTTGCCTCTATTATTTTATAATTGACTAGGGGCGTTGCTTCGGTTACTCGTCCACGCTCGTCTACGGCTTGCAAAAAAGGAAGCTTGTTGCTGTGAACAAAAATTTTAACTCCGTCATGAATCAATGCAATACAATTATTAGTTTCTATAATTTCCATAATTACAAGCTACAAGGTCTAACCACCGAGGAATACCTATCAATAAAATCAATTTGCGATAATATTTGATCGTCTGAATAGCTATCCGAAAAATTACCGCATACAATTCTATCGTCATCACCTTTTGAACAGACGTATGCTAAAAATTCGCCGTTATAGCTATCAACCGGATCATAAACGCCTAAAAGATAAACGATTTGTTTTTCGTTTTTACAAGTAGGATTATAGATATATCCGACATTAATTGGATAATAGACGCCGTTTTTATCTACGCTCCCTTTTTTGTGATTAATTGTAATTGGAACAACTTCTCCTAATACCATAATATCTCCTCTAGGCGGTAATTTCGCCTAATATTTTCTTAGTTTTTTTACGACTATGCAAAGTAGAGTAAAGACTAAGTTTAATGCCAAAACGACAGTGGAAACCACGATAAACCAAATACTTGACGACATAATATTAGTTAGTGTTAGCGAAAAATATAGGGCTGTCAAAATTACATACAATGCGTCAAGAACAATAAAGCCTATTCCTACGTATTTTGAATATTTATAAATTCTCTCTATCATTCCCAATACCTGCCTTCTTGATTTAACGTATTAATCATTGCCTGCTTGTCATTATAGCCTTTGTTCAATCCGTCGCTTATTGAGACAATGCTATTTTGATAAACAAATGCACCTATAGTTGCTTGTTCCGCATTAGCACAATATGCGCTGTTATATGCTGTTGCCGACGACCAACCTGTTAAAGTTCTTGAAATATTATCTACACCCACAACGCTACCGACAAAGGCAAGAATTTTATTTTCGCCATCCGCATAGTCATTCGCATCGGTAATGGTGAATTCGGCAAAGGTAAAGGAATATTGAAGAGTGCTGTTATTATTGCCTACCAAACCGCCAACAAAAGATTGTTTTTTTCCGAATGTTAAACTTATATTTGAGTCGCTTCTACATTCGGTAATTGAGGCATACGAAGTATACATTCCTTCAGTATATGAAGTATTAATTCCTGCAATGCCACCAATAAAGGGCGAACCATTTTTTGTGATTACGGTTTGCTTGCCTGAGTTTGCCGACTTGATAATTTTTCCTTGATTGACTCCCGTAATGCCGCCGCTAAAGATTTCCGTAGCTTCATTTTGGGTATTTGATATATCGATATCCCCGAAATTCCTTGAATTTTCAATCGTGCCGAAAACAAAGGTTGATAGGGCTTGGTCAAGGTACTGCCTATTTAGAGAAACGATACCGCCTGCGTATACCGAGGAATTGGGGGAAGATGTAGTTAGTTTACCATGATTATTGCTTGATAATATGCTACCCGAATTTTTTGTTGCAATACCCGAGATCAAGATTTCAAGCGCCTTGTTTGAAAGAGAATTTGCGGTTATATCGCCATAGTTAATGCAATTTTGAATAGTACCTGTATTTTCGATTGCAATACCTGAGCAATTAGGATTCCAACCCATGTTTTCGTCTTGGGATATAATATCGGTGCCTATTTGCGAAATAGTAGACTTGTTTTGAGCGTTTATGACCTTACCTTTATTTTGAATAACAATTCCTGCTAAGTCAACGTCACTGCTCGTGATAGCGCCGTCAAGAATCGATACGTCGATTATTTCCCCATTGTTAATCGAAGCAATGGAAGAGTAGTATGCGTTCCCCATTGCATTGCCTATAATATTGGCGTTGCCCGAAAGGCTACAATTTTGAATAGTTCCGTTATTTGTGCCGACAAGGGCAGAAATATATAAATCGTTTTCGGTATCCTTTTCGGTAATTTTTAAATCTATTTTAATATTTACATTTTTAATCGTACCATTGTTATTTTTTATAAGCGCGGTATTGATATCGGTTGTTTCATAGTCACCTTTAACAACAATCGTCAAGTTTTCGAGCACACCGTCAAGGGTATCTATAAAACTAAGGCTTGATAAATATATAGTACGCCCGTTGCCGTTAATAGTGTTGACATTGGAAAGCGTTTGATTTTCAACTTTTATATCATCTTGTAATGCAACTACCTTGTCTGCGTTTATAACCAATGAGTTAATGTTATCAACTTTTATCGGAGAAGACGTAGTGCCTAAGCCGATAAGAGCGGTTACAAGCCCTATACAACAACCAGATAAAAGAACGAAGCACATACAAAATACAATGAATTTTAACAAATAGTCCTTAGTTTTATTTACATTTTTAACAATTGGCAAAGATATCTTATCGCTTGAAATCTCTATATCCTCGCCGAAATTTATTGCATATATTTTTTTGATATGTTCGATAGCGACGTAGCTTCTATCAAAATCCAGCCATTCCTTGGATAGTTTTTGACTTCTAGCCATCAATGCAAGCATTTCTTCGGGAAAAACAAATTCGCTAGTTAAAAATAGTCTAAGTGATTTTCGAGCTATTTCCCTAAAATCTGTGTAAATTTCAAAAGGTTCTTCTTCAATTGAGTAATCGGCTGTTTTAATCTTTTTCAAACTGTTCTCGAATTTTTCAAGTATCATTGCGCTTTTGTACATATAGCACAAAGAAAGCATAGGGAAACGACCGAAAGAAGTGCAAAGTATTCTATCGGTAACCAATTTAGAAAAGGCTTTATAATCGTCCTTTTTTATTGCTTGAAGTAAATCGAGTAATAATTCCTTTTTCATTATTTTTTTGTTTTTATTTTTCGTGACATTGCCCAACGGTCGAGAATATCAAACAAGTATTCCTCATTTACATCGTTTTTAGCCACAAGATTTTTAAGCAGGGCATTTGTTTCTTGATAAGTTTTAGCCAAATCTTGAATAGCTGTACCCTCGTCACTAAGCTTCTTTTCAACCGAATCGGTTGCATTTTTGATGCCCTCAAGTTTTTTTGTGTTATCAGCCATAACTTTCGCCACGTCTTTGTTGATAAATTCGCTTACCGTTTGAAGGTTGGAATTATAGCTTTCCAAAGATTTTTGAAGTTGCGTGAGATTATAGCTTTTCTTTTTTTCTTCGGCTATAGCGTCAATTTTTTCGAGCGAATCCTCGGCTCTTTTTTCAAGCTCGGTAACTGTGCTTAATTTCTTTTCTAAACTGCCGAATAGAGCGAACACCTTTTCGGTTTCGCTGACGTATTTATTTGTAATAGAAACAAATTGGTCAATTCTTACCGCAAGATCGTTTGCTTTTAGCGCTTGGTGATTGAGGTTGCTCATAATTGTTTGAAGCTTGCCTTGAATATCGCCGTCAAAAGCGTTGTTAAGCCTGATAATATTACTTTTGACCGATTCATAGTTATCGGCAAAAGAAAAAAGGCTTTCTTTAAGCGGAATAAGTAAATCTCTATAACTTTTAAAAGCCTCGGTTAAGGCGGTAATTTCATCATTTCTTTCCATTCTTTTTCTCTCCTTAGTTGAGTTCATTGTAATACATATTGCCAT
>CALYRM010000132.1 GCA_945482995.1 uncultured Clostridia bacterium | reverse complement strand
GCGAACGAAAGGGTTAAAAATCAGCTTAAGACATCAATGCCATCAACTCGAGCCACGTTGAAACTATCACATTGCTTTCTCTAAAAACCGCTTAACAAAGCCATTAATATAATAGAACAAGAAGCATTTATCCCTTAAAAACTGGGTTAAATGCTTCTTTTTTTGTTTTTGCCTAATGTGGAAACATATCGAAATCAATGTGGAAACATCAAACTATGCTCTAAGCATATATTTTCTTGAGTGTGAGAACATCTATTTGATAAAAATTATATCACTACAACCCGATATAACATCTTAGCTAAGCCATCGGGTGCGTGATATGTTTCCACAATGATTGGTTCAATTTTTAAGAACTCAAAACGTCGTTCTTTGAACTCATTGTCTGAATAATTCTTGGTTCCTGCAATATGCTCTGCTACGAAAAAGTGTGACATATAGGTACCACCTAAAAGAACATATTGTATAATATAAAAATATAAGGAGCTGAAGCCTTTGAATGAGTACAGTGTAGACTTTAAACTAAAGATAGTAAAAATGATATTGAATGATCACATAAGCAAAAAATCCATTATGAGAGAGTATAGCGTCGCTACGAAAACACAAAGACAGTGGGTAGAAAAGTATCAAACAGAGGGTATTAGTGGTTTATTAACCAAAAGAAAAATAAGAGATAAAATCCCAACCAATCATGAAGTTGAATCAATTGAATCCCTAAAGCATGAAATCCTTATGCTAAAAGTTGAAATCGAACGGTTAAAAAAGGGTTATAGTTCGGAAGATGTCAAATACTTAAAAAAAACAAATCTTAAATTATGAGTATAGTTTGGTCCATAAATTCAGGGTTAAATATTATATCAATGATTTGTGTGCATATATTGGGATTAGTAGGAGTAGATACTATAGATGGTTAATGAGGATAGATATTAAAACACCAAGACAAGAGACAAAAAAAACATTAAAAATGCTCATTAAGAATTATCATACCATCCATCCAGAAAAGGGATATCGAGCTGTTAGAAAAGATATATTCACTGATACAGGATGGATAGTATCAAGTTACTTAATGTATCAGTGTTTTAGAGAAATGGGCATCTATTCTAAAGCGCGTAGAAGAGCGTTTAGAAGACCAAAAGGTGTATCTGATAAGTTTCCTAATGTTATTCATGGAGATTGGTCTACTAAAAGACCCTTTGAGAAAGTATGTACAGATACAACCATGATTATACATCAGAAAAAGAAATATGATTTAAATCTTCACGTAGATGTCTTTAATAATGAGATTGTAGGATATGACCTAGCTGATTATCACCATGGTAATGGTGTGATGAATCATTTAAGAAGTTTAGAAGATTTCTTACGCATCAAAGAACAAAGGGGATATGGTGAAGACCATACCATCCTACATAGTGATCAAGGTAGAGTTTATTCATCCGTTAAGTTTGAGAAGACACATCAAACATATCCAATCACCAGATCAATGAGTCGAGCAGGAACGCCTACAGATAATCCAGTCATTGAATCACTTATTGGATGGATCAAAGGTGATTTGAAACACTATCTAAAATTACATGACTTTGGTGATATCAAAAAAGCTATAGAAATCTATGTAGATTATTTTAATCATCATAGAGTAGCTTATCGATTAGATTACTTAACACCAGTTGAATATCGAACTATAAAAGGCTTTAATTAAAAAAGCCACACATCTAGAAAATGATGTATGATAAAATATAAGTATCAAGGATATAATAATATCACTTTTTATTTCTCAAAGGTGGTACCTATGTGTCCTAGAAAATCATAGCAGTGCACAAAAAGGTCAGTATTGTTGTTGCAAAGGTAGTAATTGTTGTTAAGTTTATAACTGCTGTTTAGGGGTGCGTAGTTCTTGTTAAGGGTGCACGATTTGTCATCAAGGGTGCGTGATTTCTGCTAGGGGTGCGTAATTGTATTAAAATAGGTAATCAAAGCCAAAAAATACTGCAGAAAATGATACATTTTCTGCAGTATTTTTTTATCCAAGTCGCAGACTTGGTATATCATCACCGCACGAAGTGTGGTGGATATCATCAGCCCTTTGGGCTGTATATCATCACGCATCAGCGTGTATCTTTCTGCGACTTGATGATATGCAAAACTTCGTTTTGATGATATGCAATTTCTTTGAAATTGATGATATGCAAGGCTCCGCCTTGATTTATTTATGACAATGCGATATAATAAACCGACCGAAAATCCAGAATTTGACGAGTTTAGCTGTACGCAAATCTTTGACAAGGTGTACGCACTTTTTAAGGGGATGTACGCAAATTGTATCAAAATAGGCATTTGCACACAGAAAAAGACTCAGGATTGGACACAAATCTGAGTCTTTTTCAATTAAATCCACCTTTTCAGGTGGGATTTCATCATTGCTTTTCTCTTGGATTTGTGCTATACTTAATTTGAGGTGATTACGATGAAATTAAAAATCATTGATTATTTCTGGTCTGTCGGGCACAGGACGAAAAGAAAGGGCTCTCACAAGATCCCCCTTGCCGAAGGCGAGTTGCGTGAAATTAACTATGTGCAGTTCAGAATTGACAAGGTGGAAAAGGATAAGGCACAGATTTCGGTTATCCGTCGTGACGGAACGGTCATAAAGGAAATTACCGTAGAAAAAGGCAAATCGCCTTATAACACAATAGGCAAAGTAAATTATAAAATCGACCTTGTAGGGTGTAATGCTCTGCGAGGTCTTTTTTGCACTCAAAACCTTGTAAAAGGTTGAAAAATGGTCATTTTCCCGGCCTTTTTAGAGTGAACGTGGTAACATATTTTTCAACTTTTTTCCGAAATGATAAACGGCTTTGCCTTTTTCGTGATAAAAGGTATCGCCCGAAAACATAGTATATGTTTCATTCTGCGTTTTTGGTCAAGACAAAGATGACAAGAGTCGTGGGAGAACGGGAAGTTCTAAACAAATAAATTGAGTAGAAATTCTTTGCGTTTCTCCTTCTATGTTGCGCTTTTGTTGCACTCCTCGCTGTAAAATTAATAAAAAATCGAATTAGATGGAAAGATATGTTTTATGATGGCACTTTTTGGAACAGAACAGTTCAAAAATATTATGGGTGAACTTGAAAATAAGAGTGTTCAGATAGAAAAATGGACAATATTTATTGCGAAGGAGCAATGATAATATGATTGATAGGAAATTATTTAAATGAAACTGAACCAAACCACAGAACTATGTCCATTATATCTTAAAAAAGAGAAAAAAAACTTTTTTATGATAAACGATAAAAGGGATAATATTGTAGCTCGGATTCGTCCGACTAAATCTAAACAATATTATACGAGATAAAATGACCATACTTGAAGTCAGCAACAACTATGGATTACTGGAGAGATTGTGCAACGGATTATCAAGTATATTATCGGATGCCAACATTATTTGCGAGACAGATTCACTAATGGCAGGCAAATATTTGTTTAATCATAACATTGACATGCTATTTGCGGATGTGAATATGAAAAGAATGGGCGGTGTTGAGTTGATCCGATTTGCCAGACAGGAGCATCCGGGAGTATTGTCCTATTTGATTGTGCCGAACGGAGAGCGCAACGATTTTCCCTTTCTCACCCCTGACGAGGTCACCGGGATCATAGAAGAACCGTTCACAAAAGCGTCGTTGGAAAAGGTGTTGGATATCAAGAGTCGATAATGGAGTTAGGATAAAATAATATTGAATGAAGAGGGATACAAGGCATGAACAAGCAGGTTTTTCGTAAAAAGAGTATGGACAGAATGTCCTTCCTGAACAGTTGAACGATTACATAAAGGTGACAAATCCCGGCGTGTGGATGGTGCTTGCGGCAATCGTGATCCTGCTCGTCGGCGTTTGCGTTTGGGGCGTTTTCGGAACACTTGAAACAAAGCCGGCGGTTGCGGCGACCCCGAAACGCCCAGCGAACCAAAATTCAATGTCGGCGATTAAGTATATTATCTTGTTACGAAACCTGTTGGACCGCGTGCTTTCCCCGTATTCTACCTTGCCGAAAAGACCGCCGTACCCACTCTCAATTAGATTATA
>CALYRM010000131.1 GCA_945482995.1 uncultured Clostridia bacterium | reverse complement strand
GACGCTTGAACGCAGAGTCAATCGGGAAAAGCGATTGGTCGCTTGTGTTCATCGTCGCCCAAATATGTAAGTTCGGAGGAAGTTGCATTTTCTTACCGGACTTCACATCGGCATCGTCGATGTCCGTATCGGTAAACTGCTCGCGAATATAGTTCGCAAGGTCCTGGTCTGGAGTTGTCTTATATGAAGAATATCCGTATTCGTCACGGTCAAGAAGTTGGAAAATGTCACCAAAAATTTGAGCACAATTGCCACGGTTGATTTCCTCGATTATAAGGAAAAATGGGCTTTCTACGTTTTTCCAAGCAGCTACATAAGCATTAGTAAATGCTTGTGGTGTGAAATCGTATGTGATTTCGCTATCATCGATTTTTGCTCTTTCTTCAAGAATTTCATTTAAGAAATTCATTAAGTAAGTATCGCTATTCCAACCGAAATAGTTAGCATCTCTAATTATTCGGTTGTCAGATAATCCATTTTCTTTTGCTGCGGCTTTGATACTTTCAGCATATTTGCTTATAAACTTAACTCGTTGTTCAGTAGTGCTCTGCTCCTTAGAAATGCTAATTAAATCATTTAATGGAGTTAAAACTCCTTTTGATTGTTCTTTCTTTGTGGGCTTATAGCAGCCTACAAAAGTTGAGTAGTCGCTATCGGGGTGGAAAGTTGTGCGAATTGAATTTTGTTCGGTAATGTTCGCATCGCTATTAATAGTGTGCGACTTGCCGGTGCCAGGTGCTCCGAACAAAATCTGCTGTATTGGAGCGTTAATCTTATGGCGCTTTAATTGAGTACTAAAAAAATCAAAGAATGCTCTTTTGTTATTTCTGTCGACATCGATTTCCATTTCTTTATAATTTGGATTTAGTGTAATTGTATTACCCGAAATAGTGAATAGCTTTGAATAAGATAGTAAAGTTTTTATTGCAGTATAATTGCCTACATCTTCTCGAATTAAATGCTTTAGAATTTGTTCCAAATCATTTTGGGAAGGATATTTTTCTAAATACTCTACTATAGATTTCTCCAAGAGAATTGGCTTCTCGAGATTTGTAAAACCTCGTTTAGTATATGGATTAGGAACATAGTATTTTGTTACGACATTTTCCAAATAACGAGTAGCTTCTTCATCGTCAATATCAATTTTAAAACGAGGATAATATGTTCCGTCCACAACTGCATATAGCCCCAACTGAGCAGCCAATTGATAAGGAGTGTGCATAAAGCCAGGCATACGTTTATCTACAATGTCGTAGAAATCGTTTTCAGGCATTTCTTCGTGAGGCAAAATGTCATTAACAAGTTCGACAACATTATGCGGTCTTGCCGCTCTCCATTTACAAATAGGGTCTCCCATAATTCTATAGATTTAGAAGATAATTAGACCATTGTTCAGCTATTGCTTTAGCAAAACCTGGGAAGGTTTTACTTCTAAGTCTTTGTCGTTCTTCTGGAGTTTTTGCTTTCACCAAAGCATCAGAAAACCACTTCGGCAAAGATTTTCCACTTGCAAAAGAAACACGTTCTCCTTTACCTACAATTTTTGTGGGTTCGAGATTTGGCAAATTTTTCAACCAAAGACAAGTAGCTTTAGAGGCTTCATCTCCAAACATATAAGGCTGAACTATTTGATTTGGCTTTCTAAAGCGTCTGCTCATTATACCTACAGGGTTCTCAATTGCAATGTGCTCAATAGGTGCATTTGCTAAAGCCATAAAAAACGCAGCACCGTCTTCACGGTCTTTTGCTCGATTAGGAAATTTTGGGTGTGGCCTGCGTTGCTCAATAGGCAAATGTTTATCCTCTGGGTGGTAGTACCATTGTGCGCCACTAACTGCTAAGTAAGTGCACGGTGGGTGTGCTACCATTAAATCCCAATTTCCATCGATATAGTATTCTTCTCCACTTTGAAGATGACCGCCGCCATTCTTTATGATTTCTATAACATCTTGGTGGAAATGCCATTCAGGGTGTCCGCCACTACATTCTTGCAAATCACAACTAAAAGCAATATGCCCTAAACGTCTAAATTCTTTGCATACTGCTTGGCTTTCTTCACAAGCGACTAATATTTTAAGTATTCTTTTCATTTCCTTTTTAAAACATCTGATATTGCTAAAGCAATTTGTTTGGCAAAAGTAACAGGAACTGCGTTACCAATCATTTTAAAGCAATAGGCATTTGAGCCCAAAAACTCAAAATCCATAGGAAATGATTGTAACAAAGCTGCCTCACGGATAGTTATTGAGCGGAGTTGCTTAATATCTGGGTGAATAAACATCAAACCATCTTTATACAAATGAGAAACAACAGTTGGAGATGGTTTGTCCCACTCCAATGCACGGTATTTTATGTGGTTAGATTTTATCCCGGTAATTTTTGTATAATATTTAAGCCTTTCTTCTGTAGTTGCGTGATTCATGTCCTTTGAGATCCATTCTTCAAAAACTTTTATATCTCTTGGACTATGGTATCTTGAGATGTGCAAGGGAATATTAACGTCGCCTATAAGTTCATGAGATACGTTACCTCTACCAACTTTAATAGGTTTATCAAGAGGACGGAATTTAGGCATTTTACCTAAAGCATCTTTTACAGTAAAGACTTTATCCGATTTTCTATTATTTAATGATTCATAGAATTCTTTTAGCTTAAATTCGCTTCCTTTTCTTACTCCAAATATTATAACTCTATTTCTAATTTGAGGAGTTCCAAAATTAACAGAGCAATAAACAGCATTTTTAAGTTCGTCTGGCGATAGAATATCGTACCCTATCGATTTGAAGGCATCGTATATTCGATACCTAACAGGTGTATCGCCTGGGCAAGCACTTAAAAGTCCGGGAACATTTTCAAAAACGAATAATTCTGGTTGATAATGTTCCACTATTTTAACAAAACTCTCAAAAAGGTAATTTCTATAATCCCTTTTCATTGAATATGGGTCTTGTGCTCTGCCCGCTAAAGAATATGCTTGACAAGGCGGTCCGCCAATAATTAAATCGACTTTGCGATTTTTAATTATTCCGTCCAAGCCATAGTAGATAACATCAGTATGGTTTGATAACTCATATTCTTCTTTAGATTCATCGCTCCAATTACCATGAAATAATTCCTCTGTTTTCTGAACGTCAAATCTGATAACATGTTTAAACGCCTCATCTTCGCTTTCGTTCCATTTGGAAACAAGTCGATGTCGAAGTGTATCTACCATTGGCTTTTCCCATTCAATATGAGCTAAAGCCTCATATTGACCAGACTCCAAAAAGCCTTCAGATAGACCACCGCAACCAGCGAACAAGTCAATAAACGTGTATTTCTTCTTTTTTGGCATTCAGTAAGAAAGTCATATATAATAATCGAAAAACTCCGATGTAGTGCTTGCCGGCTGACCAAAGCCTTTTCGACTACAGGGGAGTTTTCGTGTTGTTAAAAACTACGCCGAGGCGTTATTTCTTCATTGTTTGGTCTATTTGCAAGCAGTTCATTTAATGGACTCTTCAAGTTTGCAAAGTTACGAATTTTTTATATAATGTATAAGAGCATCGTATGTTTTTAAGCAGTTCTTTGCAAAATTTCAATTGCAAAGTTAGTGCAAATCGAGAGCAGAATAGCCAAGCTTGCTTGAGCTGTTTTGCCGAGATGCAGCATATCTTATGCAAAGATAATATAAGTTGTGGGCAAAAATAGAGCACACCAATCTTATTTAATATTAAAAAGGCAAATTTTTTGCCGTGCGATAGGGATAGATGCCGTATGGCGGAGACCGTGGCTCCGTTTACGACTTGACCGATTAAGCGAGAGCAGTGTCAAACTTGTTTGAACAATGCCGAGCGTGAGGGAAAGCGCGTAGCGATAGCCCGGCGGCGGAATGATTTTCTCGAATGTCCGCAAGGAACTGCCCGTAGCACAGCGTTTGCGAGGGCAAAATAATTTCAACGCATCGCCCAATAAGTATAGAAATAAATCAAATAACGCCCGAAACATTGATAGAAAACGCGTCGCGATACGGAAATTTTCCGCTCCGATGTAGAGCGTATCGAACGCGTCAGTGCCGTCGGTGCGGTGTTCGAGGAG
>CALYRM010000130.1 GCA_945482995.1 uncultured Clostridia bacterium | reverse complement strand
GGGGTATAAAGTGAACGATTTATTTTTTATGGCTAAAAACAAAAAAGGCTTGCAACGATGAAAACTATCCCGGCAAGCCTACATTTTTGTTATAAAACCTATGAAAAGAACAAATTACCACTATTTGGGCAATAAAAAACCCATAGTACTGATATTTTTCGTATCAATATTATGGTTTCTTTATGTGCTTATCCCCCTATATGTAGGGTCTTGCGTTATTTTTTCGTGATATTCTTTGCGATAATGTTTCAATGAGAGTTCGTTAGCACCGCCAACAAAATCGGGGTCGCTCAAATGAACACCATCGTCCACCCAGCCGCAGAAAGGACAAATATCGTAGCAAGACTCGTCCGCGAATTCATATTTCCCGCAAACAGGACATTTATGCGGTGTGGGAACATAGTTCTCCGTCATTTCTTCAAAATAACTGTAGTTAGGATTCACGGCTATTTTTTCGGCATACCAACCACGATATTCTTTTAAAGACATCGTATTTGCACCATTTGCCAATTCGGGAAATTTTTCTTGCTCGGGCGAGTAATGCCAACCGCAACTCATACAGTAAACGTCAGATGGTGTCTCACCGCAATAAATATCCTCCCATGTTAACGGTTCAAACTCGAAATTGCCGCACACAGGGTTCGTGGATTTCTTGAAATCATCAAACATTCTGCTACTCAGCGTACCGTACACCACGATATTTTTCGGATGGAGTGTGTTGATAACCTCATCCAAGAAGCAATACCACTCGTACTTTTCACGCATTTCTTTCATAAATCCGTGTGTCCCAATGGCAATAGTAAAGTTTTTGGGTATACACTCCAAAAATTCGGGCGTTAGCTCGTCAACCCCGGAGCGTACATTGGGAATAACGGGAACACCATTATAACTCTGCAGGTGTTTTGGCTTGGTCAATCGCTTGCTTAACCAACTCTTTTTGAAAATCGCTTAATGGACGATTACTATTCTCAACCGCTATCTTACATAAAGTTCTAATCTGCTCTTCCGTCATTTTTTTTCTCATTCCTTTTCCTCATCATTTCGCTTTCACGGTATTGTTGCGCTTCGGCGACATTCAAAAACTCAACCGTTTTATCGTGGTTTTCTTGAACGACTTTTTTAATTTCGTCCAAGGTTACCATAAAAAACTCTTTTCGCCCGTTGACAAGGTTCATTTTTCTATCCGCAAACGCATTATGTAAAGCCGCTTCCAATTTTGGCGCATCGTTAGAAAATATCATAGCGTGTATATCAAAGCGAAACGGCACGGAAGCCCCACTCAATTCCGCAATACGATCTTCGGGGTCTAATCTTCTCGTCATACCGATTTTATAAACATTTTCACCAAAAGCTCCAATATTTGAAATGATATACACATAACCTGCTCTATGGTTGGCTTCTCGATAATCTAAATCTTGCAACGCCTTATCCACGTCCAATAGATGATCGTCAAGCTCCTGTTTCTTCTCTAAAAGAAATTCTTTACGGACTTCGTTTTCTTCCACTTCAAGCTGTTCGTTTAATTTTTTAAGCGCGTTTTCGTAATGCGCTTGTTCCTTTTCAAATTCTATTCGTCTTGCTTCTATTTCTTTTGCGACACGCGCTTCTTCACGCTGTTGCTCTCGAAGTTCTCTTTGTTCTTCTTGTTCTTGTTTTTTTCTTTGCCTATATTCGTAAGCCAATGCAAGCTCTTTCAGCTTTAACTGCAAATATTCATACGAAATTTCGATTTTACTCGTTTCGTTCAGTTTGTTTTGCGTTTCATAGGCCTTAAAAATTCGATTTTCCGTACTTTCGTAATTGCTAAATCGAACTTTATCTATACAAATATCACATTCCAAATTAAAATTACGTATAATTTGCTTTATACTTTCGGCAATAAATTTTTTGCCTTCTTTTTCACTACCACCGACTTTCCAACTCATAGCACAGGTGGCAGCCGTTCCCTTTTTAATCATTTCTTTTTGCTCTTTTCGCAAATTATCCAACGCTTCTTTATATTGATCGATTTCAGCAAAACAATATTGCGGTTTATAAACCCCGAAATCTTGGAATAAAATTTCGTCGTCAAGCTGAATAATCTCTTTGCGAAGATTATCCCTAATAACCATTAACTCTTCTATTTTTTCTTTTAATACAGTTTCGTCTTGCATAATTCACCTTAAAGCAAATGCTTGCGTTTTTTATTATACTCTTCGTATGTAATTTCACCGGTCTCATAAGCTTTTTTCAGTCGTTTCATTTTTTCCCAAGCCGACAACGATTCTTCGGTTGTTACAATCTTGGGCTGTTCAACTTCGACAGGCGCAGGCCTATCCGATACAGCATAAATATGTTCTCGCGTAGCAATCGAAAATTCTTCTTCTCTTTGCGAAAGATCTTCTTCTCTTTGCGAAAGATCTTCTTCGCGTTTTGTAAGATGCCGTTCCCGATATTCAATACTCCCGTAAGCGGCTTCCTTTTCCGCGAGTCTACTTTCGCGCCGTTCTAAAGTTTTTTCTCTTGTTTCTATACTATCATACAACGCTTCCTTTTCCGCGAGTCTACTTTCGCGCCGTTCTAAAGTTTTTTCTCTTGTTTCTATACTATCATACAACGCTTCCTTTTCCGCGAGTCTACTTTCGCGTTTTTCCATGTTCTTTTCTTTTCTTACTTTACTATACAGTTCTTCTCTTTCAATACGCCGTTGTTCTTTTTCTTTCTCTTTCAACTCTTTTTCTCTTATTCTATCAACAATCTCATTTAATAAACTTTCAAATTGATAATGAGAAAAATCTCTAACTAATCTATAACTGTTTTTCCCTGCAGGACTAGTATAAGTTGCAACGTATTTAACACTAATAACCGTTGTTGGTTTTTTTAGAAGCGAACTTTTATACAAAAGCTTTTCGTGCCAATTAAAAATTTTTAACGATAATTTTATATTCTTAATACTATCTTGCGTTGAATAAGTTTCAATACTCCTATATTCGTCGTTATATGCAACCCAAAGTTTTGAATTGTTGCGAAGTTTATTGATTATATGTTGATAATACGTAAGATTATCGGCTATTATTTTTTGCAGATTTTTTACAAAATCAAAATTCTCCAAACCCCGTTTGCTTTTACATACTTGACTAAAAAATAAAACTGGCTTTATACTATAATCAAAGGAATATTTGCGATTTGTTAGTTGTATTTTTTTATACAAGGCACTATTATCAATAACAATTTTCTTATGTTTGAAATATAAAATAGCTAAAATCAAAACAAGCAGCACTATCAAAGCCAAAACTATAATTAAAACAACTTCTTTTGGTTCCATAAAAACACCTCTATCATTTTATACCATATTTTGACAAAATTTTCAAGGCTTTACTGCGAAAACCAACTAATCTTGAACACAATTTTAACGATTACACCCATATTTTTAACGATATGGGGATAATTTTAATGATTAAGGTATCTCTTTAACGATTACCCATAATTTTAACTGTTAGGTTGGGTAAAAAAAGTAGATGCAACAAAAAATCGGCTCCCTACGGTCAAAACTAACCTCATAAGCCGAAAATAAGGTAAAAATACCCCTAAAAGCAACAAAAAGGGCAATAATCTCGATACTTTTTGTATCAAAATTATCACCCTTTCGTGGTGCGGGTAACAGGACTTGAACCTGCACAGCCTAATGGCTATAAGAACCTGAATCTTACGCGTCTGCCAATTCCGCCATACCCGCAAATTAATTATTATAAAGGCAAATTACCTATATATGATATTATAATTTGTTGATTTTGTCAACAAATTAGTGTTACAACTTTATATAGAGTAATTATAGGATTAGATTCCTCGAACAACGGTTAAGATGACATTATGGCATGAATGTCTATCCGTATGCTTCGCAAAGAGTCAGTGCTTGTAGTGAGGTCCCTCGACGTTGCTCGGGATGACAGCAGAGCTGTCAATTAGATCCTTACGACTTCGTTGCTTACGTTTACAGGATGACATTATGGATTAGATCCTTACGACTGCGCTACGCTCCGCTCAGGATGACATTGTCGGTCGGAATGACATTTTTACGCTCAGGATGACATTATGGATTAGATCCTTACGACTACGCTACGCTCCGCTCAG
>CALYRM010000129.1 GCA_945482995.1 uncultured Clostridia bacterium | reverse complement strand
ACTTGTTGCGAGGCAGGAATACATAACGTAATAGTGTGGTTTATTTTGTTGAACGCTTAGGCTATATTTTCAAGAATGCCTATTGTACCCCTTTTTAGAGATTTCTCGACTACGCTAGAAATAACGAACAGGGATGAGATTTCTCGACTACGCTCGAAATGACGAGCAAGGATATGTCCCTCGACGTTGCTTAGGATGACAAAGAGGATTAGATTTCTCGACTGCGCTCGAAATGACATAATATGGATGAGATTTCTCGACTATGCTCGAAATGACATAAGTATGAGATCCTGACGACTACGCTTAACTACGCTTTCAGGATGACAAAATGAATAAGATTTAATATTTTTGCAAAAAACAACAAATTAAAATAATAATTAATATAGATAAAATACCATATTATATGCTATAATGAATTAAAACAAACTTTGAGGTAAATATGAAAAAGCTTCTTCTTATTGACGGTAATAGTATTGTAAATAGAGCGTTTTATGCAATGCCAAACTTGACGAGCAGTCAAGGTATTTGTACAGGTGGTATTTTTGGATTTTTAAAAATGCTGTCTAAGGTAATTAAGGAAGAACGTCCTACCAATATTGGAGTAGCATTTGATTTGAAAGCGCCTACGTTTCGTCACCTTGAGTATAAAGAGTACAAGGCAGGCAGAAGAGCAATGCCCGAAGAACTTGTTCAACAAATACCTATTTTAAAGGATTTACTCCAAAAAATGAATATCGCAACCTTTGAAAAGGAAGGTTTTGAGGCAGACGATATTTTGGGCACATTATCAAAAGATTTTAACGGCGAATGTATAATCGTTTCGGGAGATAAGGATATTTTGCAGTTAGTTGACGAACGTTGTACTGTTTTTCACACCAAAAAAGGTATTAGCGACGTTGTAAAATATACTCCTGAACTTTTAAAAGAAGAAGGAATTGCAAACCCCGAATATGTTACTGACTTAAAAGGTTTGATGGGTGATAGTTCGGATAACTTGAAAGGCGTTCCCGGTGTTGGTAAGGTAACGGCAACTTCTTTGATTGCCGAATATGGTAATTTAGATAATCTTTATTCACATATCGAAGAGATTAAGGGAAAACTTAAGGAAAAACTAATTGAGGGAAAAGATGACGCTTATAAATCAAAACATTTAGCTACAATCGTTAGGAATGTGCCTATTGACACAAGTGAAAGTGTGACGGCGTTTTCGGGTATAATCGGTAGCGAAGCATACACAAAAATGGTTGAGCTCGATTTTAAGAATATCGACTCAATGTTTTCCTTTGAAAAGGTTGAAGTTGTCAACCAAAAAACGGTTGCCGAGATTGTGGTTATTACGAACGAAGACGAACTTCAAACTGCTTTACGTAAAGCAAATGACACGAAAAAACTTTGTTTTAATCTTGACGGACAAATTTCCTTTACCGTTGACGGCAAGACCGAATATATAATCAGGGAACAAGAAAGCCTTTTAGATATTACAATTCCACAAGAAGTTGTCTATCAAAATATTGTTAATTATCTTAATAATTCCGATATTCAAAAGACGGTTTTTGACTTGAAGAATAACTATTATATTTTAAAAGAGTTTATCGAACCCTTTGAGGCAAACGACCTTTTGTTGATGAGCTATGTCGCCGACGTTTCAAAGCATAAAACCGTATTAAAAGATCTTTTAGAAAGTTACGGCAAGAATACCGAGGCACCTTGTGTTGCAATGCTTGAATTGTTTGAAGAACTTAAGGCTAAAACAATAAAAGAAAACAGTTATAGTATATATAAAGATATTGAAATGCCGTTAGTAGGCGTGCTTTTCGATATGGAAACCACGGGATTTAGAGTTGATGTCAAAATGCTTGACGATTTAAACGTTGGTTATACCGAAAGAATATCTACGCTTGAAGAAAGTATTTACGAGATAGCCGGCGAAAAATTTAATATCAATTCGCCCAAACAACTTGGAGAGGTATTATTCGATAAATTGGCTTTGCCGAGCGGTAAAAAGAAGAGTACAAACGCTGACGTTTTAGAAAAACTTTACCACTTGAATCCGATAGTACCACTGATTTTGGAATATAGAAAAATAGCAAAACTTCAATCAACGTATATAGTCGGTATGAAAAAACTGCTAGATAAAAACGATAGACTTCATACCATTTTCAAACAAGCATTGACGACAACAGGAAGATTATCTTCAACAGAGCCTAATCTTCAAAATATTCCGGTTAGAACTGCGGAGGGAAAGGAAATTCGCAAAGCTTTTATTGCAAGCGAAAATAATCGTCTTGTTGTTGCCGACTATTCGCAAATAGAATTGAGGTTGATGGCACATATGTCCGAGGATGAACAAATGATTAGTGATTTTAATTCCTCTAAGGATATCCATGCTTCAACTGCAAGCGTTGTTTTTGGCGTTAAACTTGACGAAGTAACTAAGGATATGAGAAGAAAGGCTAAAGCGGTCAACTTTGGTATTATCTATGGAATAAGTGATTTTGGTTTGAGTGAAGACGTCGGCTGTTCGATAGGTGAAGCAAGAAATTTTATCAAAAAGTATTTTGAGGGTTATCCAAAAGTTAAGGAATATATGGATAATACAGTAGCGTCCGCAAAAGAAAAGGGTTACGTTGAAACTCTATTCGGTAGGCGTAGAGTAATTCCCGAATTAAATTCAAGCGTATATACAGTTAGAAGTTTCGGTGAAAGAGCCGCAATGAATATGCCACTTCAAGGAACGGCAAGCGATATTATCAAACTTGCAATGATCGAGGTTCATAAAAAGTTAATGAATGTAAAAAATGCAAAACTCATTTTGCAGGTTCACGACGAACTTATTATCGACTGTCCTAAAGATAGGGTAGACGAAGTGGCAAAGATAATTAAAGAAACAATGGAAAACGTGTTTACTCTAAAAGTACCGCTTATTGCTGAAGTGGGTGTGGGTGAAAATTGGATTGAGGCAAAAGACTAATGTATTTAATTGGTATATTCGGAAAAATAGGGGCTGGAAAATCAAGTCTTGTCAATAATTTGAAGCGTTTTATTGACGCAGAATTTTTGTCTGCCGATGAAGAAAACAAAGCGCTTTTGAGTGATATAAACTATTTGACAAGCCTAAAAGCCCATTTTCCCGACTGCTTTGATGCGGATAAGTTCAACAAGGAAAAATTAAAACAACTTATTTTTAGCGATAAAGAGCAAAACGAGATTTTAAGAAAGATATCGCATTATCAAATACAAAATAGACTGCAAACTAAAATCGAGCGCTCAAATAAGAAAGTTATTTTTGTTGAAATATCTGTTTTTGTTGATAATTTCTTAGACTTTGACGAAAAGTGGTTGATTAAGGCAAATAAAAATAAGCAAATAAAACGCTTGAAAAATCGGGATAAAATAACCAATGAATTGGCTGAAAGTAGAATAGATTTTCAAGAGATTCCGACTGACGACTATTTTGATGAAATAATTGTAAACGACGGAAATTTAGCCGAACTTAATAACAAAGCAAAATCGCTTGTCGACAGAGTGAAGCTGTCATTGAACCTAAATGATTAACAGACTATATGTACTAAAGAAGAAAAATATCATTTTACTTTGCATTGTTCTATTGATAATGTTAACTATTATTGCAATCGGTTTTGTTAGTACAAAAAAATATGGCTTTATCTATTATAAAGAGGTGAAAAAAATTTCAAGCGAATATGCGCTTGACTGTAATCTCGTTATGGCGATAATTAAAACGGAAAGTTCGTTTGATGAAAATGCAGTATCACGCGCTAACGCAATAGGGTTTATGCAACTTGTGCCGTCAACAGCCGAATGGGTTGCTGCCAATAATAACATTGAGTATTCCGAAAAATTGCTTTTTGATTACAAATACAATATTAAATTGGGGTGTCTTTATTTTAAATACTTGCTCACACGTTTTGAAGAAAACTGGGCAATTATTGCATATAATGCAGGCGAAACCAATGTGAAAAGGTGGATTGAAGCGGGGATTCAACAAGATGAAATACCTTTCAAAGAAAGTCGAGAGTATCTAAAAAGGGTACAAGAAAATAGAAAATTATATGATAGAATATTTAAATAATTCTCATTCAAACTGTCATCCTGAGCGGAGCGTAGCGTAGTCGTAAGGATCTAATCCATAATGTCATCCTGAGCG
>CALYRM010000128.1 GCA_945482995.1 uncultured Clostridia bacterium | reverse complement strand
AAGTTTGTGCCAACAAAAATAAAACATTATATTTTTTTCTTTGATGTATCTATTACACGCTTTATAGTAAATTGAAACTGTGCAGAAATTCCGCACATAATAATATTATACAATATTGAAAAACGCCAATGCACTTAAAACTAGAGGATAAATAGAAATATTTTATACGCAAAATTTGATATTCAATTTGTTTGGGGAAACATATCAAAGGGCGTTTTTGTTATGAAGTCGCCATTTTTAAAGAAATATAAGCGATTTTTGGACGAAAACAGGAATTTTCCCCAATATGTTTCCTCAAACTGCTGTATTTTGGATTTTTGAACAAAGGTCGAGAATCACATTTGTCCTTACGCATTTTCCTTTGCGGTGGTGATGGAGGCGATGAGTTTTCTGCGAATTGCACCACATTTGTTTGCGAGTGCTTTATATGTACTTTCGTTCATCGAGCCTACCTTGAACAGTATTTCAAGCCAGTAGTCAGTTTCATAGCATTCCTTCAGAGCGATTTCAAGCTTGTTTACAAAGTCTGCGGTGCTTTGCGCGTATTTGGCTTCATAGCTGTTCGCACCGATGGACGAGCAGGAACGTAAGAGTTGATTAACAAATACCGTTCTGCTTTTGATAGTGTCGCAAACGGCGGTGATTTCTATGGTAAGCTCGACTGCGAGTTCTTTTATCGTTTTGTTCATCTTTTTATCTCCTTTTGGTTCGCTTCGCTCACGCGATATACTCGTTTGCGAGCTATGCTCACAAACAAGCGCGATATATTTGCTTTGCAAATGCGATATTGACAAGCGTTGCTTGTCAGCGATATATTCGCCTTTGGCGAATGTGGTGGAAAGTACGCTACCTATAAATCCTCGCGTCTTATGCGCACGCAGTGCGCTCACGTGCCGAAGGCACATATCGCGCCGCAGGCATATCGCTTGCCACAAGGCAAATATCGCAAATCCGTGAGGATTTATATCGCTTTAGTTTATCTGCTTCGTCAGACAAACTAAACTTTCCACGTGGCTCAAGACTCCAAAAGGTCTCAAAATCATAGGTCGAAAATCACATTTGTCCTTACGCATTTTCCTTTGCGGTGGTGATAGAGGCGATGAGTCTGCGCCGTATCAAACCGCATTTGTTTGCGAGTGTTTTATATGTACTTTCGTTCATCTTTTTATCTCCTTTTGGTTCGCTTCGCTCACGCGATATACTCGTTTGCGAGCTATGCTCACAAACAAGCGCGATATATTTGCTTTGCAAATGCGATATTGACAAGCGTTGCTTGTCAGCGATATATTCGCCTTTGGCGAATGTGGTGGAAAGTACGCTACCTATAAATCCTCGCGTCTTATGCGCACGCAGTGCGCTCACGTGCCGAAGGCACATATCGCGCCGCAGGCATATCGCTTGCCACAAGGCAAATATCGCAAATCCGTGAGGATTTATATCGCTTTAGTTTATCTGCTTCGTCAGACAAACTAAACTTTCCACGTGCCGAGTATTCGGGAACATATCGTATGGCGTTATAAATTCAATGTCATAATCGCTTGAAAGTAGTTCTAAATCTCGGGAAAGTGTTGCAGGATTGCAAGAAATGTATATTATTGAATTGACTTTGCTTGACTTAATTACGTTTAAAACTTTTTCATCACAACCTTTGCGTGGTGGGTCTAACAATACAAGCAATTCGGGGTTAATTAATTCAACCTCGATTGCCAACGCTCCGTATTGGTTTATTCTTTCTTGACTATAAATTTCAAGCATGGTTTGAGCAGCTTCGTTTGAATTCAAGCTTTCGGTAAATCCACTGTCCGTTGTTCCTAAATCTGCAAATAACTCTTCAAAATCTTGATAGATAAACTTATTTTTAACTCTAACAACTATTTGCTCACCCTCGGGGGAATTGAAACAAATTGTATCACCGACTTTGACTGCTTGACGTTTTTCGTCATTTAGTCGTAACTCATATTTCTTCTTACCCTGTTTAATCAAATTGAAGTACGGCGTCAAAAGATTCATTGAGTGTACGGCAAGTTTATTATAGTCTGCTTTGACTGTCTTCACCAAATCGGGCAAAATAACGGCAGAATCACCACAAATAGAAGTAACGTGGTCTTGTATATCGTTGTTTTCGGCAAGGTTTAAAGCGTCTTGAACCGCCTCTTTTACTATTTCTATGTTATATACTCTAAGCCCACTCTTTGCAAGGTTTCCACCTAAAATACCAACGCCGGCATATGCGTCTATTACGGCGCAAGCATTTTTCGCTTTGACAATATCGATTACTCTATCATAAATCTTATTCCTTATATTATCATTGACCTGCAAAAAAGAAAACGGATTGATTTCTAAATCGATATCACGAATTCTAACTGTTTGAGGCGTTCCTTTCAATAACTTAATATCACCATTTAAAATGGTGTTGCCTCTACCCTTATTTATGTTTAAGTACAAGGTGTAATTATTGCCTACGTACTCATTTAGTTTATTAATTAATAATTCTTTTTTAGGAAGTAAATCGGTTGCTACCATAGTAATCATATAGTATTCGCCCGATTTTCTCGTTACAAGGTGTTTTAACAAGCCTTTTGAAGTCGTTTCGTCATAGACTGAAAGTTTCATGTCGTTTGCATATTCTAAAACCGCTTTTATGATATTTTCTATCCACTCACCCTGCAAAAAACATTTAGTTATGCTTACGATTTTATGAGTACCCTCTCTATAAAATCCGACAGCCACCCTATCGTTTACAATTCCGAAAGGTAGACTTACTTTATTTCTATATCCTAATACATAATCAGACGGTACGCACTCGTCTATTACAAATGGATGTTTATAATTTTTTGAAAATGTATTTTCTACAGCTTTCTTTTTTAAACGCAGCTGTTCGTCATAGGCAATATGCAAGATATCACAACCGCCACATTTTTCAAAACGATTGCAAGGCGGTTCAATTCTTTTTGGCGATTTAACAAGAATTTCCTCGATTACAGCCGTCGCAAAGGACTTTTTTGCATAGGTTATACGTGCCTTTACCCTTTCTCCAACCAGACTAAACGGCACAAAAATTACAAAGCCGTCCTGCTTCGCTATGCCTTCACCATTACTGCCGTAATCTATTATATCTAATACCAATTTATCGCCTTGTTTCATTCTTTATTGTCCGTTCCGTCAAATTTTTCTTCGTTTATCGGTTCTATAGCTTGCTCAAAGGCTTTATCCGCCGCTATAAAAGCCGTTTGAATATCCTTTTTATCGGGAGTTTTGTTACGTTTCATACTGCCTAAGACTTCACCGACATCATTTATGGAGACAAACGCCCTTTTATCTACTTGGTCAACAAGTTTTTTAAGTTTACCAATTTCAAAGCGGTTGACTACACAATAAATCATATTCATATCGGTTTGACTATAATAGCCCTTTGCAGGAATCAAAGTAACGCCTCTTCGCATTTCCTTACTGATTACCTCAGCCATTTCTTCGCTCTTATTTGTAACTATAAAGCAAGCCTTTGCTCTTGACAAACCTTCAATTACAAAGTCGACTGCTTTCAATCCTATTGCATATGCGACAATCGAATACAAGCCAACGCTTAAATCCTTTAACAAAACGCAAGCGATAATGTATTGAATGGCATTGTATATCATTTCAAATTGTCCGACGGATAGCCCTATCTTTTTGGCAAATACAACAGCCAAGCAATCTAAGCCATCCATTGCGCCGCCCGAACGGATAGCAAGTCCCGAGCCGACGCCCGAAATCAAACCGCCGAACAGTACAAGCAAAATAATGTCGTTCGAGAGATTTTCATAGAAAAAGTTGCTTATTTTGAATACGCTTTGATATAAAAACGTAGTAAGAGAGTAAAACCCAATTGCTATTAACGAATAACAAATAAATTTTAGTCCCTGCCGTTTATAGGCAAAAATGAAGAACGGAAGATTGATTGCGGCAATAAATATACTGACATGAACGCCCGTAACCTTGTTTAAAATAAAAGAAGTTCCCGAAAAACCGCCGTCGATAATGGTCGCAGGAATTAAAAACAATGCAACACCCGTTCCATTGATTATACCCGAAAGCATAACCAACAATAAATTATACCATTTTAATTCCTTTAACTTCTCAGCAATCTTTGAAAACTTCATTTTTATTTTATAATAGAATTACAGCATT
>CALYRM010000127.1 GCA_945482995.1 uncultured Clostridia bacterium | reverse complement strand
ATAATCGCCATTATGAGAAGTTCGCCGACGGAACAGTAAAATGTATCGAAGATGAAATCGATTTTGATTTGCCCGAAGGGTGGGAATATATAAGATTATCAACTGTTTGTTGGTTAGATGATGTTAAAAAGACTGTTGGAGATAAACTGCCTTACTTAGATGCAAAAACTTTACGCGGAAAAACTGATTTTACATTTTTAACGGAAGGTAAAATTGTAGATTGCGGCATGAAAGTCATTCTTGTCGACGGCGAAAACTCTGGTGAAGTTTTTGACGTTCCTTTTAAGGGGTACATGGGTAGTACTTTCAAGATTTTAGGTGCAAGTGTTCATTTTAATTTGCAATATTTAAATACCATTTTAGATTACTATAAGGATTTGTTTAGGGGAAATAAAATAGGAGCTGCTATACCGCACTTAAACAAAAGCCTTTTTAAGTCTTTAATAATTGGGTTACCACCTCTTGCAGAACAAGCACGTATAGTGGCAGAGATAGAAAGGTATGAACCGCTCATTGCAGAATACGACAAACTCGAACAACAAGCAACCAAGCTGGACGATGAGATATACGACAATCTGAAAAAGTCCATTTTGCAGTACGCGATTCAAGGCAAACTCGTTCCGCAAGATCCGAACGACGAGCCGGCAAGCGTTCTTTTAGCGCGTATTCGTGCCGAAAAGAAAGCCCAGCTCGGCAAAAAATACGTAGAAAGTTATATCTACAAAGGTGACGATAACTGTTATTATGAGAAGGTGGGCAAAAACGAGCCGGTTAGGTTAGAAGATCTACCTTTTGATATTCCCGATACATGGGCGTGGATAAGACTTAAAGATGCGGTAGAAATAAATCCAAGAAGCACGCTAAGTGACAACACCATCGTTTCTTTTATAGAAATGAAATCGTTAGGAGGCGGATTTAGCAATAGTTTCATATATGAGAAGCGAACATGGAAAAACGTAAAAAACGGGTTTACTCATTTCAGAAATGGTGACGTTGGTTTTGCGAAAATAACACCTTGCTTTCAAAACAGAAAGTCGGCTATATTCAATGAATTAGAAAATGGTTATGGCGCAGGCACAACTGAATTGCATATTTTACGACCTTATAAAAATACTATTTTAGCAGATTATTTGTTATGGTTCATAAAATCTCCATACTTCATTGAATATGGGAAACAAAAATTTTCAGGTACAGCGGGTCAACAACGTTTTGGAACAGATGAAGTGAAGAACACGCTAATGCCTATTCCTCCACAAGCCGAACAAAAAAGACTTTGCTTAAAAATAAAGAAAATGCTTCAATGTATAGAAAAAGACGAGAGTTAATTCTCGTCTTTTATCTTACTAAAAATCGTCCTAATTGCTTCTACAATTCGTTTTTGCTCTTGTAAAGGCGGCAATGGAAATAGTAATTTTGCTAATGCGTTTGAGGATAGCCCCTGTATTCCAATTCCTTTCCCACCGATTAAGCCGGAACATTTATATAAGTAGAATACGTAATAATAAAAATATACTTCTACATTTTCATAAGCTCGCAATCTATGTATATGATTCTGAATACACATGGGAATATCATGGTGCCAAATTGCCGCACGACCAATATCGCCACCTTCACATACAAGCAAGTCGTTCTTTTTTATGGAGCATTTTTCAACCTCTTCATCGGTAAACAGCATTTCACGCAAAGAGTCTAATTTGAAAGAGTCCCAGTAAAGATTGGAAGTAGTTATATATTGTCGTTTTGTTCCTTTCGTATTAGAAGAATTTAAGGCTTTTCCTGTATTATGCTGAAACAAATTTCCAACTCTTATCCATGCCCAACGATCAGGAATATCAAACGGCAGTTCATCAGTTATATTTTTGATTTCTGAGCCCGCCTTCTCATAATAACAGACATGTTCTCTACCGGCAAAGGTTTCACTTCAAAGAAAACTCCGTAAATAGTAAAATATAAGTACACTATTTTGAGGAGGTTTAACGAAATGTTAGACGAATTTGAAAAACACCTGCGACGGGAAAACCTGTCAAACAACACGATTGTGGCGTATCTTTTTACAGTACGCATGTATGAGCAAATGGCCGGAGACTTTACCAAGCAAAATCTTTTGGCTTTCAAGGGCTACCTGATGGAAACCTACAAGCCAAAAACAGTCAATTTGCGTATACAGGCAATAAACAAGTATCTTGAATTTATCAAAAAAGATAAACTAAGGTTATCCTCTGTAAAAATACAACAGAAAAACTTTTTGGAAAACGTGATCAGCGATGCCGATTACAAGTTTTTGAAGAACTGTTTGAAAAAAGACGGTAATATGGAATGGTATTTTGTCGTGCGTTATTTAGCGGCAACCGGTGCACGAGTAAGCGAATTGATACAAATTAAGGTGGAACACGTTTTTACCGGCTATTTCGATTTATATTCCAAGGGCGGAAAACTGCGCCGACTTTACATACCTAAAAAGCTCAAAACCGAAACGGAAGTATGGCTTAACGAGAAGGGTATCACAAGCGGATACCTTTTTTTAAACCGTTTTGGCGAACGCATTACAGTACGTGGAATCGCTCAACAACTGAAAAACTATGCCAAAAAATATGGTCTTAATCCGAAGGTCGTTTATCCACATTCATTCAGACACCGCTTTGCAAAAAATTTTCTTGAAAAATACAACGATATTTCTTTACTCGCCGACCTTATGGGACACGAAAGCATTGAAACAACTCGCATATACCTACGAAAAACCGCAAGCGAACAGCAAGAAATTGTTGATAAAGTCGTAACATGGTAAAGTTACAGCCCCTCAAAAGCGAGGGGCTGTAATTTATAATTTCGCAAAAATCTCGTCTATTTTATCAACTATACGTTTTTGCTCCGCAAGGGGCGGGACGGGGACAATCATCTTTGATAAAGTCTGTCCGTTGCAATTTGGTTGCGCTGTAGCTATTGTTCCTTGCTTTAGTTGTTTCCAATAAAACGGGCTTTCCATAAAGTACTTAAAGTATTGAGATATTAACCTTGAACTATAGCGAGTCCTAATTAAATATCCTGCATATATCGCATCTTCTTTTATATTTTGAACGAGAAATGATTTGCCAACCGTTCCGCCTGTTCGTGCGAATAAAATATCATTGTTTTTTAATAAATATGTAGATATATCTTCTTCGGGTATATCGCAATACGGAACGGAATCCCACAACACTTTATTATCATGTATATCACTTATCCGAACCATTTTTATTCGTCCCGTTTGTTTTGCAGGTGCATTATAGCCGTATTGTATTGATTCAGATAATGCTCCCCATCTTGCCCAACTCCAGTTTTCAGGAATATCAAAAGGAATTTCTTCGGTGATATCAACGTCTTTTCCGTTTATGTGTTCGTAGTAACAGTTATCATCACCTTTATAGATATAGCTTTCGACGTATTTCTTGCCGAGTTGGGCTTTCTTTTCGGCGCGGATACGCTCTAAAAGAACGCTTGCCGGCTCGTCGTTTTCATCTTGCGGAACAAGTTTGCCTTGAATTGCGTACTGCAAAATGGACTTTTTCAGATTGTCATAGATTTCATCATCAAGTTTCGTGGCTTGCTGTTCGAGTTTGTCGTATTCTGCAATGAGCGGTTCATACTTTTCAATTTCTGCCACTATACGTGCTTGTTCTGCAAGAGGTGGTAGAGGAACGAACATTGATTTTAATTTGCTTGAATTGAGTGTTGCTCCCTTTATTGCCTCCGTTTCTTCTACATAATTCACTAACAATCCAAGGATATTCATCAAATAGTTCCTTGTTATGTTGTTGTCGTTTATATACGGGTATATGGAAATAATTGCTTCATTATGAACCGCATCTGTACCTAAAATAGAAGTGCGCCCGACTGTCAATTTGAAACTCATCAATAATGTCCCTTTAGGAGAAAGAACATTGTTAAATTTTTCCCTCAATGCAATATCGCTAATTTTTTCTTTGGTGGTGGTAACGACCTTTCTGTCTTGCATATCAGCAATAGAAAACCACGGATAAATCCCTTCATTCCAGAATTTGTCAGTATGTCTATCAGGGGTTTTGCCAAGTTCGAAATGAACAAGTTGTGGTAGCCGCACCCAACACCAACTTACAGGTATCTCAAACGGTAGCTCATCTTCGATACATTTTACTGTTCCGTCGGCGAACTTCTCATAATGGCGATTAT
>CALYRM010000126.1 GCA_945482995.1 uncultured Clostridia bacterium | reverse complement strand
TGCATTTTACGAGACTTATCGGGTGGTAATCCGTATTTTACGTCACCACTCGGAGTCTTTGTTTTCACAATTGCTACAAGTTCTTCTTTCATAAGATCAATTTCAAGCAATGCTCTTAATTCTTCTTTTGAAAGTTCATATTTTTCACCATCTTTTTCCCAAACACCTTGTTTTGGTACGGGCATAGGGAAAATAAGATAATCGTTGATAATCATTTCAGCGCATTCGCTAAACATAGTAGGACGCCATTTACGAGGCTCAATGATTCGACAAACATCCTTAGCTTGTCTGAATTTTTCTGCCTGTTCTTTGGCTGTGTCATCAGTTAAGTCGATAATCCCCGCATGCTCTACTCCATCACGATCTGTCCAAGGAAGCATTAGATTGTCAGCATAACTACGACCACCACCACCGGAACCAGCGTCAACATAAAACATAACATTTTCGTACTCGGGTGATTTCCCGTTATATGCTACAATGAGTTTGCGAATCCACTCTAATTGTTCGGGAGAACGTAAAGGCTTCTTATCGCCGTTTGGTAATTTTTCGATAAGGTTAATACCATTAACAATTTTACCCATCCATCCACGTTTTTTGTCTTTCCAATATTCAACAATAAGCACAAAACTATTGTCTTGCTGCAACGCAGGGTCAAAAAACAAACCATAATGATGTTCTGGACCTTCTGATTTAAAGATTGGTAAATAGTCTTGTTCGTTTCGTAAAATATCTTGTCGTTTTACTAACGCATCAATACCACCCGTGTTATCGAATATGTTATAATACTCGCGCATTGCTCGAGACTCATTGCTTTTTAACGCGTCATCTATCTCACTTTGTTTAAGCAATGGTGACATTGGTTTCCCGTTGAGTTTCGGTGCAAGTGGAATATCGCAGTTGACATCTGCACAAAAATATCCAGGTATACCCATCATCATATTTGTAGCACAAAGTTTATACATTGACCATAAATGGGTATTAATGTCTTCGGCTGACGACGAGTAAATACACTGTGTTGGTATATCCTTAGGATAAACCGACGCGTCAAAACCAGAACCAGTTTTAAAGTCGCGGTTTTGCGCTGTAAAAGGTTCTGTCAAATCGAAAAAGGCCTGTGGAATCTTTCCCGCCTCGTCATAGAAGTTAATATTCGAACGAACACCGACGACGGTCTCTGGTTTACCCACAAGCGCCTTAATACGCGAACCGTTATAGAGATTACACTCATAACCCTTTTGGCTATGAATAAACCCATCGGTATTAGCGTTGCTCTTGATGAGTTCGTCAAAAAACACGTCTGTCGTATTCAATAATGAAGCAATATTCTTTTTTGCAATATCTTCGATTTTCATAAAGGTGTCAAAAGACTGACGCCCCGAAACGTTCATGATATTTATTTTAAATTGTGGGAACAAAATAGCCTTCGCCATCAAATATACCGCTCCCAAAAATGTTTTACCCGCGTTTCGTGAACATACCCAAGCGGCTTTTTCTGCCGTCCAGGTGCCCATAATAATCCACCGTTGATAATCCAACAATTGTATTCCAAGAATTTTTTCAATAAATCGCGTGGGGTGCTTGCGGCCCCATTGAATTAACCGATTATATCTTTCAAAACTTTCTTGTTTGCGAATATTTACTTCGTTATCTGTGAGATTCCCATAGACTGAAATCAAGTGCTGCTCTCCTTAAACTCAGGAGCAAGCAGTTCCTCTATTTCTTCTGAAGGAATCCCTTTGCGTTTATATTCTTTAATAAGTTCAGCAATCAACTCTTGTTTACGCAAATATTCTTTGCACATTCGCAAAGCTTCTTCCGCTTGCTTACGCGCCGCAATCTCTCTGCGTACAACCATTGCTTGTTCCTCAACCATTTGAGCGTAATCAGAATCTGACAACCTCAATTGTGCCATAATTGATTTTGCACTAATATCAGAACACTGTTGGATACTTGAACTTGTCTCAATATCGTAAAGATTGGTTTTACCATCGTCATAATTGCTCTCTTCCATATCGCGCATAATACCTGACAACGTACCAGCACCTCGACTCTTAGAGTTAGCATATTTTGCCGACAATCCGTGATCTTTACATAACATTGAAATATTTTTATTAACATCTGATTTCATTTTTCGCAAAACTTCCAAGTCTTTGGCGTTTTTTACGATGTCGTCAGGTGTTATAGATAATTTTGCAATCGCCAAATCCAATCGGTCAATTTCCTCATAGTTAGTAACTATTTCAATTGCCGCTCTTTGACGTACCAAGTCATTATTTAAAGTCGGATCGATCATTTGGCTGAGTGAACGATACAACATTGAACGTTGTGATATAGGTTTAGATTCAAACGGGTCGTAACCAAAACTTTTTTTAATATCATTACGATTTTGTTTATCATCTTCCGTAAGCTCGTCTTCACCCTCTTTGAAACTGGCCATCTTTATAAATACTGACCGGCTTAACTGTTTGCAAAAAGACCTATTACAATATTCTTCGTTTGTAAAAATAATCTCTAAATATTTATCTGGCATTATTTCAGTCGCATCCAATGATGTTGCCACACTTGACGCAAGTAAATCATCATAATACCAGTCATTGATTGCGCAGAGTTGGAAAAGTGCCTCAAGATGGTCATTTTCACATTCTGCTAATATTTTATTATATAATGCACGAGTACATTCTTTACATAATAAAGATTTGTGCTCTTTATCTTTCACCGTTCGAAGTGCGGATATTGTCCCATTACTGCCCCAAAACTCTTCGGGGTCCAAACTGGTCTTGCATCCTACACAATATAACTTTTGGGCTATTGTGCCAAAAGCTGATAAAATCTTCCTTTCAGTGGCCATAAGCCCTCCTTGTGATCTACACACAACCATTCAAAAAAGCCCCCGCAACAGCGAAGGCTCTTTGAACAGTATATCCTTGAATTACTCTTGAATATCTAAGTTAATACTATGATGCAACACGTTGTCACCATCAAAGATTAACAGGGTTTGGCTTGGTTTGCCAAACAGGCGTTTGCTAAACGCATATTGATCTACGCCAACAATACTACCATTTACATAAACTTTGAAATTGTTGAACGTTTTAAGTTTTTCACAATGATAATGGCCGACAAAAGCATAATCTACCACTATCCCAGTGTAAGCAGTCATATTTTGGAAAAGCGTTGTGATATTATCATGGTGCCCATGAACAAATACACCGGTCTTCCCGTTTTGGAAATTAATCATACCAATTTCCTGATCGAGAACATTTTCCTCAAAAGTAATGTTAGTATCTCTCAACCTTTCTTTTAGATAGAAAGTAATAAGCTTGCCATAATTTTCAGCCTCAATACTTTCTTTAAGAGAAGGCGTCATTCGTGAATGATTATCGGTAACAGAATAATATCTCACATCTGGTGCGGCAGCCTGTAGTTGATTGAGCGTGTCTGCAATAATCTCAGACGCAACCATGATTTGTTCAACAACGTCGATTTGTTGCTCCAATCTGGCACTTGTGTGAATATGCCCTTGGCAATAATCACCAAGCCCTAAAATATTTAATCTTTGAACATTGTTGTTTACACAATATCTAATTACATCTTGGATTAGTTTATTCACTCTTTTACGAGCGATGGTAATATTATATTTATTATAATAATTATCAATCTCTACCCCAATATGTAAGTCCGACAACATTAAAACCGCTTCTGTGTAAGTATTTCCAACAGGATGATACACAACTTTGGGAAGTTTGGTAATATCCACAACCAACTCTTTCATCAAAGCTTTAAAATCATCCAAACGCGCTTCTTCTCTCATCATTCTTCGATAAGCATTTAAAGAATCGCGTGTTTTTACTTGTTGTTTATACAAATCTTGAATTTGTCCTTGGATTTCGTCTTCCATTTCTTGGGTGGACAAATCTTCAACTGTTTTATTAGATAATAATTTTGAATTTCTAGGTAATTCGCCGGTGCGTGCAAGTTTTTGCTTTACCCAACAACGATAGTTTTCACCCGTTGTGAAAGGCATTCCCAACATCTCGTTCAGGGCGCTCCAGTTCTTTACTCCTAATGGTAACTCTTTGTGGGTTACCCCTATTTCAAACAAATCGTCCTCAGTTAAGTTTTCTTCATTAAACTTTTTGAGGAACTCTAAAAAGTCGGTTTGAGTCATGTATTTCTCCTTGTGCTTCTA
>CALYRM010000125.1 GCA_945482995.1 uncultured Clostridia bacterium | reverse complement strand
TACAAAATATTCCGAACGCGACACCAAACAAGAGGACAATAATATCCATTATCGCTACGGCCTTATTGTGGAAAAATCGTTACGGGGGAGGGGAGATGTCCGGCTATTTATTTCGGTACTCATTAGGTGACATTCCCATGATTCTTTTGAAGTACTTACCGAACACTGACTGGGAAGGGAAGTTCAGAGTATCACTTATTTGCTGAATCGTCATTGTAGTATTAAGAAGAAGGGCTTTCACCTCCGTTATCACATAATCCTCAATAATATCCGCTGCCGTTTTCCCCGAAACCACCTTTACCACCTGAGACAAGTGCTTTGGGGATAGGCAAAGTATGTCCGCATAAAAGGCCACGTCCCGATGCTTACCGAAATTCTTTTCCACTACATTCAGGAACGAGCGATAAATATCATCTTGTCTGCTTGTGACATGATTAGGTGTGGTGATATTATGTTTTATGTATGAGTAGCCGTAGAACATCGACAGAGTTAAATGCCTTGCCGCCTCGATTTTGAACTCTGAATTTGGCGACTGAACAATATTCAGAAGGAGCTGATAATATTGACTGAAAATATTCTGATCTGTTTCCAAGTTTTTAATTTGACGATCTATCATTGAAGAGTATAGCCTATGTGTCAACCTGCTGTCTGCACCCGCAAAGAGAGGGTCAACAAACAAGTTGGACATTGCGATAGCCCTGCCCATTAAATCGTCGGAATACCAGATAAGTTCAAATACCTGTCCTGTCATCATTATCATAACCGCCGGCGCCTTGAGATGGTATTGGCGCACACCGATTTTAAAGAGAGCCTCACCTTTATCAATAATAACGGCAAAAGTCATGTCAATCTTATAAGGTCTGTCCTTCATCACACTATTGGCCCTTAAGGCATCTACATCTTCAATCAACAGAATATCAGTGCCTATTCTATGATCGGAATCCGTAATCTCCTCAATTCTATTACGCCATTTGTAATTTATCACTTTTTTCATACCATCGATTTTGTCGCAAAATTACCAATTTTTTACTCTAAATAAGGACATTATTAAATATTTTCCGCAATATATACCAAATATAAAGTGTAATATCACAAATTATCTTCTCTTATACAAGTACTTTTGCCGTGAATTTTAAAATAACAGAACAATGAAAAAATTATTAAAAAGATTTAGTCTAATGATGACTATGTTAGGAGTTGCGATTACAGCAAGCGCGCAACAAGAGGTAAAGCAAGATGGTTTTTTGAAGAAGGCATTCCGAGACATGAAGGAGAGTGCGAAGCTTCAGCGACAGATTGACAGGGCGAACTTTCAGGCGGTAAAACTCGAGACAAAAGCGTTTTATGAAGAGCAGAAGAGGCGGTCCAATCCATCTGTAAGGACGGCAGCCGAGAGAGAGAGAATGCAAAGAGAGCTGGAGGAAGCGAACAAGAGGGTAGAGGAAGCTCGTACAAAAGTGAAAAACGTAAAAAAAGTAACACCATGACAAAGTACAAACTGAAAAAGAGTAAAGTTGAAGATGCTGTTGTAGGCACTTATAAGAAGGTTGAAAACGGGGTCGTTGCTGGTTATCAGAGTCTTGAAGACGCCGTTGTAAGCACTTACAAAAAAATTGAGAACAAGTTCACAGATAGATTTCTGGAACAATCTCAACAAGAAAACCACAAATAATCGGTAATACAGGGGCTGCCGGGATGGAGAACTGCACCCCAAAAGTTAGACATAAAACTTTTGGGGTGCAGTTCAATAGGTGCCAGCCATGATTTTTCATCTGCCTTTAAAAAGTTTTACTGGACAGGAGTAATTCATAACATCACTATCCGCTAAACCATAACTCACCTATCACAACCCCTTGAATGTAAGGGGGTGGGCGATAGTTATTGTATGGATAAGCCCCTTTATTTTATCTACGTGTCTTCCGGCGGCGATTCAGAGGCTTCGGCAAGCATTCTTTTCATGTCCTCATCAGGCTTTTCAAGGAAGGAGTCAAGATTTATGTAGTACATCAGCACGATTCTCACCATTGTAGCCAGTCCAGAGAAGCTCCACCTGCGTTTCAGTTTCTGTTGAAGTAGTGTCATCAGCAGGTTTGCTATCAGCGTGACCCAAATCTGGATCTTGATGGCATTGCCGCTCTCGCCGTAGAAGTACCTTAGCGGGAAGTTCTGCTTTATCTGCTTGAAAAGCGACTCTATCTGCCATCTGCGCCTGTAAATGAGGACTATATCGTGCCGCGGAGGTGAACCTGACATCGCAAGGCACGTTCTCGTTTGCTGATATGACGGTGTGCACTTTGATGCCACCCGTCAAACGACTTTATGTACCTTTCACCGCCATGATTACGGCTCATTTCAACAATTTTTTGTGGTCAAGCGTTATTTTGCTGTCCATATACCGGCTGTCCGAAAAAATGTGTACCTTTGCCCATCTTATCTATTGTTTTGTGGTGAAAACAAAGATAACAATTTGGGCTGAATCCACAAATGGATTCAGCCCTTAATTTTTTTTCTTTTCAAAAGTATTACTGGACAGGGATAATTT
This sequence comes from uncultured Clostridia bacterium, assembly GCA_945482995.1. Classification (GTDB taxonomy): domain Bacteria; phylum Bacillota; class Clostridia; order Christensenellales; family CAG-1252; genus RUG14300. Next base: position 1,677 of record CALYRM010000125.1, on the reverse strand, counting down.
TCTATCGCCATATACTGATGCGTATAATATCGATACTGATTTTGTTACTTTTGTTACTCAGAAAAATTCAAGCAACAAAATAGCAACAAAAAAAACAAGAAAAAAAGTAAAACATCATAAAAGAATATTATTATTTACTTGAAAATATTATGATTAGTAACGATGTTTTACTATGTTCTAATGTATTTACTTTCCGATGCAAAATATTTTTTAATGCCTATTTACAACCTTGCAAGTATTTTGATACATAGTGTATTACAAAGTTTTGCCGAAGGACAAAAGTTTGTTCGGGGGGGGGGCAGATAGGGGACTGCATTTCTGTAAAGAAACTAATAAAATCTGCAAAAACGCACTTTTTTTAGATTTTTTAGCATATTTGCATTTCGTTGCATGGTAAAATGGTCTTTAATTTGAGCTGAAATTGCACCTGCGATTGTTATTAAATTTAGTGGTTTAGTTTAGTCCAATGTATATATAGAATAAGAATAAACTAAACTGGCTTTATCACCAAATTTAAGAGGTCTGTCATAGCAGTAGCTTTACACTCTTATAAAATGCACTTTGCTCCTCTCATTTGCAGATGTTATGTGTTTCTTTATATCCGTCTACATTTTAATACGAGTTTCTGAGAAGTGCCAAAACATACTCTTTTTGCTTCTCAAAAGAAGAGAGAAGAAGGACTTTTTATTTTGCCCAGCAAGGATTGTTATTGGGGTAAAATGTGATTTTTATAGCCTAGAATGAAGGGATAATGTGAAAAAGAGACTCTTTTTCGTCGGTAAAAAGTGAATATAGATAATATTTAAACAGAAAAGGAGGATTTTTTTTCTTTTGTTGTTCATAATATTACTATTGAGTATCATCTAGGGTTTCAATTTCACTACTTGACGCCCGTCATTTATATCTTTTGAGAAGGAATTATTCCTATAAATAAAGAAAAAGGTTGTAGTTGTACAACCATATTAAAAACATTTTGTATTTTTGCAATACGTAATGACAAATAAGATATCATATGAAATACCTAAATATAAAGAAAGCTTTGGCTGCATGGCAAGAGTTACAACCATTATCAGAGAAGGATAGGGATAGACTTAGCCGTCGCTTTACTGTTGACTTTAACTATAATAGTAACCATATAGAAGGCAATACATTGACTTATGGCCAAACGGAAATCTTATTGTTATTCGGCAAGGTGATTGGAGAGGCAAGCGTGCGCGATGTGCAAGAAATGACAGCAAGCAATGTGGGGTTGCGAATGATGACAGAAGAGGCGAAGGTAAAAGAGACTCCTTTGACGCAAAACTTTATTAGAACCCTACACCAGACATTACTTCGTGAGGATTATACGGTATATCGTAATTTGCCTGGTGGAGTTCAGACGAGCTATGTGATACATGCTGGACAGTATAAAACTCGTCCTAATAGTGTGATTACACGATATGGTGACAGATTTGAATATGCTTCTCCTGAAGAAACTCCCAGTCTGATGGCAGACTTAGTGGATTGGTATAACAAGGCAGAGCAAGAAGGTAAACTTACCCCTATAGAGTTGGCAGCATTATTCCATTATCGTTATATCCGCATTCACCCTTTCGAGGATGGAAATGGTCGTATAGATCGATTGATGGTGAACTTTATCCTTACTCGCCACGATTATCCGATGATTGTAGTCCGTAG
>CALYRM010000124.1 GCA_945482995.1 uncultured Clostridia bacterium | reverse complement strand
GCATATAGATTGATATTGTGCCTTTATTCTTAAAGTCATACAAAGCACGTACTTTACAGTCAAACGTTTTTCCGTCCGACCTGTCTGACAATACGTAATTAAATAATGCACCTTTGTCAAGCACGTGCTTTGCTGAAAAATAACTTTTAAACATTTATCTTTGTTTCGTCGTACCAAATCTTAAAACCGTTATACAATATAGCGCGTAACGCTTTTGCAATATTCTGTGTAAATTTTCCGAATATATTTGCAAATTCAAAACGCATTACATTGTATGCTGTTGCAACTGTGTCGGTTATAGGTTTATTAAATAAATCGTCTACAATTTCATTACAGACATACCCGGTATTATTTATATTTGCTTGCACTTCTGATTCATTATCCGGTTGCATATAAGCAATTACGATTCCAAAACGTGCATTTAACATTACATTATAGTTTATGTTTGTACCTTTATTTGTAGCAAACATACTTCTATTTGCAACTTCTAACTGCTTTTGACTTCCAATTAATGCCGTAATACCTTTTCCAACAGAATTTATACTTGAAGCAAAACCGCCTGCACCTTTCATTCCTGTACTCATTCCGCTATATGAAGTGGCGGGCAAAACAGCATTCATTTCAATACCAAGTCCAATCATACCCGCATTAATTATTGCACCCATCCACCCGGTTGCAATATCTATTCCCGCATTTGCAATTCCAAGTTTAGCGTTCATTGTTTTTAATTCTCGGTTAGCTAATTGCTGTTGTGTCACGTCTGCCGTCTGTACCGAGATAGGTATTTCTAATAGGAAATCATTTGTAATTTCTATTATTTTATTTTGAAATACTAAATAAACACCTACTGAAAAATCGTCGTATGCAATACCTATTTTAACTTCTATTGACGTGCCATTTTCGACTACCGGTTGTAAATTAGTTATGCAGCCAATACCAATACGCTTAAAGTTTTTATCAAGTGTTAATGTTTTAACGAATACCATTGAGTCATTTGCCGAAATATTACCTATTGATATATTCAATTTATAGAAGTGACAAGTAGCACTACCTGTTATATTTACATGCCCTATTAAAATTGACGTTGATTGATTTCTAACAAAATATCCAGGCAATAGTAAAACATTCGATATTTGATAATATAACGAAGGTGTGTTATCCCCGCCCGGCGCAATAAATTGTTTTTCGCTTGATTTTATATATAATTGTCTAACTATTTCATAAACACTTGCTTTTCCGGTTGTAGTATTAAGCGGAAATAAAAAGGTGTATTTTGACAAATCTAAATCAAGCGTGTTTGCCGCGACCGTATAAACTTTTCTATCACTAATAACACCTTCCTGTGATAAATTATAAACTTGTAACTGACAAATTAATGCAACATTTTTATTGTCTGTATTACTTAATTGTATTTCGGATCCTTCTATACTGTTTCCTTCTTTATCGACGGCTTCTATATCATTAAATTTCAATGGATTATTACCTTCATATCCCATACCCGGCGCATAGAACGGGATCGACCAACTGCCGTATTTCGTTGCCCTTGACCGGACAAGCAACGACTTACGAATTTCCATACTACTTGCGTAATTCGACCATATATCTTCCGAAAATGAAATAACTGCAAGACCGTTGACTACTGTAATATCGTCAATAAAGCAATACCTACGGAAATTATTGTCTGTATCTTCTAAATACATATAATTGTATTCATAGATATTGTTAGATACATTTTCATAATCAAAATCTAATTCAAGTGTAATTTTACCGCTATTCGGCACATACACATTATCCGCTGTTATTTCATATTTCGTCAACGACGAAAGGTAGCGTTGTAACGCTACCGTTTCTTCGTTTGTGAGCGGATCTTTCGTCTTATGAAATACGTCGAATACTTCACTATAAGAGTTAGATAAAATACATTTTTTGTAAAGTGTAATATTCATATCAGTAAATAGTCATAAAGCACCTTGAAAATTCTTCCAAACAGTCAAGGTAAATATCCTTTAAGTTCATAACCTGCGTCAACAGTTCTGCGTTGCTTTTGAAAATAAGTAACAAAGATTCCTTGTTTCCATTGTACTTAACTTCATTAGATATCTTTCCCTGTTGCGTTGACACCGGATATAAATAGTTCGTTGTGCTACCACCTTGTGAAAGGTCTATCTTTCGTTGCAATAAGTCTTTGAAAGACGCGATATACGATTCAATCTTTGGCACGTACTTAATTAAAAGTTCATTCACCTTTTCATTAAATTCGTGATAGAAAATGTTTTCGTCTTCACTTCCTATTTCCCAAATATCGTACTTTTCGACAAGCAAGTCATACATTTTCAAGTTCATATTCCCCAAGGTAAAGTTCGGAAATTGCTCAAATTTTGTTTTGACTTTCTGCCATTCTACCGAATCGCCGTGCTTTCGCAAAAACTCTGCAAAAGTCATTGTATATAGTGTAATCATAAGCGTTTATTTAAGTTTTATATATTTATATTGTGGCGAGGGATCCCATTCTTCGACAGTATATCCACCTGTTTCAATTTCTGCACGCATTATTTTACCTATTCGGTCCGAAAATTCCGCAAAAAATAACTCACAAAAACTCGTGGTTGCTTGACCGCCCGAAAGTAAAACTTGTTTTCCTGCAAATGGCACTTCTATGATAGCCATGCCCATTTCATACGCAATTAAATATGTTCCATCTGATAATTGTGTATTCGACGTTGCGTTTGTCCATTCCCCCAATCCGCCTGACGTTCCTGCCGGACCTTGCGGACCTTGCGGGCCTTCGGGACCTGCCGGGCCTTGCGGACCTTTCGCGCCGCGCGCACCTTGCGGACCTTGTGGTGCAACAAACGTGCCTGCGTCAACGGTACTACCGTTTGACAATGTTACTGTCATTCTATATGTTTTATCTGCCATAATTTTACCCTGTAACTTCTGTAATAGTAACGTTAGTGACTGACACGCCCGGCGCGCCTGTCGCGCCTGTGTCACCCTTCGGACCTTGCGCACCCGTATCACCTTTTGCACCTGTGTCACCCTTCGGACCTTGCGCACCTGTATCACCTTTTGCACCTTTGTCGCCCTTCACACCTTGAACACCTTGCGGACCTTGCGGTGCAACGAACGTGCCTGCGTCAACCGTACTACCGTTTGACAATGTTACTACCATTTTATAAGTTTTATCTGCCATAATTCTATACTTCCTTTATTGAAATTGATTGCACGGAAACACCTTGCGTTCCGCGTAAACTACCGATATAATTTACGTTCGCTGTCGACGAACCACGTTGTAATACTACTACACATTCACCGAAAGAATCTGGATGTGACGAAATAAGAATATCACCTGTGTGTATAGTTCTATTATCAACATTAGTTATATCAATAAGTGATACACTTGTAGTTCCGCTGTCTATACGGTTATTGATAAAGTATGTTGATAAACCGCTTGAACCTTCTGCACCCGGTGGGCCCTTCAACGAGCCTGCATATGCCATTCTCAATTCGCCTGACTGTTCCAACACCCACGCGATATTACCTAATGTTGCGTCGTAAAGCGAAAAAAGAATATCGCCATTTTGCAATTCCCTTCCGCTCACTTTTGCGACGTAAGCCATATCTATTTGATATAAGTCTTGTGCAATAGGTTTAAAATACATAAAAATACCGGTCCCGTAATCACCTTTATCACCTTTATCACCTTTCGCACCTTGTGGACCTATAAGCGAAATACCGGCTGTCAACGTAAATGTTGTTTCTGTAATTTCCGAAATAATACCGTAATATCCGTTATTGAAAACTACAACGTCTGCAACATTTATATTTGCCGAATTTAAAACATTTGCAATTTCGTACGTCAACGTGCCTGTAATAAACCCACCATTATAAGCGTAAACTTGATACGACGGGTGATTCGAAAGATATTCAATAATATCATTCAATTTTTCAAGAATAACGTCGTTTTCCGTCAACTGTGACGGTGTATATCCTATATTCATTCTATCACCCCACGTTGCTTAATTTCGACCTTCGACAAATCAATTTCTTCACCGCATTTCGGACAATTTACAAATAAGTGCAAAATCGTTGCTTGTTTTTTGACCTGCTCTATTTCAATTTCCTGCTTGCGTTGCATTTGTTTAAGGCTATCAATTTCGGATTGCTGTTCTATCTTTTGCTGACGTGACTTAATCCAACTAACTATAAATCCGACAAAACAAGGCACTAACGTGCATACTGCTGTTATTAAAACTTTGCTAATCTCGT
>CALYRM010000123.1 GCA_945482995.1 uncultured Clostridia bacterium | reverse complement strand
TTGACTTTTGCTATTCTCTTATTTCTACGCTAACAATATTGATTATATCGGTAGGAACATCTGTAGTTTGATAAAGCATTCCACCTTGTAAAATATGACCCCCGCCTGTTACCACCTTGCTTATTTTAACAACCGAGTTCATACTTTCAACATCTATAACTCTACCGAATGCGCAATAATAACCGTCGAGAAAGTTACAGTCGACAGAACAAATAAAGAATTGAGTGGATGCCGAATTGTAAGAGTTTGCTCTTGCCATGCTTATAACGCCTTTTTGGTGACGTATATTGTTTGCCCATCCGTTTGCGGAAAACTCTCCGTATATATTTTTAGCAGAACTTCCAAAAGCGTCCTCGAGGATATTATCACGACGAGTATATCCACCGCCTTGAATCATAAAATTCTCGATAATTCTATGCATTGTTAACCCATTATAGCTTCCGTTTTTAGCAAGTTTTATAAAGTTTGCGACCGTTTTTGGCGCTACGTCGGGATAAAGCTCGAGACGAACGGTGTCGCCTGTAGAAAACTTTATTTCAACCAAAGGATTGTTTTCATTTTTTATTCCAAATTCTCCCTTTGTGTATTTATCCCAACCATCCATTTTGTTTGAATTATCTGAGCACGACATTAAAGTCATAAAAGATACTGTTAGTATTGTAAATATTAATACGATAAAAAATATTTTTTTCATGTATACTCCCTTTATCCAAACGTGCAATGTGCAATCATGGATTATTTGATTTAAATGGTATTGTTGTTGTATTTGCTATTCTATGATATAGTAAAGTGATTCTATATGCATTTTAATGCGGAAAGTGCAATTGGTTTAGGACTTTCCGTATGCTTCGCATAGGCTTTATGCTTTTAAAAGATGTCTCGACTACGCTCGACATGACGAAACAAGGATTAGATCCTTCGACTACGCTCAGGATGACATTGTTATGAGATCCTTCGACTGCGCTCAGGATGACATTGTTGATTCTTCGACTACGCTCAGAATGACAATATGGATGAGTTCCTTACGACTTCGCTACGCTCCGCTTAAGGATGACGGTATGGTACACTCAAAATAACTGTTCGTATGCTTTGCAAAAAGTCAGTGCTTGTAGGGAGATGTCTCCACTGCGGTCGACATGACGAACAAGGATTAGATCCTCACGACTACGCTACGCTCCGCTCAGGATGACATAATGCTATACGTCTATAATATCGTCGTCATCATCGATTATTGAATTTGGTTTGACGGGATTCGTGGTTTGATTAAGTGTACCACCCTTTCGCTCGTTGATTACAAATCCTGTTTCTTGTTGCTGTTTCTTTTCGTTTTCCTCGCGAAGCCGTCTATTTTCTTCATCTTGACGTTGTTTTTCTTTTCTATCCTTTTCAATTAGACGGTCAATTGCCGCCTCTTCATCAAAATCATTATTGGATAAACCTAAATTGCTAATTGTATCACTCAACATCTTATCGGTCGAACGCATACGTTTAAGCTTTAATCTGTACTGTTCTCTCAACTCCATTTCTTGCGTGCGTTGTATTCGCTTTGCAGGATCTTCTTTAACGACAACACTGCTTTGATCAAAATTTTCAATCAATTCGTCAAGCTCATCATCCTCACTTTTTACACCCTCTTTTCTAACAACTGCTCCCGACAAAGCGACATCATCGTTTTTCTTGCTTTTTACAAATGCGCCCTTAAAGTACAAAATCAAGAATACGACCACTCCGATTACAACCACACCCACTACGATAGCAATGATGATTATCCAAAAAGGTAGGCTCGCCTCACGGCAAATAGCATAGTAGGATGCCATTGTATCGAGTTTTAAAACAATAAAGTTGCCTTCTATTGTGAATGCGGTTTCTTCAAATACTTGCGTCGAATATCCAATCATCACCTTTAAATTCTTCGTTTCCATTCCGCTAACATTGATTTTCAATATAAATGCGGACTTATCCACTGTTTCAAAGGTATATGGGATATACAAAAGTTTATCAACTTCGTACTTAGAATCTATCGCTTTAATTGCCTCATTTACAGAATCGTTTGCTTTGATTTCGTTTACCGAAAAGTTAACACTTTGATCAAATCTTCCAACTAGTGTAATATGATTATTATTATCGGTTTTTTGATTATCAAGTAGCGTTAGTTTTCCATACGTATATTTGATAGTATAATTTTTCAGTTCTTGACAATCGACGTTATCCGCTTTAATTTTGATTGCAATATCATATTCGCCCACAGAAGATGGATTTTCAACAATAGCTTCATCGGCGGTATAGTACACCTCGAAAAGCAAAGCCATATTCTCCGCCAAATCGTTATATACCGAATTTGATACCGTGATAGTTGGCGAATAAGAAGTTCCTACATATTGAGTTATATTTGCAACGCTGACGTTTAATTGACGCTTAGTGACCGTCAAAACACCGGAGCCTACGTCTATAACGTTATAGTTTGGATTAACACCCGACACCGTCATTTTATAGTCACCTACGACCATATTCATATTGTTTGTAGTATATGAGTCGTCCCCGACGTAAACGGTAATATTAGATAAAACCGATGGAATATCGCTATCACTTACCAAACCGACAATTTCAAAATCACTAGCCAAGTATGCGTCATTTTGTTTTACAAACAACTTATCGCCGTATACTACATTTTTTGAAAGTGCCTTAATCTTCAAATCCTTTTTGGCAATATTGAAATCAACTGTTTTTCTTGCAGAATAAATATCGGCATCGATAATAATTTCAGCCTCATAATTTCCAACTAACGTAGGCTTTTTGTCCAACTTATCCCCATTCTTTATGCGATAAATAAAGGTTATATCATCACCGGTAATTCCATAGGACGAGTCAACCTCAACGTTTATCGACACATTGTCGCCATAAATATAGGATAAGCCCGAAACAGTTATTTTTTCAAGGGGAATATTTAGTTTATTAATGTTATAAACAAGAGTTTTTGTTGCAAACACATTATCAGCGTTTATGAATAATACTATTGCGTATTTGCCTGGACTGGTTGGCTTTTCGCTTAATTCTTCGGTAATTTCTCCATTGTCATCAAGTTTTTTATAGACAAATGTAGGAGTTACAGCATAACTTTCGGGAATGGTAAATTTATTGGTAAAATCGTAATCAACACCATACTCGATACTTTGTTCGCCAAAAGTCGTTATCTCTCCCGATATATCTCTCTTGGCGATTGTGAAACTCTTTATTTCGCTTGTGCTAGGCAAATAAAATTCGCTTTCAGTTGTTCTAAATTGTACTTGATAATTGCCGCAAATGCTGGGGGAATCGAGTAATTCTACACCATTTTCGTCGAAAAATTTTACATTAAGCTCGATTAAATTTATCATCGAGTCGTCAATCGTATTCTTTATGGTAAAACCACCATCTGCATTACAAAATTTCAAGCACTCCTCTTTTACGTCGATACCATTATGATAAACTAATTTCAAGTCGTACAAAAATTCAAATTCGGGTTGTGCTTTATGCACCGTTATAGTACCATACAAGGGACTTGCCGTATAGTTTTCACCATCTAAAAAGAATACTTTATACTCATATTCCCCGGGTAAGACAATAGTGGGTTGTTCCACAAATTCGCCGTCAACCTTTATGTAGCTAACTAATGAATGTGATTGTGAATTGGTGTTTGTAATTTTGATATCCAAAAGCGTTACCAAATCAGCCCCATAATCACCAAAAGCGCTCTTCGAATATGTAATATCAGGATTAGGATTGTTTGCTTCGAGCAAACATGTTGATTTTGCGATATGAAGTTCGCTTTCTACTTCTCCTATATAATTCAAGCCCGAAACGGTAGCTACAACGTAGTACGTTCCACTTTTTGTTGGCTTGTCAATCCGTACGGTTTTAGTGGAATCGGCATAGTAGTCAAACGTTGTTGTGGTATTTTTCGCGACATCTTCACTCAATATAACCTTCGGTTCTAAGGTATCTCCAAATTCAATATTGATTGATTCTGCATCAAAACTCAAGCTTTCAAGTCTTTTTGGAGTAACTTGTACTTCAAAGGTTCTATAAATAAAGTCCGAGCCGTCGCTTGGTTGTACCGCAGCGGTTACGTTATAAGTACCCGCGCTTAAAATTGCATTTTGCGTTTCTCCGTTCTTTTTAATAGTAATTTGAGATTTTGCGGTTTTGTCGCCAGCGATTCTACAAGATATTCTTACAATCATATCGGGAATGTACTCGAAAGAATACCCTGCCTCAATCGTTTCAGGTGTAAAAGATACATTGTTGTTAGAAAAAATTACTTCAATGTCTTTTCCGCTATAAGCATAAGCAATTCCACTGCTAAACGCCGTTAAGGGTAAAACTATTAATGCTACTATAAGAATTAAAATGCCAATTC
>CALYRM010000122.1 GCA_945482995.1 uncultured Clostridia bacterium | reverse complement strand
TGACGAAGAATACGAGAGCCTTGTAAAACATAAGTTAAAATGGGATAACGGTGAGTTAGTCGAAAATCACGACAATACGAGAGACGACGGAACGGAAATCGGTATTATAATCGGCTCGTATATTTTCCCACGTACGAAAAAATTCGTCGATACATTCTGCGGAAAAGGCGTAAAATTGCTTGCGGTTGAAAGAGATGATATTAAAGGTCGTGATTATACAAATGTAAAATTTGTTATAAATGCAAACGAAGAAGTCTATAAATATATAAAATCGCAGAATAGTAATATAAAATTCTTCAACGAGTGGAAAGCATCTTATTCGTGCGACGATAAATGGCTAACTTATGTTTTATTAAAAAATGCAGGGATACCTCAACCGCTGACTTCTTTAAATTCGGAAGATATAAGTTATCCAAAAGTAATAAAAACGCGCTTTGGGTCGTATGGATATGGTGTTTATTTAGCGCACGACATAATCGAAGAAACAAGTATCGTAAATAATTTCCGAAATGGTGTATTGATTTATCAGGAATATATCGAAAACAGTAAAGGTAAAGATATATGCGTATATGTCATCGGCAATGACTGTACCGCCTGTATGATAAGAGAAAATGCTTCACAAGACGAATTCCGAAGTCATACAGTATACGGTGCAACGGCAACGGCATATAATCTCACGAAAGCACAGAAAACACAGGCTATACAGATAGCGCAGGCACTTGGCGTTGACTTCTGTTCGATAAACTTTCTCATTGACAGTGACGGAACGCTTAAAGTATGCGATGTAAACTCAAATCCAGGCGTCGATGTAATAGAAAGAGCAACGGGTATCAATGTCGTAAATAATTACGCAAACTATATTATAGGTAAATTATAAACTTTCAGCCCGCCCGTAGGCTTTATATGCGGGTGAAAAACTTAATATAAAGGGTTTTTTAATTGACAAACCTCGACAAGTTTGATATGATTATATAAAAGTGTTGTTTCATTTTTACCCTTTCCCCCTTTTTAAGGCACTCGATTTTTTCGGGTGTCTTATTTTATTGACAAAATTTGCGTATGAATATATAATAAACTTATAAAATTATGTCGAGGTGGATTATGACTTTATCAGCGGAAAGAAAAGTTAATAGTAAATATGTCGAAGCGGTTACGAAAGAGGAACAGGCAAAAGAGAACGAAGTATGCGTTATAATCAACGGCGTAGCGCAATGGGTTGCGCCTGAAAACGTGCTTATAAACGGTAAAACGCTCGGTGATGAACTTGGCAAGATTGAAAAACTTGTTGAGGCTTATAACGCGTTATTTGACGAGATAAGAGTAATAAACGGGCAGGTAGAAAAGTGTCAGTCCGACATAACCTTTATAATGGAACATAGCGAATTATAATCCCCGCACGGATTAAAATACTTTATCCCCGTGTCGGTGCGGCGGCTGGGAAAAAGGAGTTACAAATGGATGTTGAGCAAATTAGGCAAATTGTTACTTATGCGTTAAAATGGCTTGTCGGGACTTCGGGCGGTATGTTTATTCTCGGCTGGGTTTTAAGGATTGTAAAATCCGTAATTGAAAACCGTAAACCCGTTGTTTTGAACGAAAAGTCGTGCGATAGTATCAGCAATCGTATAGCGGAGGGACTTTCAAAGGGCATTGAGGTTGATATGTCGGCGCAGGTCGATAAAGCGACTAATAAACGCATTGACACTCTCGAAAAGCAATATAACGACCTTATAGAACTTTTCGCGCGTTATGTCAAAGGGCAAAAAGCCGTAATGAAAGGCATATCGGAAATGCGCTCGATTTCAAACGAAACGCGCATAAGCCTTTTAGAGTGTATCGATAACGCTAAAACGGACGAGAACAAGGCTAAAACGACCGAAATTGAGATTGCGGAAAAACCTATCGCAAAGATTGAAAAAACGGAACAGAACGCAAATAGCGACCTTTATTGAGGTGGCTTATGAAACATAATTATAAAAGCATTATATGCGAGATTATGGAGTATATCGTCCTTATCGCGCCGACCGCGGGATATTCGATATACTGTTATGCCGATACACTTCAATATACGATGTCGGAGAAGTCAAAGGGTATGTTCTGGACATTGATATCGCTCGTTTGCCTACTTGCGGTACTATATTCGCTTTTTAAGAAAAAATATAAGCGGTATGTTGACGGGTATGTTCAGCAGAAAACCGATTTAGAAGTACACCCTGACAACGAGTTACTTATTAAAAAGGTTGCGGAAAAATCGACCGTTATAGAAAATATCGACCTTGTTATGACTGTTATTCCGTTGCTTTTAGTTATAACAGTTTTAACGGCTTTTCAAAACGCCATATCACAGTTGCTTATGATATTTGAGATGTTGGCTGGGTCTATAATGGCAAAGGTTTGTTTACATTGTTTGACTATTCACTTTGAAAAGGTCGGAATGTATAATAAATTAGGAGGAAAGGGCAATGGAGAAAACACCAAACCGTAAAAGAACCGCGCTGAACGGTAGTAAAATCGCACTTAATGTCTTATTGGCGATTGCTATTTCCGCGGCGTTAATTTTGACTTCGTTTTTTCTGTTTGACGGCGTAAAGATTTCCGCGCAAAATAAGGACTTCTGGATACAAAAAGCATTGAGCGCGATAACAACGTTCCTCTTAATGCTGTCTATCTCGAATACAACGGAAATTATCGCAGGGCAAAAGGATAACGACCTATCGGAACGGCTTACCGCTTTGGACGGGCATTATCAGAAAATTATGCAGAATTGCGAAACCGCCGACCTTGAACGCTTTTTAGAAAATATCAACAAAGCAAACAAGTATAAAGCGTATTTGGCGAAGATTAAAAAGAAGTTAAAAAAATGTAAGGATGCCGACAAGATAAAAGAACTTAACGAGCGACTTATTATCTCCCCCGAAGAACTATGGCAAAGCACAATTAAGGTAAAGTATTATAAGGTTACTTATAATCAGATGATAAGCGGCGCGTTCGACGTTTCCGAAAACGATAGCGAATACGACTTAAATACACATAAGGCGAGATACGGAGTACAGAAGTTTTTATGGAAAATCATCGCACTTGTAACGGGCGGGGGTATTGTAGCGGACTTCGCGTTCAGCACAATCGGCTTTACAAAGGATATGATATTACCGCTTATTTATAAAGTAATAACTATACTCGTATCTGTTTACAGCGGCGTATGTTTCGGAATGTCAATAAATGAGCGCACTAAAACCGTTTTAAAATCAAAGTTACGGATTTTTTCGCAATTCCGCAAAAGAATGGACGGCAGAACGGGCGCAGCGGATTTATCGGTCGAAATTGAACCCGATATAGTTGTTGAACGCGCGAAAGCGGATATAAATAAAAACCCTCTTCGCAGAACTTATGATAATACATTCGGCGCAGGCAGACCCGTAAAAATAGGCGGATTTGCATCGGCACTAATTCAAAACACCATTGACTATGCATCGGAAAAAAACGAACATAGTTAATCACCTCCTATTATCTTTATTACAGGTAAGACCTCTCGGAAACGGGGGGTTTTATCTTTGCTGAAAAATTATTAAAAAAGTATTGAAAAACTATTGACAAAGGTTAAAAACGGTGCTATAATAAGAGTATAAATTAAACAAGGAGGCATTGTATGACGGTAATCGAATTGGCTAAAAGAACAGGGTTATCGCGCGAAACGATATATAAACTCTGTCGTAAACTTGGGCGCATTCCGACCGAAGAAGAGGTTTTAAACCGAAATAAAAAGGTTGGGCGTCCTCGTAAATGGGAGAGTAAAGAAGATGTGTAAGTGTAAGGATTGTAAAGAACGGCATACGGCTTGCCACGACACCTGCGAGACCTATAAAAAGTGGCTTGAAGAGTATCGGGAACGTGAAAGGCAGGAACAAGTAAAGCGTAAAGAATATCGTGATTTATATTACGAGAGGAGCAAGGGATGTTAGTTTGTTTTATCGGTAATGTACAATTTACTTTTAAAAGTGTAGCAAAAGCGGACTACTTCGCAAGGCAGAACAATGTTGTATTATTCAGAATTTGGAAAGGAGAGAACGAATATGAGCGCGTGTCAAACGGAAATTACTAATTATCTTGAAGATTTTTTAAGCGATGGCGATGCACACGATGCGGTTGAGATTTTGACCGATATTATCAGGGAGATGAAACGATATACGCCCGAAGAGTATTATAATATGCTTATGCGGAAATTACAGGAATTAAGGCGTAACAATAAGATAACGCTTGAAGAGGACGGGCGGTGTCCTGAATGCGGGGAATACCTCGAATACGAACGATACGAGAACGGCGGCACTTACGTTCCTTACGGCGATAGAATGGTAAAAGCCTATGATGACGGACGAATGGTATGCCCGAACTGCGGATATTCC
>CALYRM010000121.1 GCA_945482995.1 uncultured Clostridia bacterium | reverse complement strand
ATGAGAAAACATTTATGAGCTAAGACTTATATTAAAAATCATAAGTTTTGATTTAAGAATATTCTGCCTCTACTAAAAAAAAGATACTGTAACGAATATAATCACAGTATCACATAAATCAATTTATTGCAAATTGCACAATATATTAAGTGCCAAAGCACTTAATATATTGGCTGTCATTTATTTTAAATCGGTTGGGGTGAAGGCAAGCGGTAGCATTGATTCTAACGTAAATTCCTCTATATGATGCCTATCGCCTAAAATAATCTTGAAATCTTTGTTGCAAAACTCAGCCATAACTTGTCTGCAAACACCACAAGGAGCGCAAAATCTGCCCTCTTCTTTCGTTTTGCCACCGACTATAGCTATTGCTTCAAACTCTTTTACACCTTCACTTACTGCCTTAAAAAATGCAACTCTTTCAGCGCATATCGTTGGAGTATAAGAGGAATTTTCTATATTACATCCCAAATAAACCTTTCCGTTTTTTGCAAGAAGTGCAGCGCCTACGGCAAAATTGGAATATGGTGAATAAGAATTCTCTCGAGCTTTAAGAGCTAAATCCATTAATTCTTTGTTGTTCATAGTTTACCTTTTTATTTTATAATTTCTATAAGAAAGGAGTTCCCTTTCGTTGAGCCTTGATCTAAGCCTAAATATTCAAGTACGGTTGCAGATATATCGCAAAATCCCATTCTTGTTTTTAAATTGACGTTTGCCTTTATGTTATCGCCATAAATCAATACCGGAATATACTCTCTCGTATGATCGGTTGACTTAGTAAACTTTGGATCGCAACCATGGTCTGCAGTGATAATTACAACGTCGTCTTTTTGCATATTTTGCATGAATTGTCCTAAATACTCGTCAAACTCGGTAAGCGCCCTTGCATAACCGTCGGGATCTCTACGATGACCGTATTTCATATCGAAATCAACCAAGTTGACAAAACACAAGCCCTCAAAATCTTGCTTTTGAATGTCAAGCGTTATATCCATTCCGTTATTATTAGACGTTGTTCTATAACCAACCGTTATACTCTTTCCCGCAAAAATATCTTGGATTTTGCCAACCGATATAACCTTTTGATTGTTTCTATAAACAACGTCAAGCATTGTATCGGTGGGTGGAACAAGAGCATAATCGTGTCTTCTCGGGGTTCTTACAAAGGGATATTCTCCACTAAAGGGACGAGCGATAACTCTTCCTACACCGTGTACACCTACCAACAAATTACGAGCGATTTCACAATATCTATATAGTTCGTCAATAGGAACTATATCTTCATGAGCGGCAATTTGGAAAACTGAGTCTGCGGACGTGTAAACAATCAAAGCCCCTGTTTTGATATGCTCTTCGCCGTAATCTTTGATTACCTCGGTACCCGAATATGGTAAGTTACATAGAGTTTTTCTACCTGTCAAACGTTCAAACTCGTCGATAATTTCTTTTGGAAAGCCGTTTGGATAGGTTGGCATAGGATATTCGGAAACGATTCCTGCAATTTCCCAGTGACCAATAATGGTATCTTTACCTTTTGAAAGTTCTCCAAGTCTAACAAAACTACCAATTGGATTATCTACACCTCCACCAACGCCGTCAATGTTAAATAATCCCATTTTTTTCATATTGGGACAGTTGAAGTTTGGATTATCTCGAACCGATCTAATGGTATTGCATCCCTCGTCGCCCCACAAATTAGCGTCCGGTAACTCGCCGATACCGAAACTATCCAATACTATGACAAAAACTCTTTTACTCATATTATGCAAGCTCCAAAGCAATTTCCATCATTCTAGTGAAGGAATTTTGTCTTTCTTCTGCGGTTGTGTTTTCTTCGGGATAAATGAATGAGTCGCTTACCGTGCAAATACAAAGAGCCTTTTTGCCTGCTCTTGCCGCATTACAATATAGCGCCGCTGATTCCATTTCTACGCCTAAAACGCCCATTTTAGCCCAAACCATACCTGAATTAGCGTCATCATAGAACATATCAGAGGATAAAATATTACCAACTTTATAGTTGATTCCTTTCTTCTCGCATAGTTCGGCGCTTCTCTTTACTAAATCAAAATCTGCAATCGGACAAAACGTGCCCGGTAAATTATATTGCATTGCATAATTACCGTTTGTACAAGCCCCTTGCGCGATAATGATATCTTTGGCGTGTAAATCTTTGTCAAACGAACCGCAAGACCCAATTCTAATTATAGTCTTAACGTCGTAGAAATTATATAATTCGTATGAATATATACCGATTGCAGGTTGTCCCATGCCCGAAGCCATAACTGATACTCTTTTACCTTTATAGTAACCTGTATAGCCGTTTACTCCTCTTACGTTGTTTACCAAAACAGCATTTTCCAAAAATGTTTCAGCAATAAACTTTGCTCTCAATGGATCGCCCGGCATTAACACTGTGTCAGCAAAATCACCGTATTTAGCGGTAATATGTGGGGTTGGTATGTTTTTATGTTCTTTTTCCATAGTTTACTCCTTTGATTTTACTATTTTTACAATTCTACTAGTGCCTAAACGCTCTGCACCTAAATTTATGAAGTCTTCTGCGTCTTGTAGGTTAGAAATACCGCCGGCAGCTTTCATTTTTACGTCTTTACCGATATGTTCGCTGAAAAGCTTGATATCCTCTTTTGTTGCACCTGCTGTTGAAAATCCTGTTGAAGTTTTAATAAAGTCTGCTTTTGCTTCGGTTACAAGTTTACACATTGTAATTTTTTCTTCTTCGGTCAACAAGCAAGTTTCTATTATAACTTTCAAAAGTTTTCCATGGCATGCCTTCTTGATTTCTTTTATCTCATTCAAAACGTATTCGGTGTTGCCCTCTTTGAGTCTTCCTATGTTTATAACCATATCAATTTCGTCAGCACCCTTTTTTACTGCATCTTCGGTTTCAAACACTTTACACTCGGTTGTATTATAGCCGTTCGGGAAACCGATAACTGTACATATTGCCAATTTATCGCCTACGTATTTTTTTGCAGGTTCAACGAAGCATGGTGGGATACAAACGGAAGCGGTTTTATATTTCATACCGTCATCGCAAATAGCCTTGATATCTTCCCAAGTAGCAGTTTGCTTTAATAGTGTGTGATCGCATTTTGATAAAATAACGTTAATATCCATATATTACTCCTTTCTTAAATTATTGTTTTAAAGACTAGTGGTCTCTCGTCCTTGATTTCATCTTCAATAATAGTTGCATTTAAGATTTTTGCTTCTACTTGTTCGATAGCCTCGGGTTTGTTTGTATACAGAGTAACCATAGCTTCGCCGGCTTCGACTTTTTCGTAGGTCTTTTTGTTCAAAATCAAACCTGCGGAATAATCAATGTTATCCTCTTTTTTGTTACGACCTGCGCCTAAAAGAAGGCTTGCAATGCCGATATCTTCGGTGTTCATATACGTGATGTATCCGGATTTTGGTGCTAACACTGTATACGTGTATTTTGCCTTTTCGAAATTATTTGTGTCACGAATACAACTTGCGTCACCGCCCTGTCTTTCTACCATTTTGCAGAAAGTTTCAAAAGCCTTGCCTGACGTAATTTGTTCCATAGCCATTTTCCTACAAGTTTCAGTGTCGCCGTAGCCTGCCAAATTGAGCATTGCGGATGCTAAAACTAAACACACCTCAGTTAAATCCTCGGGACCTGCGCCTTTCAAAGTTTGAACAGCTTCGATTACTTCTAAGCTATTGCCGACGTTTCTTCCCAATGGTCTATCCATATCGGTGATTATTGCCATCATATTCTTACCTGCTTTTTTACCGATATCAACCATAATGGAAGCCAATTTTGTGCTATCTTCAAGAGTTTTACAAATAGCGCCCGAGCCTGTTTTTACGTCAAGAACAACACAATCATCGTTTGCTGCAAGTTTCTTACTCATAATGCTTGACACTACAAGCGGAATACTCTCAACTGTTGCCGTGACGTCACGAAGAGCGTACAATCTTTTATCGGCAGGAGCTAAATCCTTTGTTTGTCCGATAATGCAAATACCGATATCATTTACAATATCGATAAATTGATTTAGAGGGATATCCGTTTTAAAACCTTTAATCGACTCTAATTTGTCAATTGTTCCGCCTGTATGACCTAAGCCACGACCGCTCATTTTAGCAACTTTAACGCCAAGGGATGCGACAATTGGTGCAACGATTAAACTCGTTTTATCACCAACACCGCCCGTTGAGTGTTTGTCAACGCGAAGTCCGTTTAATCCTTCAAAATGAAGCATTTCACCCGAATCTCTCATTGCAAAAGTCAAATCAGCCGTTTCTCTATTATTCATGCCGTTATAATAAATTGCCATTAATAAAGCAGAAACTTGATAATCGGGTATTTCATTTGACATATAATTTTTGATGAAAAAATTAATCTCTTCGGTTGATAATTCAAAACCGTCTCTTTTCTTTTTGATAATATCATACATTCTCATAAAATTCACCTAATATTTATATTA
>CALYRM010000120.1 GCA_945482995.1 uncultured Clostridia bacterium | reverse complement strand
GTAGTTTTTCCTGGATAAGCTCAAGATTAACAGCGTCTTTTTGGCTTAATCCTGCGTGTGCTACGTTTGCAGTACAGAAGATCGCCATAGCTACCAGGGCAATTACTTTGATAATTTTCATGATGTTTGCCTCTTTGTTAGTGAATACATTAATCTTCAACTACATAATAACATCCGGGGGAATGGTGTCAACTATTTTTAGGGGCCGGACCATGTAGATCCGGCTTTTAGTATTTTCTAGGCTTGATTAAACTTCAATATCTGCAAGGTTGTAGTAGTAATAAGCGCCATATTGATGGACTTTATTGCCTTTGATCTTGGTGTTAAAACTATCGGCCCGATCAGCGTGGCTAGTTAGTTTATAGTATTTTGCTTTGCTGATACGCTGCCACGCGCCACAAACTAATTGAAAATAAGTGATTTTATTGGTAGCGATGTTTTTTACGTTTTTCACTTCAACCATATACATAGCCATAATATTTTACCTCTTCTGATTAGTGGGCCTTTCGGCCCGTTATTTTGTTAAATGTTGATAGCGTGAATAGGATAAGGTAGGCCAGGCATGTAGATCACTTTCACCATTTCATCAGGGCAATAAAAGTTACAAAACTCACCCCGATAAGCCTCATCCTCTTTTAGTTCCTCATCAACATACTGGAAAAAATAGTCAACGCTAGGATAATCCTGGCCCGGATTATATTCTACCATAGTGAGGATCAGCGCCTGATCGTTGCGTAGGATATGCATACCAGCTTTTAAGTATTTAGCTTCCATTTCGAAAACGTCGCCAGCGTTGAGAATAGCCATGATCTTTACTCCTCTTTGTTTTTTACCTCGGGAGAAATTTCTTTCCCCTTCGACTTATATACTACACTTTCAGGCGGTGTTGTCAAACTATTTTTTCAAGCTGGCCCACTCAAAACACGGGGCGATCTCGTTAAAGCTTATGCCTTGCGTGATACATAATTTTTTAGCTATTGCCGCCGTGATTTGTCTTTGCACCCGTGGATCTGCTACCAGTTGTAGAAGATAGGCGGTTTTATACGTGATCATGCTTTCGCCCGTTTCCCTGTTAATGTGGTGGGCAATTTTGGCCTTATCATCTTTTACCAGGGTATAACAACCGCTTTCAATGGCCTTGATTGCGTCATTGAGTGTTATTTTCATGGCTTTTACTCCTTTTATTTGTGGATCTGGTTTACGCCAGGCGGTTGAGTCGGATCATCATTCTAGCGAAAGATCTCCAATCTGCATCAGTAAAAACGTCTTTATCATGATTATTTGCAATCGCCAGGCTGTTAAAATCGGCTGGCTTGCGCGCTTTTACTGCTTTGCTTGCTGCCATGAGTTTTCTTTCTTTGCAAGCTTTGCGCTTATCTCTTCCCATTCCCATGATGTTTTACCTCTCTCTTTCCACTTTTATGATAGCCTAGCGGTTACTATTTGCAACCGCTTTTCGCTTTATAAGCGGCCCCCTCGTTGGGTTAATGCCTGGCCGCAAATCACTTTCCAGATCTCCCACAGCTCCCGCCAGGTGTATTTTTCGCCTTTCATAGTCCGGCCTCTTTCATTGCCTCACGTAATGCGTTCGGGTACATGCATTCAGTAAATTCTAAAATACTCATTACTTCATCGCCACGCGGCACATCAGAGAAATAGCTTTCGTATGCTTTATGGATAAAGTCCGGCAGATTATTTACTACTTCGCACGCTTTATCGGCTTTAATGATGCTTTGAATGTTGCTCATGGTGTTTTCCTCTTTGTGGTGTTTCCTTTACTTATTTGCTTTGAGTATCTTTTAGGGCGGCTCCCCGCTCCCTCGTTCCGTCGGTTTGTGACCAGTGCATCAAGCGCGATCCTTGCACCTTTTCGTCTCGCTCTCGGCTAGTTCCTTAACCTTTCCCTACTTCTCCTTTCAACTATAGAATAGCACTTCGGGGGTGCTAGTCAACTACTTTAAAACATGTATTTTAAATACATGTTATTGGGCGCAAGAAAGCGCCCCAGGGGATCGGCGGGGCGCTATCTCTTTGTATTCTTTGCGGATCTGGTTAGTTCTCGATGATCACGCCGTTGCGGTGTTTATAATCGCCTTTGCCGACCTGATAAGCCTTTTTATTGCCCACGGTAATGATTTTATTTTCTCGCTTGCTTACAGCGCGGTTGAGGCTCAAGGTCGGGCGTTTATTCTCCTGGTCACTGGTCCGGCCCTCCAGGCGGTCAACTATGGCGGCTTTATCCTCGCCAGTTAGTTGGGCAAGTTTTTCGGCTTTACTTTCGCACCATTCATGCAGATCGTTTTCTTGCTCTTCCTGTAGTTCCCTTACAACCTCGAAAAAAAGGCGATTAAACTCGCTATTGTCTTCCTTGCCTATGGCACTGTAAAACCGGATCGCCTTGCCTACGTCGCCATTAAATTTTTGATTGATGCCATCGCGGATCGCCGCTTTTTTAGCTTCACGGTCATCATAACCGATCACCGCGCCGCCATTTTTACGGTAGCGATAGGCGGCAAGAAATAGGCGGCATAATTCCGCACGACGTGCACGACGGGCAACGGCGTGATCAATATTGTCGCGGTGCATTGCCTGGACTTTTTCATCATTACGCAGATCCGCGATCATGCGTTCGATGTTTTTAGTGAATTTTGCCATAATATGATCCCCCTATTATTCACCTAACGTTATTGTTTCAAAGTTTATCGATTATTTGCTCAAGCTCGTGGATGTAACGATCTTTCGCTGCCAGCGCTAGGGCTTTTCTTTCATCTTCCAATTGCAGCCGATCCGCTTTTTCCTGCAACTGATCGATAGTCGCCCTCATGCGGGTAAATTCACTTTTAAATAAAACTACTTTGTTCCCGTGCTCCCCACGTTCCAGCGGGGCCGGGACACGGGCGCGTGCAATAGCATTTAACCGTTCGGCCTCAGCTTTCGCAGCGCTCTCACTGCTGTAGTTTCCTTTACCCATTACACCACGTTGGGCAATATTGTCAAAAACAATATAGTAGGCTTTACCGCGTTTATTGATACGACCATAAACAATGTATTGATCTTTCATAATAATCACCCCGGTTTATTGTTAACTGCCTTTATTAATGGCCCCACCAGGGCCATCTAAAAGGCGGCTAGTTTTTAAGTGCTGCAAGCCCAGAAAATTTGATCATCAGGCGGCAGTGATCACGGCAGCGGCGATCAAGTTTTTTGGCTAGTTCGCCGTTTCCTTTCCTCAAGGCTGCATCTTCAAGGTTAGCGTAAAGGTGGAATAAAAACTTTTCGCTATCTGCCATCGGCTTATAAACGTTTTTCATCTCGATCACCTTTTCGGTTAATAATTGCCATTAGTTATCATTGCGGTAAATAACTTTCCCGTTCCGGTCCATCAGTACACCGATCAAGCTGTGGCGGTCGCGGTAATATTTTTCCATTTTGCTGATTAGTAAATCCTCAGCATTATCATATTCATAGCAAGACACGATAAAATCAGGATTAAAATATATAAAATGGTTAGCAAGCGGATTGTTGTTTTTGGCACGGTTAAACGCTTTGCTGTTTACGATAATCATGATTTTTTACCTCTCTTTATTTACCATCTTCATTATAGCGCTACGGTTGGCGGTGTCAATACTTTTATCTTAATTGATCAGCGCAACGACGTAGATCCCAGACCAAAACATCAAGATCATAGCCTTCAACGGGGAAATCGTAGATCCCTTGTAAATTATGTTTTATAACGGCCTTATTCCATTCTTTGATCGCCTCATTGATAGCGATATCACCCATTAACAACCGATCAGCCAGCTTGTCGCCCAGGGCGGCGATCTCGGGGCAGTGGTGGAATTGAAAAAGGTTTAGCATCATGATACACCTCCTTTATAAATATTTTTCGATCAGGTAGCGGCAGACGATACCAAAAACACAAATTAAAGCTATGTGAATGATGAAAGTTAGTTCTGGCATAGTGTAACCTCCTTTCGTTGTTGGTGGGGGCCGGACTTCCGGCCCTTATCCCTCTTTACATAATTACCGCGTTTTTGCCCTCAGCTATTGCGATCCGGTAGACTTCCATTGCTCGCATCCAGTCACCGCCTTCATACATTAAACGATAATTACCGTTTTCCATCACTTCATAAACAGCCCAGGAAACACCACCATAATCTTTTACTAGTTCTGCGTCCATTTTGTTTTCCTCTCTTTGTGTTATTTGTTTACTGCCTTCATCTATAGAATACATCTTCGGGGGCTGTTGTCAACCGCTTTTATAAAAAAAAAATCCCGGTAGTCATTGGCATGGTGTGCCTGACTAACCAGGGGGGCAAATATTAAAAATAAGGCCCAAAAACGGGCCTACAGCGCAAAAAACTCAATCGCCTTTGTGATTGTTCATAGTTGGATAATATGGCCCCCAGAATCGTATAGGCGGCGTTCTGTAGCAACGTAATAAAAACCGGCAAGGCTAAAAAGGCAATAGTTAGCTTGTAACACTTTCGCGGCATAAACCGGAT
>CALYRM010000119.1 GCA_945482995.1 uncultured Clostridia bacterium | reverse complement strand
CTTCTCAGCAATCTTTGAAAACTTCATTTTTATTTTATAATAGAATTACAGCATTGTGGTCGTCATTTCGACCGTAGCGAAAACGCGGAGTGGAGAAATCTCATCATTATTCGTCATATCGAGCGTAGTCGGGAATGGACAAATGCGGATAGGTCCCTCGACGTTGCTCGGATAAGGATTAGATCCTCACGACTCCACTGCGTTCCGCTCAGGATGACATTATAGATGTTTTGGATGATATTGTAGATGTCTCCACTTCGGTCGACATGACGAAAGTGGATTAGATTCTTCGATAACGCTTAGATAAGGATTAGATTCTTCGACTGCGCTCAGAATGACGATTTATATGCTTGAGGATGACTATTAGTATGGTCGGAACTACTCATCCAATTTTTGTTGGAAATTCCAACTGTCTTCGCACATTTTTCTAAGGTCAAAACGTGCTTTGAAACCAAGTTCTTTTTCTGCCTTGGTGGGATCTGCCCAACATTTAGCAATGTCGCCTGCACGTCTATCTACAATTTTGTAAGGCAACGGTCTTCCCAAAACTGACGAGAATGCTTTAACCATATCCAAAACGCTATATCCTATACCTGTACCAAGGTTGTAGATATGAACGCCGCTTGTTACGCTTTCAAGCTTTTTCAATGCGCAGATATGTCCGACTGCAAGATCAACAACGTGGATATAATCACGAACACCTGTGCCGTCCGGAGTATCATAATCATTTCCGAAAACATTCAAGTATGGACGAATTCCGATAGCAACTTGTGTAATATATGGCATCAAATTGTTTGGAATGCCATTTGGATTTTCGCCGATTAAGCCCGATTCATGCGCGCCAACAGGATTGAAATAACGAAGCAATGCAATATTAAAGGTAGGATCGGAAACATATAAATCCTTCAAGATTTCCTCGATAAAATATTTGGTCTTGCCATAAGGATTTGTGCAACCACCTGTAGGTGCGGTTTCCTTAATCGGTACCTCTTTTGGATCGCCGTAAACTGTTGCCGAAGAACTGAAAATAATGTTCTTGACATTGAATCTTTTCATAATCTCAAGCAAATTTACAGTACCTGTAATGTTGTTATTGTAGTATTTTAGAGGAACTTTTACGCTCTCGCCAACTGCCTTTAAACCTGCAAAATGGATAACGGCTTGTATATCGTGTTGTTCAAAAACCTTTGTCAAACCTTTCTCATCTAAAATGTCAACCTTATAGAATATCGGTCTTGTGCCTGTGATTTTTTCGATTTTATCAACGACGTTTTCTTTGCTGTTTGAAAGATTATCAACTATTATCGGAAGATAACCTTGTTTGATTAATTCAACGCAAGTATGACTACCAATATATCCTGTTCCACCTGTCACTAATATCTTTTTCATATTTAAAAGCTCCTTGCCTCTATTTTATGACAATTTTATCTATTATCTATCCAATTTTTGACTATTTTCTGCCTGCTTGAACCTTTTTGAGATGAGCAAAGCGAGGAAGTCCGTCCTCTAACGGAGACTTAGAATCACCTTGGATTAATGGCAATGCGTATTTTACATATTCATCGGTCAATCCTTTTCCTGCTGGAAGAATCCAACTCTCGGGGATTTTCTTTTCGGTATTGGCTGCAAGTGCAACATCCATTAATGCAGGTTCGCACTTATATTCGGAAGCTGAATAGTCTCTTGAAAGTATAACCATTTTATCGGTGATACCGTCAATAGCGGATTTAACTGCGTAAGCGCCCGATGCAAATGCTTCTTCTACGTCGGTTTTGCTTGCCAAGTGAGCGGCGCAACGTTGTAACAAACTGAACTCGATAGGTCTTACCTTGATACCCGTTTCTTTCTTGATGATATCAGCCAACATTTGCCCTACGCCACCTAATTGAGCATGTCCGAACAAGTCTGTGCTCGAAGCTACGAATTCGCCAACATATTTGCCCTCTTTTGTCTTTATCCCTTCGGATACAACTACCATACATTTATTGTTGTTCTTTTTGCAAACGTCTTTTACAGCTGCTACAAATTCGTCAATGTCAAATGGAGTTTCGGGCAAGTAAATTAAATCAGCGCCTAAACCCTTGTAGGTTGCAAGTTGAGCGGCTGCCGTTAACCAACCTGCGTTACGTCCCATAACCTCTAAAATACATACCATACCTGTATTATATACGGTTGAGTCTAATTTTAGTTCCATAATAGACGTTGCGATGTACTTTGCGGCAGAACCATAACCGGGACAGTGATCTGTTCCGAACAAGTCGTTATCAATAGTTTTCGGTACACCGATTACATTACAATCATAGCCGGCTTTTTGTAAATACTTGCTAACCTTGTTGCAGGTATCCATACTGTCATTACCGCCATTATAGAAGAAATAACGAATGTTATATTTCTTAAATACCTCTAAGATACGCTTATAATCTGTCTCATCAACCTCAACGGGTTTTAATTTATAACGGACCGAACCCAATGCTGAGCTTGGTGTATTTTTCAAAAGTTCCAATTCTTTGATATCCTCTTTGCCGATATCATAAAAATCCTCGTCCAATATACCTTTAATTCCGTGTGCTGCGCCATAAACTGCGGTAATTCTATCGGGGTGCTTTAATGCCTCGATAAATACGCCTGCTGCACTACTGTTAATAACTGATGATGGACCACCTGATTGACCAAAAATCATTGCGCCAACTAAATTTTTCATAAATCCTCCCTAAAGACTTAAAATCTTTGCTAAATTATATAAATTATCATTAAATACGTGCGGCATAGCTAATGCTTCGTCTACCGCCATATCTATGATTTCATTGTTTTTGATTCCGACTACTCGACCGCCTACGCCACTCTCCAATAGCTCAACCGCTCTTGCTCCAAAACGAGCCGCCAACATTCTGTCAGCGCCACTAGGAGCACCACCACGCTGAATATGACCCAATACGCAACTGCGGAAATGCAATTCGGGCAATCTCGATTTTAATTCGGTAATAACGTTGTCGACAGGACCTGCGCCCTCTGCTAACATTATAATAGCAGACGTTTTGCCATTTCTCTTGCCTCTATCTAAAACCTTTGCAACTTCGTCGAAATTTGCAGGGCGCTCGGGGACCAAAATGATTTCTGCGCCGCTATCGATTCCTGCATATAGAGCGATATCGCCTGCGCTTCTTCCCATAACCTCAACTACTACAACTCTTTCGTGTGAACTCATTGTATCTCTTAGATTGTTGACGTTATTAACAACTGTATTAACGGCAGTATCAAAACCCAATGTGTAGTCGGTATATGCAAGGTCGTTATCTATTGTTCCCGGAATACCGATAGTTTTGATACCGAAATCCTTGTATAATGCATTCATACCACGGAAACTTCCGTCACCACCTATGACAACCAATCCCGAAATATCTCTATTTGCAAGGTTTTCCGCTGCCCTTCTACGTACTTCATAATCAACGAACTCGGGACACCTTGCCGTCATAAGCATTGTGCCACCACGTTGAACGATACCCGAAACACTGCGCTTGCTCATCATTTTCATATCGTCATTGACAAGACCTATGTAACCGCGCTCAACTCCAAATACTTCAATATCCCTATATCCAGCATAACGAACAACCGCTCTAATGGCAGCGTTCATTCCCGGTGCGTCTCCACCAGAGGTCAAAACAGCAATTCTCATTTTTGAAATACTCCTTTCCGTATTTAGGTGAAACATTATCACAAAAGTTTTTTCGCCTAGAATTCCATTTTATATTATAGCAAACACTACAATTTATTTCAACTTTATTTTAGTATCTTTTCGCCTTTTTTTGTTTCGATAAAACCAATTAAGAACGCTAAAAAATTATAAGCAAAATTTTTAACAAATCGCAAACAAATAGTTGATTTTTTAAAAATACTGTGTTATCATAATCAAGTAGTAAGCCGATGTGATGGAATGGCAGACGTGATAGACTCAAAATCTGTTGTAGGAAACTACGTGTGGGTTCGACTCCCACCATCGGCACCAAAAAATACTGCAGAAAATGATACGTTTTCTGCAGTATTTTTTTATCCATTGCGAAAGCAATGGTATATCATCACGCTTTAGCGTGTATATCATCACCGAAGGTGCATCTCATCAACCGTAGGTTGTATCACTTTCGCAATGATGATATGCAAAACTTCGTTTTGATGATATGCAATTTCTGCGAAATTGATGATATACAAGGCTGTTGCCTTGATGATATTCAGCCACTTCGTGGATGAAATCACCTTGTGATGAAATCCCGCTAACGCGGGGTTAATTGAGGCGGATTTGATTTCATCTGAGGTGGCACACCGAAGATTTCATCCGAGTTCACTCGGATTTCATCCTGCAAAGCAGGATTTCATTAAATTTGTGTGGCTTGCCGGGATAGTTTTGTCCTTGCAAGCCTTTTTGCTTTTAACAATAAAATACAATAGGCATTATTATAATGTTTTAGATGGCTTTCATAAGGTGGAAATATTGCTTTGGAGTCAGGTCAAATTCC
>CALYRM010000118.1 GCA_945482995.1 uncultured Clostridia bacterium | reverse complement strand
TTAAACTCAACCGATTTTAAAGCGGAGAAGCCATAGAACGCGTAGTTACCAATAGCTCTTAAACTATCCGGCAATACAAGAGTTTGAATCTTTGTGTTTTCGTTGCCTGCATAGTAGTCGATACGAACGGTATTGTCTACAACTTTATAGCTTCTTGTGTTCAAGGCTGCAGGTATGGATTGTAATTGATAAACGTTTTCTTCAATAACCGTATATAGCACGCCGTTATCCAAGAATGCGTAATCGTTAATCTTTCCTGTGCTTGCTTTTGCGCTATTGTAGAAGTTAGCTAACTTCTTTGCGCCTTGGAATGCCAATACATCTATGGATTTGAGGTTATTCGAGAAAGTGAACTCGGTCAAATTGATACAGTTTTGGAAGGCTGCTTCACCGATTATCTCGAGCTTGGGCGCAACGAAGGAAGTCATTGTAGCGTCCTTAAATGCACCTAAACCAACTTCAATGAGATTATTACATACATAGTCGCCTGCTAACAAGGATTCTGCAAATGCACCCTCGCCAATCTTAATAGCAGCAGTCAAGTCTAACTCTAAGTATTCACTAACTTCTTTGCTTGCGCCTCTAAATGAGTATTCGCCGAATTCTTCAACGTTTGCGGTGTTGACGTTAGTCAACTTCTCGCAACCCAAGAACCAATATCCGCCAATCTTCTTTAGGTTGTCGGGCAATACTACCTTTTTGAGGTTTGTACAAAGCGAGAACATATAGTCGCCACACTCTACAAGTGACTCGGGAAGAGTTATTTCGGTAATACCTGCGCATCCAATGAATACACCGTCGCGCATTGTCGTTAGTGTATTTGGCAATTCGATTGTCATAAATGACGGAGCATTGTGCTCGTATTTGCCGAACGCAGCTTCGCCAATTTCGATTACATTTGGTATGCTAACTGTTCTTAGGTTTTCGCAATCAGCAAATGCATAGTCGCCAACGTACTCAACGTTTGTCAAAATTGCCTTGCTCAAAGCAACGTCCAAGTAGAACGCACCTTCGCCAATAGTATTTCCTGTTTTGCTAAGGTCAATCGTTGCAAGAGCTGACGCTCCGGAGAAAGCGTAATTACCGATTTCAACGCCACCGTTTTCAGGCATATTTACTTGCTTTAAGAATTTACAATTTTGGAAAGCACCAAAAGCTATTTTTGTGTTTTCGCCAATTGTAACTTCTTCCAATTTTGAATTGTAGAATGCACCCTCGCCAAGTTCAGCGTTTGGAGCTAAGGTCAATGTTCTAACATTGGTTTCGCTAAACGCATAGTCACCTAGCTTGGTTACCTTGTCAAGATTGTTTACTGCAATTAATGCTGTGGTCTTTGCAAATGCAAACTCGCCGATTGTAACGCCTTTTTCATTGGGAAGCGTGATTTCTTCAAGTTCTAAGCAGTTTGCAAACGCATAGTCGCCAATGTTAACATTGTTATTGTTTATTGTGATAGATTTAATATTCGAGCCACTAAATGCACCCATTGAGATATTCTCAACTGAGTCGTCAAGAATATAATCACCAAAGTCGGCACTGATTGCAACAAGAACTATACTCTTTCCGTCCTTTGTGAGCAACATCTTTCCGTCGGAAGATACCGAGTAATATGGGTTTTCTATATCAACAGTAAATGTTGTTACGTTGGTATCTTGCATATTAGCGGCGGCGATATCTGTAATATGGGTATCTTTACCAAAGCCTAACTCGGTCAAGTTTTCAGCCTTATAGAATACCCATTCGCCTAGACTGATTTCGGAATTCGGAAGTGTGATAGAAACTAGTGAAGTATCGTTGTAGAATACTTGATTTGAAATTCTATCGACTTCGCCGTTAAAGACTACAGTTTCTAAATTCGGACATTCGCAGAATGCGCCCTCTTCAATATCGTATATCTTATTTTCTATTGTAACCGATCTTAAATTATTACATTGAGCGAAACAGAATCTTGGAATTACAACATTGTTATTCAATATAGTAACAGTTTCCAAGCCCGAACGAACAAACATTGCTTCGGCTAGTTTAGTGTCCTTTGAAAGATTGACGTCTTTTAGAGCAGAGCAATTTTTGAAAGCTTCTTTACCTGTATTTCTTAACGCCGATAAATTGATTGCTGTTAGCGATGAACAATTCTCGAATGCTCTCTCGCCTACTGCAAACAACTTAGGTGTGTTTATATTATTAAGTTTTTCACAACCATTGAAAGCATATTTACCAACAAAGTCTATATTGTCGAGATTGATTTTTTCGAGCTTAGCGTCATTGTAGAATGCATACTCGAAGATTTGCTTGCAATCGGGACCGATTACAACTTCTTTTAATCCCTTACAGTTATAGAAAGCGTACTTTTCAATCTTTTCAACGCCTGCGGGTATTACAACTTTCGTAATTGTAGTGTTAGATTGAGGAATCTTGTTTGCATCAAAGTCATCCTCTGTTATTTCTATAGATTCGTCGGTTTCGTACAAACAGAAGGAGAATGCTCCAATATATAGAATACCTTCGTCATCCGGGATAACAACCTCTCCGCCTAAACCCTTGTATGCTATCAACGAACGATTTTCAATAACAAACGGATTCTTAATGGATAGTCTAAGTCTTGCCATAATGGAAGAACCCGACGCTTTCAACGTGATTGTTGCGCTACCTTCTTTAAGAGCCATTACTACGCCGTTCTCGTCAACGGTAGCGACTTGTGGGTTTGTAGATTCATACGTAAAGGTATACTTATCCTTTGCATACCAAGGCTCAACGTCATAGTTAAGTTGAATCTTCTCACCGGGGTAAAAACTTACAGCACTCGATGTAGAACTGATAAACATAGTCGAACCTGTTTTTCCGATTTCACTCGTTTGAGCCGCTCTTGAAAATGCAAACAACGTCTTAAAAGATGAGAATCTCAACTCTTTAAGCGCAGCGTCATTAACATCGGTGTGGGCGGGTTTTTTCTCTTCGTCATTTCTTAGTGATTCGTCAGAATTTCCCGAACGTTTCTTGACGTTGATAATGATAACCGCTTGGTTTAACTCCATTTGTTCCATAACGGTGACCGTAGCACGTCCCTCGGCAACACCTAATAGAATACCGTCTTGAACTCTTACAACCTTTTCGTTTGAAGAAGTCCAAACAAGGTGCTTCAAATATGACTTATCGCTGTCAACTGTGTTATCGGCGGTTGCAAGGTATTGGGTAAGGTCAACCAATTCATCCTCATACATATTCAATATAATATAATCGGTGCCGTCCATTTCGCCACTCTTGGTGAACTTGAACTCGCCCTTTGTTCCCGGTAACTGACAAATGAAAATGTTTTGATTCAATGCGTAGTCGTCAACAACGAATGCAAGAGCCGAAGTAATCAATGCGTCTTGGAAAATATCTTCAAGATAATCTGTTATTTCAATCTTAACCACATTGTTTGCACCTCTTTCGCCGTAAACCGGAATA
Source organism: uncultured Clostridia bacterium (assembly GCA_945482995.1). Taxonomy (GTDB): domain Bacteria; phylum Bacillota; class Clostridia; order Christensenellales; family CAG-1252; genus RUG14300. Next base: position 1,087 of record CALYRM010000118.1, on the reverse strand, counting down.
GGATTAGCGCTTAGGTTGGTATACGATGAGCTTGACGTAAAAAGGATAGGAGCTACGCTCATGACGTTTTGGTTATCAAATATGGTCAGGTATACGTAATAACGATCTTTCTTTAATGATTTGTCATAAACTTTTTCGTATTTTGCTTCTTTTATGACAGGTGCTTCGTTATCTAAAACAAAGTCAAAACCAAATGAGTTTCTAACGTTTGTAGTCTTACCACCGTCGCCATAGTCGCACAACGCAACCATATTGAATTCATACGTTCTGTTATTGATAAGTCCAAGTTGGAAGGACTTAATCTTTAAATCATGATAATAAGGTACAGGTGAACCACCCATAGAGTGGGACTTTGTTGCGTTCAATTCAACCTTACTAAATACTACCTCGCCGGTTAGCTTATCGGTTATGGTAAATGTAACCGATTGAGCGCAACGCAACATACCTGCATAGATTGCATTAATACCGTCGATACATCCTAATGTATCAGAAATAGCAATGTGCTCTTCAACAGCAGGAATTGCGTCATACTTCGTGGTATCTAAATCGTAGAGATATGTTCCAAGCGGAATGATATAGTTATAGAAGTATGAACCATACGGTGTGGTTGCGTAATAGTCGGCTTTAATCTTATCGTCCTCGTCAATAGCGCCGTCATGTTTTGTGGATTCTACTTCGTAGTAGGTTTTATCAAACATGGGAGCTTGAGTCCAGTCGCCATAAAATGCCAAGAAAGGCATATTCAAACTAACCTCGCCGTCGTCAAGTGCATTTACCTTTACAAAGCCTTCTACATACATACCATATGGGAACAAGTTATCGATATACTCCTTGTCGTCTTCTGATAGAGTGTAAGTCATTGTAACTGCCACTTTGCCGTTAGCAGGTACTAAAATAGTTTTTGAAGTTGTTGCTTCACCATTAACTTTAATCGTATAGTTATTGCTTAATATATGTGGTGTTTCTGCAACGTGCTTCTCGTCCGAAGAAGATACTGTTTCGGTCATACCTATTAAATCCAATTCGTAGTTTAAAGCCTTATCCGATAGGTTCAAAACATTGAAGCTCATTTCGTAAACGCCAGTAC
>CALYRM010000117.1 GCA_945482995.1 uncultured Clostridia bacterium | reverse complement strand
TAGCAGGATAAAGACTATTAACATCAAGAACAATTCCTTTTCCAATATCTTTATCAGCATAGCGCGGTGAAAGATAAGTAAACCCGCCTTTATATGCTTGCCTTATTTCCGCGTCATACTGAGGTGGTGGAAACCAATACTTAAAACGATTCCCCATTAAAGTTTTATACTCGTTAAGCGCATTACTCGCCGTTGTCATTTTGGTTAGACCCATATCAAACAACGCTTTGAGTGCCATAGCTGCAATAGCAACATCATTCTTTATATACGCTTTTTCTTCCTCTGTCAATATATGTCCTATTTCGCGCTTTGCTCTATAGTCAATCTCCAACTTAGATATTGGCAACCCAAAAGTTTTCGCCATTTGGTCTATAGAAAAAGGAAGCAGCTTTAAACTGTCAAGTATCTTAACTTTATAAAGCTCCGACTTGTTTCTACTGAAACAAATTTCAATGGAATAAAACTGTCCCATATCGGAGATTAAAGTTTTGAAACTTTTAGCTGTAAAAGCTGCTTTCCCCCCATTTTCTATTATTTCTGTAAAGCCGTTATGAAGTAGCCATTGCAATATAAATTCACCGTCAAATTTTAAGTTATGAAAATACAAAGTGAGATTGCGCTTCTTGCTGCACCATTCCATAAGCGTTTGAACTGAATTACCAAAAACAAATTCGTCAGTGTTATTTACATTACATAAAGCCCAAGCCCACACGCGGCAATCTTCTAAATCTGTTGTTGTTTCAAAATCTGCGGTGTAAATCATACCGTAAATTCATCTTCCGCTTCAAAAGGATTTTCATATTTCCAATTTGAATGCGCTTTAACATAGGCTTCAAACTGTTCAATCAAATATTGTTGCTGCGAAACTTTTTCATCTTGACTATAAACAAATTTTATTTCAAAGGTCGCAGGGTCAGAATAATAAGCAGCAACCAAAATATCTTCGGGCAGCTCAGAAACATAAGTATATAGACCACCTTTTCCCATTTCATTTTCAACAGCTTTAAGATAATTCTCTTTATAGCGTTCAGAAGTCATATGAATATCTCTTTCTGTTTGCTTTTCAAGAGCATAAACAGCTCGTTTAGCTTGTTCCGCGCTCATATATTCAAACTGAGGTCTTAATCCCATTCTATCAATATCTTTAAGGTATGGCGATTTATAATACTTAGCTTTCTGTCTGTTAGTTTGCTTTACAAATTTATCAGCACTTTCAGCTCCCCATTTCGTCATATTAGGATATTTTTCGCTACGTTCTTCCGAACCCTCGCGCAAATAATCTTGCATAACTTTACGCGCTCTTGTTTTTTCTCTCGGAGTTAAGCTTTTAAATCGCTCTAAATAATGTTCGGTTCTTTTGAGCGGCTGAATATCAGCAATTTCAGGACGGGATTTTGTAACAAATTCAATTTTTGCATTAAACATTTTAATTAAATCCGAAGTGCTCCAACGCTTTTTTGTATTATTTCCGTTATCATTGCTCATAATTTATTCGCCCCTTTCCTTTTTAGCTAATGTTTCCCCTAATCGAGTTAGCTTCGCGCATTCTATTACATCTCCCCTAAAGAAAGCCTGTAATCTCTGTTCTTCTATTTCGTCATCTTCGCATACTGGCTCAAGTGTAACCTCATAACAAGAGTTATGACCATTCATAAAGCGTGTAATGCCCTTGCTTATATTAGACAAATCGCATTTAGTTTTGAGAGATAATTGTTGCATTGATTCTCCAAGGCACAAAGGCAGTTTAAATTTATCACCTGTAACTTTAATATAGATAAGCTTAATCCCTGCATTCCTCATTTCTTTAAGCATAGATTGATAGCCTTTATATTGCTTTAAGCTATCAAAAAATTTAATTTGTTCAGAATCAAGCGAATACATTCTTTTAATACTTTCAGCATATTTTCCGCTTAATAAATGCCCGCTCTCAAAGTGATAACTGATAGCCTTTGGTAAATGATTAAATCTCTCAAACGCTAAATTCGTCATTCCCATTTTTAAACGCTGAGAGGTAAGCATTTTACCTACCTCTCTGCGTTTTTCAAGCTCTGTCAAGATAGATTCTGTTCATCAAGCTTTTTGCGGCTTGATATTTCCTTTATGATCTCGTTGATTGCCTGAGAATGCGGTTCTGCAAGTTTGGTTGCAAGATTAGCATTTCCATAAGCACCAACAGCAGCAAGAACAGAAGCATACATAACAAGGGCATTATTTACAATTTGTTCAGCTTGTAGCAGCTCTTTAAGTTGCGATGTTTCAATTTCGTCAAGGTTTGATTTCTTAACCTCATTTTCTTCCATAACGCTTTACCTCTTTCTTTTCTTCCTTTTCAGGGGGTATGTTGGTGGGGCAAAATTCAAAGCCCTCAACTAAAACCTCAGTCACAAAGCGGCGATTTCCGTCTTTGTCTTCATAATCGTGTGTTCTCAATCTTCCCCAAAGCTGAACAGGCATTCCTTTTTTAATGTACTGTTCAAGGGTTTCTGCGAGTTTGTTCCAAGCAACGCAGTTAATAAAAGAGGTTTCATCGCTCTTTCTATCGTCAACCGCAAGAGTGAAATTTGCAACAAGGGCGGCTTCTTTGCCTTTAACTTTAATCTCTTTTACTTCAATATCCTTAGTGGTTCTTCCTACAAGTATGACTTTATTCATTGTTATTCTCCTTAATATAATTTTTTATAATTTCGTAAATAGCCTGAGTAGCCATTTCGGCTGTTAAATAAATCTCATCATCCTCATATAAACAAAGCATGGTGTAAAGTTTGTTATAGATTTGCAATTGTAAATCAGGTTTACGGTGAGAATTAAACATAAATCTGTTCTCCCCACATATTCGCTGCAATTTGCTTTCTAAGTGTGAACGGCTCGGCTGTATAAGCAACTACAATATTTACGCTGCCTTTGCGGTCAAGGAAAGCAAGCACGCGAGAAAGCGGACTAATGCGGGCAAAAATTTCATTTATAGCGTCTGGCGAAAACTTGAATACCTCGCTGCGTGAGCCGTCACCAAACTCTATGGAAATAGCTACCCTTTTACAATAGTCTTTGTCTATACATAGAATGGCTTGCGAAAGTGTCATTAAATTACCCCCTTTATCATTAAAATAGCTAAAATTCTAAAAACCAAATAGGTTGCAAATATACTGGACAGTAGATATAAAGCTTCAAAAAACAAGTCAGAATCTTTAAAGTTTTTCATACTTTTTAGCTAACCTTTCAATGAAATAATGGGCGGATAACGCGCCGCCCGTCGCGGCATTGATTATTCAGCTTCGACAGGGTGAGCGACTTTGAGAAAATCTTCAACGCTGCAAGCGTAAAGGGTGTCGGTGGCGCGAATTTCGTCAATACGGAACAGGTCGGACTTGAGACGCTTTTTTACAACCTTTTTGGCTGCTGCTTCATCAACGGCATAGTCAACAACGATTTCGTCGTTGTCAATTTCGTGAATTTCGCCGTTATCAAAGGCAAAGCGGGTGTAGGAAATAGTGCTTTCGGTGAATGTGCGGGTGATGTTTTTGGATTTCATTTGGAAAATCCCCTTTCAATAAATAATATTCGGATTTGGTTATCCGTGACGCCCTTTTGGGCGTTTCGGCTGAGAACCGCTCAGCTCTCGTCGGACGGAATTATGCGTTTTTAATTTCAGCCGTATAAATGTTTAAAAGACGGCTATTGTAATAAAGGTTTTTAATATCTTGAAAACTCAAAAAAGGAACATATTCTTTGAGAAAATAGCCTATTTGCTTCCTTGTCGTGGCGGAATATAAACCAGTAACGTAGAGCCAGCCGTCTTTATCAATATAAATAACGTCTGTGCTATAGCTTGTGAAAACGATAGAACCGTCAAGTAATACGCGGACTGAACATTGCGCGTACGGGTGATTTTTAAGTTTCATAATTTTACATCTCCACTCTATGAATTTTATTCGCTACTCTGCATTTACGTGGGCTTGTAACCACCTATAGGCTGCATTAACGAATTGTAAATAATTACAATTCTACAGTTTTGCCGAAATCAAACAGTAATTGCGCTTTATATTCGCCGTTGCTATATGCTTCAAGTAACACGCTTTCTTGTTTATATTGGCGTTTAATCCATAATGCAAGCCCTTTCATATAGGCGGCGGGAATATCCGCTATATATTCAAGACGGAAGCTGCTTTCGGTCGAACCCTTGTACATACTACAAACGGGGTATGCTGTACAATTGTCAAGGTCATAGCCGTTTGATTTTGCTGCATTGGCAAGGATTTCGGTAACATATTCTATAACCGTTTGATTATGAATTTTTTCGGGCTGCTCAACGCCGCTTTCGGTTTGATTCGAAAATGTGATAACATACTTAGTGCTCATAAATTACAACTCCAATTCTATGAAATATTGAAATCAGGATCTATCTCCCTCTTTCTGTCTATATTATACCACCACCGCGCAGCGAGTTCATGTCTTTTTTGTAAACAATTTATGAACAAATTATTAACAATTCGTTGGAAAATAATGGGGGAAATGGGAATTTTTAGGAACCCCGGGTTACCC
>CALYRM010000116.1 GCA_945482995.1 uncultured Clostridia bacterium | reverse complement strand
TCAAGTCAAACCATAAGTCAATCGTTAGCTCTATTTAATCTAATAATTGAGATAAAAAAAATCTTTTCGATTATCGAAAAGATTTTTTTACAATTTTTAACTATCCGACTTGGGTTAATGCCTTATTGTATTCTTGCAATATCTCTTGCGAAAATTTATTTCTTGTTTCGGTGTTAATAGGGTGTACGATGTCTTTGTATTCGCCTGTTTCTTGACGTCTTGATGGCATTGCAATAAATACGCCGTTATTACCGTCAATAATTTTGATATCGTGTATGACAAAGCAGTTGTCAAGCGTAACCGTTGCCAACGCTTTGAGCTTTGACTCTTCCGATTGTATCAACCTAATTCTAATGTCGGTTATTTCCATCATTGCATCCATCCTTAGTAAGACTGTAATACAATTTTAACACTTAATATTTACGTTGTCAATAGGGGTTTACAACTAAATTTTTTAATTTTTATTAACTTAGTTTGTCATTCTCGGGGCGTAGTACAAGGAAGTTGAGGTGTTTCCTTCTTTTTATTACATCTCGACCTCAGTTGCGACGAATCTTACTTAGCATCGACTTAATGCGAAGCATACGTACAGTTTGAATATCGATTTGATATTACATATTGCGCATCAGTTTACGGATTAATTAATGTGCTTCTAATCCAAGCATCAATACTGCCTGCACCTACAATCAATACAATATCGGAATGGATATTCCGAAGCACTTTTTCCGCTTCTTGGTAGGAATTGACCAACACTTTGTTTTTGTTTGTTATGTTTTTAAATAGCGTTTTGCTGTCGCCGTCGATATCGTAATCTTCTCGCGCCGAATACACCGGAAGTATAACCAGTGTATCAACTCCGATAAAGCAGGTTTTAAAATCGTTCATAAGTTGTTTAGTCCTTGAGTACGTATGCGGTTCGAAAAATAGCGTAACGGTCTTGTTTTTAATGTACGTTGCTATTAGATTTTTTATTTGCGTAGGGTGGTGTGCGTAATCGCTTATTACAATCGAATTATTATAATATCCCAAAAATTCCTGTCTACGCTTTACTCCGACAAAGTTTGATAAGCCCTCGACAATTGTTTTTTTGTCAATGCCTAATTCGGTTAGAACAAGATAGGCTAATACGGCATTTTTTAGGTTGAATTCTTGGTTTTGTATAGGCATAAAGGTTGATATTTTGTTATCCTCGCCATAATAGCAGATAGTATTATTTTCAATCCAAATAGGCATCGTGTGTTCAAATGCGCATATGCACTTGTGTGCACGCGTGCATTTGACAAGTTTTTCGACATTTTCACCCAAAATAACGGTTGTTGTTGTGTTGTTTGCAAATTTTGTAAAGCTATCAACTAAATTGTCAAAGCTTTTAAAATAATCCGGGTGGTCGAATTCTATCGAAGTAATAACAGAAATTGTCGGATTAAGGAACAAAAAGTTATCCTTGTATTCGCAAGCTTCTACAACCAAAATATCATTTCCAAAATATTCAGAATTTCGCTCTGTTTCGGCATCAATACCGCCGATTATATAACAATACTTTTTTTTCGCCAACCTCAAAACGTGTGAAATCATACAAGAAGTAGTCGTTTTTCCGTGAGTTCCTGCGATTGCTATCGTTTTTTTGAAGAATTTGCTTATATAACCCAAGAATTCTCCTCTTGTAATTGCGTTGTTGTTTTGTAATTCGGGGTGATTTGTCTTAACTGCGCTCGAATAAACTACAAGGTCCGCTAAACCGGCAATATCGGTATTGATACCCGTATAAACGTTTAAGCCCAATTCTTTTAGCGTATTAAAATATTCACCCTCTACCATATCGCTTCCTGATACGATAGCACCCAAACGGTGGCTTACGATCATCAAGCCTGACACGCCCGAACCATTGACGCCCACAAAATGAATTCGTTTTCCCTTTATGTTTTGCATATTTATTTATATGCGAAAAGAGTCGAAAAATTGACTATTCTTTATTAATGCTCTTGAAAATACCGTTTGCTATAATCCTTGAAGCGATTTTTACGATAATATCTATTTCCTTTGGCGTTACGCAAGAATCGGGATTAAGATTGTTTGCCGAATAACTTATAAGTGGCATACCTATAGAAATAACAGGAACACCCAATGTAGCTTTTGTTATAGGCGTTCGTGGGTTGACAAGCCCGCTACCGGGAATAATGCCTGCGTCGGTTATTTGTATTGTTGAATAGAGCTTGTCTGTATCTAAACAACATAGCGTATCTACGGCAATTATTACATCGGGTCTACTAACCTTTGCAATACCATTTATAATATCTGCACTCTCGATTTTTGTAAGAGCATAAACAGAGGGCTTGAATAGCATAAGCTTGCTATCTCGGTTTTTCTCAAAAAGAGCATTTACCGTTTCGGATCCCAATGCGTCCGAGGTTACGAAGCTGTTGCCTAAGCCGACAACCAATGGGCGTGCTTTTTTATCGACAATTTTTGACAAGGTTTTTGCAATAAGATCGGAAATATCTTCGGACAAAGCATTGTTTCCAAAATCCGTCTTTTTGTAGCTAAGCGTATAGTAATCGCCAGCCAATCTTTTTGAGCTTGAACCGTTGAATGAATATTTTGAAAGAGTACAATATTTGCTTGTTTTTAGTTTTTCACCTTTAACATTAAGTGCAGTAAAGCTTTCTTCTGCTAATTCTCTAAAAAAGTCCATAATCATAGTTTTACCTAAAACTTTATATACAAACAAAAATATCAAAAATTTTTGCAAAAAAATTACAGAAAAATACCTTTAAATAATTGCTAAAAGCATAAAACTGTGCTAAAATAATCAAGCATATAAAAGACAAGGAGTATTTAGAGATGGCAAACATCAAATCTCAAAAGAAGCGTATATTAGTTACTGCAAGAGAAAATGCAAAAAATAATTCAATCCGTTCTACAGTTAAGAACGCAATCAAAAAGTTTAATGTAGCAATCAATGCTAAAGATTTAGAAACAGCAGAGAAGTTGTATCCTGTTACTGTTTCAACAATCGATAAGGCTAAGAGCGAAGGCGTTTTGCATATCAATGCAGCAAGCCGTAAAGTAGCTACTATTTCAAGATCACTTGAAGCCTTAAGAGCTGAAAAATAGTTTTTAGCTGAACGTTTTATTTTAATAGAAAAACTAACTTTGTACCGATTATACGGTACAAAGTTTTTTGCTATCTTTTTGCTGAAAGCAACTTATAAACACAAAACTCTAAACAAAAAAAGCGTAAAGCCTTTTTTTACGTCATTCCGACCATAAACAATGTCATTCCGACCAATAGTCATCCTTCGCCATAATGTCATCCTGAGCGGAGCGTAGCGTAGTCGTAAGGATCTAATCATTATAAATGTCATCCTTCGCCATAATGTCATCCTGAAAGCGTAGTTAAGTGAAGTCGTGAGGATCACATCCATGTTCCGTCATTCCGACCATAAACAATGTCATTCCGACCAACGTGGAGGAATCTCTAAAGCGGGGTACTAAAAATCTTTTTATAATATTGCCTTAGCGTTCCATACAATCAAACAATCCAAAATTGCACATTGTACATTAGAAAAAAGTGTATAGCATTGTATATTTAAAAAAGTGCTTCAATAAGCACTTTTTTTAGTCGAATAGTTTTTCATATAAAAGCTCGTATATTTGAGTTGCTTTTTCTTCCCAGCTGTTGCATGCGTATCTCGCATTACCTTTGCTGTCCGCCGCTATTTTTATCTCTAACATATTTGTTCTTGAAGAGGGGTCTGCAATAACAAGTTTAACCGTGTATGTGCCGTCTTTGTTGAGATAATAATCAAAATCCAATTCTTGTTTTTTGCGGTATTCCAATCTCTTTTTCTTTACAAAATCAACGATTTGTTCTCTTTTTGATAGGGGAATTCTCGCGTAAAACGTGGCAATACACGTTCTTCCCGCCGGCGTTATGTTGTATATAACCTTGCCGTTAGGTCTTGAACTATGGATGAAATCGGAATCCTTGAGCTTACTCAAAGCGTCAACACAGTTCATATATGGCATCCATTCGTTATCAGTGCAGCATATGGCTAAAATAGTATCTTCAACTAAAGACACTTCCATTCTATCTAATAAATATAAAATCATTAGTTTCTCAATAAGATCATTTTCCATTGACTACTGCCTCTCATCTCATGTGTATCATAAAAATTGTAACACATAACGCCAATTCTTAACAAGACATTTTTGCTAATTTTTTTAAAATTACAACATATTGTGGTAGAATACTCAAAAGATAACAATTCAACACAAATAATTTGTATTTTATTAATTCTATTGAACAATTTAACCATCATACAAAAACGTAATTTGATGAATCTCCTTAATAACGTCATATTGAGCGTAATTAAAAGAACCAATCCGCTTCCGTGATGTTAACTAACAGCTTCCGTGATGTTAACTAACAGCTTCCGTGATGTTAACTAACAATTTCCATTATCTCAACTAACAATTTTCATCATGTCAACTTACAACTACCGTTATGTCACTTTCACCTTCCGTCATTTCGAGCGTAGTCGAGAAATCTCTATCCTATAAGAGACGCGTTGCAAAAT
>CALYRM010000115.1 GCA_945482995.1 uncultured Clostridia bacterium | reverse complement strand
CGTCATGTCGACCGAAGTGGAGACATCTCACTACAAGCACCGACTTTTTTGCGAAGCATAAGCATAGTTGTTAATATGCTAATATAACTTTATTGTCAAAGAATACTCTTTTTATGGAACGCTTAAGGTTAACTCTTAAGAATGTTTTGTACCCCGTTTTAGATATCCCTCGACGCCGTTCGGAATGACAGCCCCACGGCTGTCACATTGCACATTGCAAATTTGATAATGTACTGTGGTCGACATGAAAACGAAAAGAATTTATTATTAATTTATCTTTTTCTTGTTTATCATATATACTACACCGCATACCAATCCGCATACACCAATAATAAGCGGAATTAGCCAAAAGAGTGATTGGCTACGTTTAGCCAAAACAAAGTTATTAGATAAATTATCTATATTGATAACTACCTTACCATTTACATAGGCATACGTAATAATTTGTTCGTTTAGCTTATCGTCCACCGACAGCATTAGATTGTCTATGCTAACCTCGTCAAAATTAAAACTTACGCTAATAGGTTTATCATATACGCTATTATCGCTAATATTCACTTTGAACCCTAAAAGATAATCCAATTTTCCGTTATTTTTATCGCTTAATCCGTCTAAATCGTTAATCAATTCGAGTGAAAATTCTACGTCGGGATTTACTCCTTGTGGGCAATTAATTTCGTACCAAGAGCTTGAAAAAGTCGTTCTTAGTATCGTCAATTTCGCTGTCTTTTGGGGAATATCGTTATAGTTTGGATTGCTAACGTTAAATATCGCGTTTATGGTGTAGTAACCGGGTTGAATGTACGAGTTGTCATATGAAACGCTTACGCTCTCGGGCAAATCTTCGACGATTAACGAATATTCTGTACCGTCATAAATAACCGTTCTATCACTAACCACAATACTTTCGTCTGCATAGTTTGCTTTGTTAATAGTATATGTAATTGTAGTATTAATCAGAGTGTAATTTCCGCCCAACGTGGCATTTTTAAAATCAGCTATTGCTGTGTAATTCCCGGCATTAGTTTGAGGCTCATTTAGAGATAATTCAATATTTTCTCTTTTAGCATTAACGCAATTAGCGGTAGGAATATGACTATTGCCGTCATAAACAAAGCTTAATTCTTCCCATGTAACGGTCACTTCTTGTTTGCTAATAGCGTAATCAAAAGTAAAATTAGTTAGAGTATAATTGCTATTATCGAGCGAAGCTACAAGCGAATAATTACCTGCGTTAATCGGGCTTTTATCGACAACAATATCAAGCGCAACGCCCTCTGCACTAACGGCGGAGAAGGTAGGCAACTGTACTTCACCATTATAAACAAACGCACCGTCCGTCCATACAACAGCTACTTCCTGTTTGCTAATAGCGTAATCAAAAGTAGAATTAGTTAGAGTATAATTGCTATTATCGAGCGAAGCTACAAGCGAATAACTACCTGCGTTAATCGGACTTTTATCGACAACAATATCAAGCGCAACGCCCTCTGCACTAACGGCGGAGAAGGTAGGCAACTGTACTTCACCATTATAAACAAACACACCGTCCGTCCATACAACAGCTACCTCTTGCGGTATAACTTCAAGTATAGCGAAAGCAATCGCTGAGAGGTAATTTTCGCTTTCCTCCGCTGTTATTACTACAATTTCCCTTCCGACATTGATAAGGCTATTATTTGTGGAATATTCAATCTTACCACCGCTTGACGATGTGGCTTCTATTGAGCAAGCTTGTCCGTCGTATACTTTAGAAACGTTGTTTGCATTGATTGATTGTTTTGCTTTTTGCAAAACAATAGTAATCAATACGTTTTTATCTAAGAAGTTTTCGCCTAGCGAATATATAGCTTGATACGTGCGATTAGCCACAGTCGGACAAATGCTCGTGTCAACCCATAAATAATTTTCGGGCAAGGTGTAATCGGCAAGTGTCTTATTTGCATCATAGGTACCCTCTAAGATTATATTATCTAATTCGCCTACTGTAGCTTTTTGAATATCTACCGTAGCCACGGATGACATCGTTTGAACTCCTTGATTAGCGTATTCTATTAGCGCACTACAATGGTATTCGCCCGAATCCAAACAATTTTGAACGGTTAAGGTATTTGATGTTGCTCCTACTATTGCATTATTTTTTTTGAACCATTGATACGAAATGGTAGCGTCTTCTGCCAAGGGATGAGAAACAACAAAACTCAACGTATGTTGAATGGAATACGAATACACTGCAGAATAGCTTGTTGGTTGTGTAACGACCGTCAAAGGTAGAAGTGTAAATCTTGCATATAATGTTTTTAATTGCTCGTAATTAGCAATGGTTACTTCTGTAATATACTCGCTATCTTCGTCAAGCTGCGTTTTCGTCCAGCCCAAAAAAGCGTAGCCGTTCTTATGAGCGGACGGCAGGGTTAGAGTATCTACTAACTTCAAGCTAACTACTCCGTTTTCGTCGGGTGTGTAGCCTGCAACCGTTGAACCGTCTAAGTGGAGCGAAACAAATTGATTTTCGTCGGCATTAGCCGTAGTAAAACAAACCTCAAACAAGGTAATCGAAAGAATAATAACCAATAAAATCAATATATATTTAGTTATTCGGATAGCATTTCCCATTCGTTATACAGTTCCTCCAAAAGTTCTTGTTCTTTTTCGATTTGTTTATAAATATCATTCATTCTTTCGTATTCTTTACCGGTGTAAATTTGATTATTAAGGTCTTGAATCAGCTCTTCTTTTTGGGTGATTAATTTTTCGATTTCTCTTATACGTTCAACCCTTTTCGCTTCCTTTCGCCTATCTTCTTTTGTTCTAAAACTCTTGTTTTCGGGACGAGGCTCAGGTTTTTCTTCGGCAATTGCCTTAACCTTTTGTTCTTCGGCTTTACTTCTTACTGTTGCAACCTCTTTTTCTATTGTATTCAAATATCTATCATATGAGCCTTTGAATACTCTAACGCCCGACTTTTGCAATTCGAGAATAGTGGTTGCTGTTGCGTTCATAAAGTATCTATCATGTGAAACGTAAATTACAGTACCTTCAAACTCATTAACACCTTTTTCGAGCGCCTCCCTTGATAAAAGATCCAAATGGTTTGTCGGTTCGTCGAAAATCAATAGATTTGATTTTTCGGCAATAACAATTGCAAAAGCGAGTTTAGCTCTTTCTCCGCCCGACAACGCGGAAACAAGCTTGTCCATATCTTCTGCCGTAAAAAGCATTTTTGCTAGTATAGAACGAGCTGTCGTTTGGGTGATTGATGGGAATCTATACCACAACTCTTCCAAAACAGTGTTGAAAGGAGTCAAGTTGATATTTTCTTGATCGTAATAGCTGATAGAGATATTTTTGCCGTACTTAATGGAGCCGTTGCAGTGCCGTTCACGAGGTAAGCCTGCCACTTCGCCGCTACTACCTAAATTCGGAACAGGATTGTAGTGATCGGTATCGGCGTTAATCATCCCGAGTAACGTTTTAATAAGCGTACTCTTTCCAACGCCGTTAGCACCAACAATAGCCATTCGCTCTCCCGTCTTAACTTCAAACGAAAGCGAATCGCAAAGAGTGATATTTCCGACCTTTAACGCTAAATCGGTAACCGTCAAAACGTCCTTATTTGCTTCGTAGTTTTGTGTAAAAACAAATATAGGGGGCTTCTCGGGTGGAGTCGGCTTGTCGATAATATCCATATTATCAATTCTTTTAAGTCTGCTTTTTGCACTTTTTGAAGTTGTAGCCCTAACGATATTACGTCTTGCGTAGTCAAGCATCGCTTCTATTTGTTCGTGTTGCTTGTCGTATTCTCTTTGCCAAGCGTAGATATATTCTTCTTTTTGAATTTTGTACTTAGTGTAATTACCTCGCCATTCCTTTACTTTTAGACTTTCAAGTTCCCAAATCTTATTAACGGTTTTATCTAAAAAGTATCTGTCATGAGAAACAATCAACAAACAGCCCTTGTAATCTTCCTGCAAATACTTTTCAAGCCAAGCCATGGTAGCAACGTCAAGGTGGTTTGTAGGCTCGTCCAAAATGAGCAAGTCAACATCTGTTAAAAGCAATTTAGCCAAGGCTAATCGTGTTCTTTCGCCACCGCTCATAACGTGAACGGACTTATTATAGTCGTTCATAAAACCCATACCATTCAAGACTTTTTTTATTTTTCTATCGATATCATAACCCTCTTTAGCATTGTAGTAATTGTCTAAATCTCGGTGTTTGTTTGCTAAAATGGTATATTCGAGCGAATTTATATCAAGTCCTTGAAGCTCACATTCTATTTCACGCATTTTCTTTTCGGCGTCAAGCACTTTTACGAAAGCGTCGAGCATTGTTTGGTATACGCTTTTATCGCCGTCAAAATTGGCGTTTTGTTTCAAATAACCAATACTCAAATCATTCTTTTTGACAATTTCTCCTTTTTCAGGAATAAGCTCACCAAGGATTAAGCGCAAAAGAGTAGTTTTACCTGCACCGTTTTTGCCGATAAAACCTATTCTATCGCCGTCATCGAAGGTAATCGAAATATTATCTAAAATGACGTTATCTTCAAATCCAAATTGTAAATCCTTTATAGTAAAAAGCATATAATTCCTTT
>CALYRM010000114.1 GCA_945482995.1 uncultured Clostridia bacterium | reverse complement strand
GGTCCCTCGACTACGCTTTCAGGATGACAGCAGAGCTGTCAATTCACCTTCGACTACACTTCCAGAATGACATTAATACAATAACATAAGGGGTATAAAATATTTATGAGCGAAATTCAGAAATTACAAGAAATGATAGATGAAAGCAAGAAAATAGTATTTTTCGGGGGCGCAGGAGTTAGCACCGCTTCGGGTATACCTGATTTTAGAGACGTGGACGGATTATATAATCAGCACTATCGCTATCCGCCTGAATATATGCTTTCGCTTAAATGCTTTGACACAATGCCAAAAGAATTTTTTAAGTTTTATAATAAAAAAATTCTAACGTGTTTGACGGCAAAACCGAATTATACACATCAATTTTTAGCTAAACTTGAAGAAAAGGGAAAACTGTTATCAATAATTACGCAAAACATTGACAATTTACACCAAAAAGCAGGGTCTAAAAAGGTTAGAGAGCTTCATGGTAGCGTAATGAGAAACTATTGTTCTAAGTGTAATAGGTTTTATGATGTTGAATATACTGCGAATAAATATCCACCATACTGTCATTGTGGCGGTATCATCAAACCTGGCATTATCCTATACGGCGAGCCTTTAGATTACGAGACTAGTATTACAGCTATCAATGATTTAGTGGATGCTGATATGCTCATTATCGGCGGAACTTCTCTAACGGTTTATCCTGCCGCTTCTTTTTTAGATTATTTCAGGGGAAGATATTTAGTTATTATTAACAAACAACAAACGGATAAAGATAATATAGCCGACCTTTGTTTCCATGACGATATAAACGAAGTGTTTAAAAGGATTAAAATATAAAAATTATTGCATTTCATCCGCTTTCCGTCATTCCGACCAACGTGGAGGAATCTAAATCAATGTGCAATTTTCCGTCATTCCGACCAACGTGGAGGAATCTAAATCAATGTCCAATGTGCAATTTTGGATTAGAGTCCTTGACTACTCTCAGAATGACCATATTAATGGTTGTTAAAATGATGATATGCGTCGAATTTACATTACAAAAAAAACTCATATATGTATATACTTTGTGCATAAATTTAATGAAAAATGTATGTTTATACAAACTAATATGAATAATATTTTTTAGTATTTTTTTTAATTAAACACTTATAAAAAAGTTGATTTATGCAATTTTCTTGTCTATAATATATCTAAATGATATATGTTATATAAACTTGTTATATGTTAAAAATATATCCGATTCATTAGAAAAGTATTCTATTGATATATGCTAAGGCGAAATAAGGAGATATTAATGGCAAAGAAATGCTGCATAACGTGTTTAGTAGTTCTTTTAGTGATAATTATTGTATTGGGAATTACTGTTGGCGTACTAATAAATTCTACGCCCGCGAAACTAGGTTTCGCAGATAAAAAATTCTCATATGGATTTTCTCTTCAAGATCTCGGTGTTGCTGACTTCAAAATAATAGACATCATCAAAGGGTTTGCCGCACTTCATAAATTTAACGATGCAAGTCTTATAACAAATCCCTACTCCGATGCAACAGCGTCACAAGAAACGTTTTCACTTTTTAAAAATAGCAATATATTGAGCGATCATAAGGTAAATTGTGCCGAGGTTTTGACCGCAAAAGTAGTCTATGATAATAAGTATTTGAAAATCTTCAAGGATACAACGTTAGCGTTTATTCTTAATTCCGCAATTGAGAGTGACAAAAATTCAAATATACTTAATGAAATTATTTTTAACGTTAAAGAGATTAGCATAACAAACAAAGACGTACCACACGCTAAAATCGCTTTAAAACTCGAAAAAAATAGTTATCCCAATGACGCTCAAAAGAAATCAATACTCGACACCATCATCAATAGTATTATAGTAATCGTAGATTTCGATTTTGATGTTGACAATAATGGTTTGATTACTACCAAAAATAATGAACTATTAATCAACAATGGTGACAAATTTATAACAGCCATAATCAATTACCAACTTGGGGACGGGCTTGACACACTTAGAGATAAGGTTGCTACCCTATTCACTACAATGATAACCAATATAGGAGTTATAGGCAACGCTACGACCGATTCAAATAAGGTTATTCAAGGTGTTCCCACTTACGGCAAAAACGGCGTAAATACCGGCAGTATTTCATTCATAACTTACAATGCTCAATAATATTGAGGAAAACTCAAATAAAAATATAAAAATAAAAGGAAAGGACTATGAAAAAAGTAACAAACGAGATTTTTTATGTAGGCGTAAACGACCATAAGGTTGATTTATTTGAAGGACAATATGTCGTACCAAACGGTATGGCTTACAACTCTTATATTGTAAAAGATAGCAAAATTACAATATTCGACACAGTAGATCAAAACTTCACTCATGAGTGGCTTGACAATATCCAAGAAGTTTTAGGCACTGAAGCACCCGATTATTTGGTTATTCAACATATGGAACCCGACCACTCTGCAAATATCAAAAACTTCCTAAAAGTTTATCCCAATACAACAGTTGTCGGTAACGCAAAAACGTTTGCTTTTATGGAACAATTTTTCGGCAAAGATATTGCACCTAATAGATTGGTTGTAACAGACGGACAAAGCCTTAACACAGGCAAACATAACTTTGTATTTGTTTTTGCACCGATGGTTCACTGGCCAGAAGTTATGCTAACTTATGATACTCAAGATAAGGTACTTTTCTCCGCAGACGCTTTCGGCAAATTCGGCGCTCTTGACGTTGAAGAAGATTGGGCTTGCGAAGCAAGAAGATATTATATCGGTATTGTTGGCAAATACGGCGCACAGGTTCAAAACGTTTTGAAAAAAGCTACCGCTCTCGACATTCAAATAATTTGTCCGCTACACGGACCCGTTCTTAGTGAAAACTTGGCATACCACCTAAATTTGTATAATATTTGGTCAAGCTACGGCGTAGAGTCAGAAGGCATTATGATTGCTTATACCTCGGTTTATGGCAACACTGCAGCAGCTGTAAATTATCTTGCCGAGCAATTAAAGGCTAACGGTTGTCCTAAAGTTGTTGTATCCGATCTTGCACGCTCAGATATGGCTGAAAACGTTGAGGACGCTTTCCGTTATGGCAAACTCGTTTTGGCTACCACAACATATAACTCCGAAATCTTCCCGTTTATGAGAGAGTTTATCACTCATCTAACAGAAAGAGGCTACAAGAACCGCACCGTTGCCATGATTGAAAACGGTACCTGGGCACCTACTGCTATCAAGGTTATGAAGAATATGCTTGCAAACTCCAAGAATATCACCTATACCGAGAACAACGTTACAATTAAGTCTGCAATGACTCCGGAAAACAAAGAGCAGTTAAACGCATTGGCAGAAGAACTTTGCGAAGAATATAAGTTCAACAACCCCAAAACAGCTCCAAAAACCGATTTAAGCGCATTGTTTAATATTGGTTATGGCTTATATGTAGTTACATCCAATGACGGCAAAAAGGACAACGGATTGATTGTAAACACGGTTAGCCAACTTACAAATAAGCCAAATAGAGTAATGGTTGCAATAAACAAAGAAAACTACTCTCACCACGTTATCAAGCAAACAGGCGTTATGAACGTCAATTGCTTGTCAATAGAAGCACCTTTCAGCGTATTTCAAACCTTCGGTTTCCAATCGGGTAGAAACGTAGACAAATTCAAGGGATTTGACGCACCAAGAGCCGAAAATGGATGTTTATACCTACCGCACTACATAAACAGCTATATGTCGCTAAAAGTTGTTGATTACGTCGATTTAGAGACACATGGAATGTTTATTTGTGAAATAACCGACGCAAAGGTTATTGGCAACAAAGAAACAATGACTTACACCTATTATCAAAACAACGTCAAACCAAAGCCAAAGACAGAAGGTAAGAAGGGTTATGTTTGCAAAGTCTGCGGTTACGTATACGAAGGCGACGAGTTGCCCGAGGATTTCATTTGCCCGTTATGTAAGCATGGTGTACAAGACTTTGAACAAATAAAATAATTATTAATTAGTATAAAAAATCGCCGCATACGGGTGTCACCATTAGGGATTATAAGAAAACAAAAAATATTTTAATGGGAACACCTGCAAGTGGATCAGCAAAGAGAGTTCGGTAAAATTCCGAACTCTTTTTGCGTTATAGGTTTGACACGTAATACTCCATACGTTATTCATTCATTATACGTGCCGGAAGATTTAGAGAAATACCGCAAAAAATGAACCGTTGGTACATTGTTATAAAGATTAAATTTTGCTATACTATTTACACAAACAGATTGGACATAACCTGTTCAATAAAAAGAAGCGCGGGAGCGCGCACAGAAGCGTTGACAAAATCGATTCTCTGTGTTAAAATTAGATATGCACCCAGGCTGCCTTTAATGTTGAGATGTTCACCAAAGGAGGTAGTTAAGATGGGGAGCAAAAAGAGATTGAATAAACGGAAAACCGGAGATAAGATTTATCAAGCGATTGAGAAATCGGGTCTTACCTACGAAGAGGTTGCAGAAGAACTTGGACTTTCGAGTCCGAGAGTGATCTAAGTAAGTATGCATCCCAATAAGTGAAAAATGATATAATTCACATTATTGGG
>CALYRM010000113.1 GCA_945482995.1 uncultured Clostridia bacterium | reverse complement strand
GCAGCTGATGTGATGATTTGCTCAAACTTATTGAAGAGTAAATCGCCTCTATCGTATTTGTCAACTATCAACACCTCACCACCCGTGCAAGTTGCGGTAGATTCGTCGTCGTATTCAACAACAATGGTGTCGCTTTCACCTAGTCGATTTGCGTACAAAAGCGGTTCGCCCATAAATATGTTCTCGCCCTTACGCATTTTATCCATTAAAGTGATTTCGGATGCAAATACTCTCTTTGAGTAGCCCTTTTTTGATAGATAGTAAATTGCTTCGGTTTCGTCAACAAAGCCAGCAAAAATTACGCTATCGTCATCGTCAAGTTTGATACAGCCTGCGCCCAAAGTTAATCTACCCTTTACAAGCATACCCTCGTTGGAAACCTTGACTGCTCTACCCTTTTTGGTAACAAGCAGGATATTTTTATTTTGCGCTTCTTCTACGTTTACAACCGTTTCGCTTTCGGTTTTGAATTTGATTGCTTGTCCGTAGCTTACCTTGTTATTGCTAAATTCATCAAGAGAGGTGTATCTTACGGCACCGCCGGATACGAAAGAAACAATAGTGTGATTTGCTTCGTCGCCTTCGTTTACGGCAAATACCTTGACAATCTTTTCTTTTTCGTTTGCGTCCCTAACAAGTTTTTTAGCAGAAAAACCGTTATCTCTTAGTTTGCTATCCTTTAAGTCGTCACAATACAATCTTAGATAATTACCCATATTGGTAAAGCAGTATAAAACCATATCCGAACTAGCAGGAATGACGTCCACAACTGTCGATGAGAATGTAAATGCGGAAACGTCCTTATTTGATTGAGAGATACTTCTATTTGTTATGTAGTTAATCGAACCGTTATTTCTCAATACAATAACGCCTTGGGATACCTTATTTTGTAGGTCGTTCACCTCGGTAAAGCAAAGTTCGGCATCGGTTGTGATAGTACTCTTTCTTGGTTGACGATATTTATTCTTAATTACGGTTAGTTCTTTGATAACTACTTCGTATTGTCTCTTTTCGCTTTCAACAATTGCTTTCAACTCGGCAATGGTAATTCTTATATCGGCAATTTGTTGTTTTAAATCGTTGACTTCAAGAGCGGTCAATCTACGCAAACGCATTTCTAAGATTGCATTGGCTTGTCTTTCGGTCAAAGCAAAACGAATTCTTAGCGTTTGTCTTGCGTCCGTGATACCGTTAGCCTTTTTGATTATTCTGATTACTTCGTCAATATTATTGATTGCTATTAGCAAGCCGTTCAAAACTTCTTCGGTTTCGATTGCTTTCTTCAAATCAAACGCCGAACGGTTCTTGATAACCTTGCGTTGATATTCAATGTAGTAATTCAAAAGCTCCATTAAGCCCATCAAACGCGGTTTACCGTCTGCGATAGCAACCATATTGAAGTTAAAGTTTTTGCAAAGAGCGGTTTGTTTAAAAAGAGTCTTTATCATTTCTGCGATATCGCAATCTTTTCTAAGTTTGATAACCGCACGTTGTCCGTTACGGTCGGATTCGTCCACGATATCGTAAATTTGTGTATATGGCTCTTTCTTTTCGTCCTTATATTGAGATATCTTTTGCAAAACTTCTTGCTTATTTACTTGGTACGGAAACTCGGTAAATACGATATTTCGTCTATCGCCCTCCCGTTCAATATGGAATTTTGCTCGTATTGTGATTTTTCCCTTACCCGTTCTATACGCTTGCTCAATTTCTTCGGGAATAATCTCGGCGCCTGTCGGAAAATCGGGTGCAGGTATTATTTCCATAAGTTTTTCAAGCGTCATCTTTTGCTTTTTATCAATTTTGGAGTTGATAAGCGCAATTGTTCCGTTTATAACCTCGGTAATGTTATGTGGCGGAATACTTGTTGCCAAACCAATCGCAATACCCGACGCTCCGTTTACCAAAAGGTTTGGGAATCTTCCCGGCAATGTGTCAGGTTCTTTCAACGTGTCGTCGAAGTTCGGTGAGAAAGTAACTGTGTCCTTATCCAAGTCGGATAGCATTTCCATTGCAATTGGCGATAGTCTTGCTTCGGTATAACGCATAGCAGCGGCGCCGTCGCCATCTACCGAACCGTAGTTGCCCTGTCCTTCGACAAGTACGGCACCCATATTAAAGGTTTGAGCCAAACGAACTAGAGCGTCATAAACCGAGATGTCGCCGTGTGGGTGATATTTACCTAAACATTCACCGACAATTCTTGCGCATTTCTTGTAGGGTTTATCCGGCGTATTTCCCAATTCGTTCATTGCATAAAGTATTCTTCTTTGAACGGGTTTCAAGCCGTCTTCTACTCTCGGAAGGGCTCTATCCATTATAACATACTCGGAATACGGCATCATTGCATCGTGCATAACCGTTTCCATTGAGCTTTCAAATATTCTACTGTTTTCGTTTTGTGTATTCAATTCGTTCATGCGTTAGTCCTTCCTTTCAAAGTTATCAACCTTGTTGAAATTAGCATATTTCGATATATAATCTTTACGAGGAATCGGATCGTCGCCCATAAAGACTGTCAACATTTTTTCAGCCATTGCGACGTCCTCAATAGTTACTCTCGACAAATATCGCGTTTCGGGGTTCATAGTGGTTTCCCAAAGTTGATCGGCATTCATTTCACCTAAGCCCTTATAACGTTGCAAGCGGTAGTTCTTGCCAAATTCCTTTAAAGCGTCGTCAAGTTCTGCGTCGGAATACACGTATTTGACGGTATCTTTCTTTTCTATTCTATATAGAGGGGGCATACCTATGTATAAATGTCCTGCCGTGATGAGCGGTCTCATATATCTAAAGAAGAAAGTCATCAACAAAGATCTAATATGTCCGCCGTCTTGGTCGGCATCGGCTAGTATTACGACTTTGTGATATTTCAAGTTATCCAAATTGAAATCGTCGCCAAAGCCTGCGCCAAAAGCGGTGATTATGGTACGGATTTCGTCGTTTGCAAGTATCTTTTCAATTCTTTGCTTTTCAACGTTCAAGGGTTTACCTCTTAGCGGTAAAATTGCTTGGGTAAATCTGTCACGGCATTGTTTAGCTGTACCGCCTGCCGAATCGCCCTCAACTATAAATATTTCGTTAAGTTCGGGTTTCTTACCTGTCGCAGGGGCTAATTTTCCTAAAAGCGGATTGGATAATGCGCTTGCCTTTTGTCTTGCCTGTTCCTTTGCCTTTTTACTTGCAATTCTTGCTCTTTGAGCACTTAGCGCCTTTTCGAGTATTGCTTCGCCAACCTTAGCGTTTGCTTTATCGTTCAAGTATGCGGTAACTCTTTCGTAAGTAATTTTTTCAACCAACGGCTTAGCGAATGACGAACCTAACCTGCCCTTTGTTTGTCCCTCGAATTCAGGGTTAGAAATCATCATGCTTATTACGCAAACAATTCCTTCTCTAAAATCGTCGCCGTTAAGCAAAATTTGTCCGTCTTTGTCCTTATCTTTTTGTTTGACGTGCGTTTTTGCATATTCGGTCATGGCTCTCGTCAAACCTGTTTTAAAACCAATTTCATGGCTACCGCCATCGGGAGTACGAACATTGTTTACGTAACTCGATATGGTTTCGTTATAACTATCGGTATATTGAATAGCAACACGCAATTCAACGTCATCACTTATCTCTTCAAAATAAATAATGTTGTCATGGATTGTCTTTTTGCCCTCTTTAATATAATTGATAAAATCAACGATATTGTTTGGATAATTATAAACAACAGGTTCAAATGGACCATATTTAATAGGATCGATAAGCGAACGTCTATCTTCAAGTTTGATTGTTATGTTGTTTACCAAAAATGCAGTTTCTTGCATACGTCTACAAATCAGTTCAAAATCCCATTCGACTGTTTCAAGCACCGTTTTATCGGGTTTAAAATGAACAAAAGTACCTGTTTCGTTGGTTTTGCCAATTATTTTAACGTCGGAAACCGGAACGCCTACGTGAGTTTTGCCCGTTGCATCGGTAAACGTTCTGAATTTTTGTTGATAAATCAAACCGTTACGCTTTGACGTAACCTCAATCCACTCGGACAAAGCAGTTACTACCGACGCACCTACGCCGTGCAAACCACCCGAAAACTTGTAGTTGTCGTTGTTGAACTTTCCGCCTGCCTTTGCTGTACAGTAAATTAGTTGCAAACCTGACATTTTATGTTTTTCGGAATATTCGGCAGGAACACCTCTACCATTATCTTCCACACTCAAACTACCGTCCTCATATATAATCAAACTGATAGTATCGCCGTGTTTGTTTGCGATTTCGTCAACGCTGTTATCCATCAACTCCCATATAAGGTGATGCAAACCCTGCTTCCCCGAGTTAGTTACGTACATACCGGGTCTGAGTCTGATATGCTCTAAATCCCCCAAGTGCATAATACTGGAAGTATCATACTTTTTGTTGTTTTCAGCATCTTCGACGATATTTACATTTTCGATTTTGTCTTTTGCCATTTTTTAACTCCCATAAGGTTTATTTTGAATTGTTACTATTAAAATGAATAATATTTAATCTTGGACTTTTTGATTGTACGGTTTAGACTGA
Organism: uncultured Clostridia bacterium; assembly: GCA_945482995.1. Classification (GTDB taxonomy): domain Bacteria; phylum Bacillota; class Clostridia; order Christensenellales; family CAG-1252; genus RUG14300. The sequence goes on along the minus strand of CALYRM010000113.1, from coordinate 143 downwards.
CATTATGCTTCATTTTGTCCTTTCATTGTTTCGGAAGTCCAACCGCTTTTACCAATACCATAATGATTATACACTAAGAAATTTACTTTTACAAGTATTTAGGAAATATTTTATTGTATACTTTTAATACAGTACATAATGTA
>CALYRM010000112.1 GCA_945482995.1 uncultured Clostridia bacterium | reverse complement strand
GCACAAACTCTTGTCTCGCAAAAAGGAAATCGTGAAACCACAAAATACAGAAAACTCGTTAGTGAAAAAAAATAACTTATTTACTTTCTTATTAAAATATGTTATACTTAGTATTTACAATAAATTTAGGAGAGAATTAATGGATATTAACAAAGAAAAAGAGTACTTAAAAATGGTTGAAACTGTCATTGACGACACCGCTTTCAGTATAGATTCGGAAATAGATAGGAGGACCAAAGGACTCCAAGCAGATAGAACATTTATTTGGGAAACCTTTGCAGAAATGGACGAATATGAGCAGGCAGCAACTCAAAATGAAGCGCACATTGCCTCTGACGAGTTAAAACAAATAATTAAATTCCGTGCTGTTTTGGAAAGGCAAAAAGACTCTCCTTACTGGGGAAAAATAATTTTTCAGGAAGATGGAATGCCTTCCATTGATATTTATATCGGCATTGCTACGCTCGCTGATAGTAGGGAAAATCTTTTGGTGGTTGACTGGCGTGCGCCTGTCGGAAATCTTTATTACGATTTTGAATTAGGCGAAGCTCAATATAGAGCGCCGGCGGGAATTGTAAAAGGAGAAATTGAAGGTAAAGTTCAGTTTAAAATAAAGAATGCCGAATTGCAATATGCAGTTGATACGACCACCACGATTACCGACGAAATATTGATTGGCGAGCTTGCAAAAAACGCTTCAATCTTAATGAAAAATATTGCGGCAACCATACAAAAAGAGCAAAACAAAATAATTAGATATCCGATCAACCAAAATTTGTTAATTCAAGGTGTGGCGGGTAGCGGAAAAACCTCAATAGCTTTGCATCGTGTTGCTTATATTTTGTATAATTGTAGGGGTATTATTCGTGCAAAAGACATACTTATTGTATCACCAAATAGCGCGTTTTCGGGTTATATCAGCCACGTACTTCCCGAACTCGGCGAACAGAATGTCGTTCAAATTAGCTTTGAGAATATGGCAAATACTGAGTTGAGTGATTTGTGTACCTTTGAAAAACGTACCGTTTATCTTGAAGAAGTTTATAACGGCAGAATATCCGATGAAGAAATTGCCGATATGAAATATAAAGCATCCGAACGCTTTGTTTCGGAAATAAAGACAATGGTCAAGTTTGTTGAGAAAAAATCCTTTGTTCCAAAGAATTTTGTATATAGGGATTATACTTGTACAAAAGAAACTTTCCAAAATTTATACTATAAAACGTTTGCATCATATCCGCCATTGAAGAGAATTCCGTTGATAGTCGGTTATGTAGAGGACGAAATAGTAAGTCGTTTTAACCTAAATAAAAATGATTCATTGCACGCTAAACTTGTTGAAAGACTTAATCCTTTATTCAGAAGATATTCTCCGTTGGATATATATAAATTATTGCTTAAAAACTTGGCAAAAGAGGGCAAGCCTGTCATCGTACCAGATACAGACGGCGAAATACCGTTTGAAGACGTGTATGGACTTCTCTTGTTAAAAGTTCTATACGCAGGCACAAGGACCAATTACGGCAAATTTAAGCACGTTGTAATTGATGAAATGCAAGACTATATTCCAACGCAATATGCGATAATCAATTCTTTGTTTGAATGTCCAAAGGATATTTTGGGTGATATGAATCAAATTATAGACCCATATATGAATATTGGTTCAATCGATACCGTTAAAAGATTATTAGGAAATACAAGCTTTTTCTCTCTTGAAACTAGCTATCGTTCAAGCTCGGAAATAATCGATTTTGCAAATACCTTGACAGGACAGCATATAAACGCTATTGACCGTCACGATGAAGTTCCGGAACTTGTTCAATGCACAAGTGTTGATGACGAGGCTCGAAAGATATTAGCCGAAGTGGATAGAGCAATCAATGTAAGAAAGTTCGGATCGGTTGCAATTATTGCAAAGAACACGCATAGAGCTGAAGAGTTGTATGAAAAAATGAAGGGCACGCCCGTTTGCTTGTTGACCGACAGCGATACAAAATATCAGGGCGGGATTATATTAACCACCGCCCTAATTGTAAAGGGTTTTGAATTTGACGAGGTTATTGTTGCCGATGCAGATAGCGACAACTACTCGACCGATTCGGATCGACATATATTATTTGTTGCTTGCACTCGTGCCTTGCACGTGTTGAAACTGTTTTATACAGGCGACAAGTACACCTGTTAAAGCCTTGTTTGTAGGCATTTCTATCCATAACGAATTGGAATCGTTAGGTTGTAATTCAATTCACGGAATGCGTAAGAGAATTCACGAACCTAACTATTTCAATTCACCATTGTTACACATTAGTGATGGTGAACCATTAACTATCTATATCTTAAATACCTTTTGTAACGTTTTATTATCGCCCAAAATAAGTAGCGAAATGTCCTCGTTTAACACGATATCGGGAGTTACCTTGACATCAAGCTTGCCGTCCTTTTTGATTGCTACTATATTTAATTCATGTTTTTTACGAATATCGATTTCACCGATAGTTTTTCCAATCCAAGCCTTTGGAATAGTTACTTCAAAAATAGAACAATCATCGTCAACCTCTATATAATCAAGAATGTGATCCGCACTATATCTTATTGCAAGCCAAGAAGCAAGCTGCTTTTCGGGATAAACGATTTCATCTGCTCCGTTCCGAAGCAAAAATTTTGCTTGACCATCTCTTTCCGCTCTAGAAACAACCTTTTTAGCACCAAGTTCTTTGAGTAAAAACGTGGTTTCAAGCGAGCTTTGAAAATCGCCGCTTATGGTAACGATACAAATATCGTAATTTTCGACGCCAAGCTCTTTTAAGAAAAATTCGTTAGTGCTATCACCAATTTGACCGTTGGTTACAAAATGCATAACGTCGTTGACTCGCTCTTCGTTAATGTCGACAGCCATAACCTCGTGTCCGAGTTCATTAAGCTTTTCGGCTATATATCTACCGAAACGACCAAGACCTATAAGTAAAATTGATTTCTTTTTTCTTTTCATAATATTATCCTACCGTTATTTTATCAATTGGTTTTTTTGAAATTTGAATTCGTTTGCCAGCCAATGTTGCATAAATAAGAGTCAATCCGCCAACTCTTCCAAAGAACATAAATACAATTAAAATTAGTTTGGAAACAACGCCCAAAGTTGGAGTTATCCCCAATGTCAATCCAACTGTGCCTATTGCCGAAGCCGACTCAAATAGACAAGTCAGTAGGGGCAAATCTTCGACTTGACTGATTATTGCTCCGCCAGCCATAAAGAGCGAAATGTACATAAATAGTATTACGACCGCTTGCTTGACGTTTTCGCTTTCTATTCGTCTGTTTAGTACCTCTGTATCTTCATGTTTCTTAAATATGGAAATTACTGCCGCAAATAACACCGCAATTGTTGTAGTTTTCATACCACCTGCGGTTGAACCGGGCGAACCGCCGACAAGCATCAAAAAGATAGTAAGCGCTATTCCTGCCTGGCTAAATGAAGCAAAATCTACCGTATTAAAACCGGCTGTTCTTGTTGTAGTCGACTGAAATAGAGCGGCAAGTATTCTTTCTCCAACAGGTAGAGAGGTTAGTTCAAAACAAAAATAGTATATTGCAGGCAAAAGTATTAATACTGCGGTTACAATCAAGACAACCTTGCTTTGCGTTCTGTATTTTTTGAATCTAAACTTGTGTTTGCAGATATCGTCCCAAACCAAAAAACCGATACCACCAACGATTATCAATGTCATAATCGTAAGGTTGATTAATACGTTTGAGGAATAAGCAGTTAACGATGAAGAATTGCCGTTTTTAGTGCCGAGTATATCAAACCCTGCATTACAAAAAGCCGAAATAGAATGGAATAGCGACATCCAAATTCCGTTTGCGCCATATTCATTGCAGAAAACAGGGAGCATTACTAGCATGCCCAATAATTCAATTGTAAATACTCCTTTTAGAATAAATCTTGTAAGTCTTACAATTCCGCCAACGTTTGGAGCAGATAGGGCCTCCTTCATTGTGCCACGTCCGAACAAGCCAATTTTTTTACCTGTCAATAAGGCAAACGATGATGCAACAGTTACTACCCCCAAACCACCGATTTGAATAAGTAGAAGTATTATTATTTGACCTATAATCGACCAATGCGTGGCGGTATCATATACAACCAAGCCTGTAACACATACTGCGGAAGTCGCAGTGAAAAGCGAATCTAAAAATGGGGTAAAAGTGTTGTTTTTAGAAGAGAAAGGCATGCAAAGCAAAAATGCACCAAAAAAAATTACCCCCGCAAACCCTAAGAGTATAATTTGAAAGGCGGACAATCTAAATCGAAATTTTTTTCTTTTCAGTTCATTTTCTTCCATATATAAACCTTTTATATAATGTTAAAAATATCAATGTCATCCTCAAGCGTGTTGCAACGAAGTCGAAGGTGAATTGACAGCTCTGCTGTCATCCTGAAAGCGTTGTTCGAGGGACCTTATCCTTGTTTGTCGTTACGAGCCATCCACTTTGTCATTCCGACCAACGTGGAGGAATCTCTAAAACGTGGGAATGACTTGTTCATTTCGCAAACACCCGTATGTTAATCAGTGTCATTCTCAATGTTCACATTATATAATTCAAATTGTAGCAGTTATTTCCAAAAAAGTCAAGATAATATAAGTCAGTGGAATAATAAGCAAATCTATTGATAATAAAAAAAATAGTTTTGCATTATTTTATAAAAGGCTATGTCACAACAAACAGTTGATAAATAGCCATTTTTATAGGGGAGTAT
>CALYRM010000111.1 GCA_945482995.1 uncultured Clostridia bacterium | reverse complement strand
AAGGAAAAACAAGTATTTCAAAGCGTTTTACCTTAAAATTTATTAGTGATAAAGATATGTTTGCCTATGTTTTTATTAATTTAAATCATTAGTGACGGCGAAACTTTTCACATACTATGATGATTTTATCCAACTTGCTTTGTATAATCAACACAAAAAAATACCCTTCATAAAACAATAGTTTTAAAAGGGTATTTTTGTTATTATTAAACTAATAAATAACGATTATTATTCGGTATCTGTTGAATCGGTATCTTCAACTGTTTTTTCTTCTAAGACTGTTTCAGCGGTGGTTTCTTCACCCTCTTCTACTGTGTTTACAGTTGCTTCACCCATTTCGATTGTATTGTCTGTTGCATCGTTTTCGGTAGCCTCTTCATCTTCGTGTGGAGTGATTGCAACCGACATAACTTTACCTGCACCAACCTTCATTATTCTAACGCCCTGCGCCGTTCTACCTATCTTGCTGATTTCGGATATAGCCGTTCTCATTATTATGCCGTTATCGGTGATAATGATAATATCGTTTTCGGGATTTACCATTCTTACGCAAGCAATTCTACCTGTCTTATCATTAAATTTGGCAGCCATAACGCCCTTACCGCCTCTTGATTGCAAACGGTATTCGTCAACATTAGATCTCTTGCCGTATCCGTTTTCGGTGATTGTCAAGACGTCTTGACCTTCTTTAATCAATGACATACCAACGATATAGTCGTCGTCATCTATTTCCATACTCTTAACACCGTAAGCCGTTCTACCCATAACTCTGACGTCGTCTTCGGAAAAACGAATTGTTTTGCCCTTGCTGCTTGCGATAAGTAGTTCTTCTTTGCCAACTGTCATACAAACGCCAACTAACAAGTCGTCATCATCCATTTTGATGGCAATTTTACCGCTTTGACGAACGCTTTCGAACTCGCTAAGTGCACAACGCTTAATTTTACCTTTACGTGTTGCTAAAACTAAATGACCAACCATTTCTTGTTCTTGTGTGATTGGTAAAATAGTGGTGATAAATTCGCCGTCTGATACGTTTAAAATATTATTGATTGTCTTGCCTCTTGCATTCTTGCTTGCTTCGGGAATTTGATAACCTCTAAGAACGTACACCTTGCCCAAATTGGAGAAGAAATAAACATCATCATGAGTTGAACATACGAATACGTCCTCGATAAAGTCGGTATCCTTAGCCTTATGGCCTGTAACGCCTACGCCACCCCTATGCTGTGCTCTATATTCTGAAGCAGGAATTCTCTTGATATAGTTTTCGTGGGTTAAGGTTATTACAATGTCTTCCTTTTCGATAAGATCCTCGATATCCAACTCGCTATAATCGAATACAAGCTCGCTTCTTCTATCGGTATTGTACTTTTCTTTAATCTCTGTCAATTCGCTCTCGATATGTTCGTCAACAAGCTTCGGATCTGCCAAAATAGCCTTATATTCAATAATAAGCTTTTCGATCATATCCAATTCTTCCATTATCTTGTTTACTTCCAAAGCGGTAAGTCTTTGCAATCTCAATTCCAAAATCGCATTAGCCTGTTTTTCTGACAACTCGAATCTTTCAATCAATTTTACTTGGGCGTCATTCTTATCCTTGGACTCTTTAATCAAAGCAATGACTTCGTCGATATTTTGTTGAGCAATAACCAATCCCTTTAAAATTTGTTCTCTTTCTTCAGCCTTTTCCAAGTCAAACTTGGTACGTCTAACGACAACTTCTCTTTGATGCTCAATATAGGCAACCAAGATTTCTTTCAAATTCATAACGGTAGGAACGCCGTTTCTCAAAGCAAGGAAAATCATTGGATAAGTAACTTGTAAATTGGTATGCTTAAACAATTGATTCAACAATACCTGAGCGTTGAAATCCTTCTTTACGTCAATAACGATACGCATACCTTTACGGTCGGATTCATCGTTAATATCGGATATACCCTCAATCTTTTTATCTCTTACCATATCGGCAATGTATTTTATTAATTGAGCCTTATTTGTTTGATACGGCAATTCGTGAACAATGATACGACTTCTGCCGTTATCCTCAACTATTTCAGTATTCGCTCTAATTATGCAGCCGCCGCGACCGGTAAGGTACGCCTTACGCATATTATCAACACCCAAAACCAAGCCACCTGTCGGAAAATCGGGGCAAGGCATAACTTTTAGGAGTTCTTCGATTGCAATATCGGGGTTATTCAAAACCATTATTGTAGCGTCAATAACTTCGCCGAGATTGTGTGGCGGAATACTTGTAGCCATACCGACAGCAATACCGTCTGCGCCATTTACCAAAAGGTTAGGAAATCTTGAGGGAAGAACGCTCGGTTGCATAAGAGTATCATCGAAGTTAGGATAAAAATCAACGGTTTTCTTGTCGATATCTCTAAGCATTTCCGAAGCAATTTTGCTTAACTTGGCCTCGGTGTATCTCTGAGCTGCCGCAGGGTCGCCGTCGACGGAACCGAAGTTACCTTGACCTTGAACCAATGGACAACGGATAGTAAAGTCTTGAGCTAAACGAACAAGAGCGTCATAAACAGCGATATCACCATGAGGGTGATATTTACCCAAAACGTCACCGACTATTCTTGCACACTTTCTCGTAGGTTTATCGTAGTCCAAGCCCAACTCGTTCATTGCGTACAAAATACGGCGATGAACAGGTTTTAAACCGTCTCTTACGTCGGGAATAGCACGAGAAACGTTGACAGCCATAGCGTATGCGATAAAGCTGTGTTTCATTTCGTGTTCCACGTCGACTTTTATAATTTTGGTATTATCGATTATTTCTTCGTATTCTTTATTAAAATTCTTTTTCATCCGAGTCACCATTAAACATCCAAATCTTTAACTAATGTAGCATTTTCTTCAATAAATTGACGTCTTAGCTCGGGTTCTTCACCCATAAGAATGGTAAATATTTCGTTAGCCTTAACAGCGTCTTCCATTGTCACTTGAACCAAAGTTCTTGTAGCAGGACTCATTGTGGTTTCCCAAAGCTGAACGTCGTTCATTTCGCCTAAGCCCTTGAATCTTTGCAAGTCGCCGCTTTTTCTGCCGTTAGCCTCATAATAACTATCCAATGCCTTGTCGTCATAGAAATACAAAATTTGTTTACCCTTTGTAATCTTGTAAAGCGGTGGTTGAGCAATATAAATGTGTCCCGTTTCAATTAAAGGCTTCATGTAGCGGAAGAAGAATGTAAGCATCAAAATTCTAATGTGAGATCCATCTACATCGGCATCGGTCATAATGATAATTTTATTGTAACGAAGTTTTGACTCGTTAAAGTCTTCACCGATATTACAGCCGAAAGCGGTAATCATACTCTTAATTTCTTCATTTTCTAAGGCTCTGTGAATTCTAACCTTTTCAACGTTTAGAATTTTACCACGAAGTGGCAAAATAGCTTGGAAACGACGGTCTCTACCTGTTTTTGCCGTACCGCCTGCCGAATCACCCTCGACGATAAATATTTCGCACTTAGAAGCGTCTTTTTCCGAGCAATCTGCTAGTTTTCCTGGAAGTGAAGCACCGTCTAATGGACTCTTACGTCTAGCTTCTTCTCTTGCCTTTCTTGCAGCTTCTCTTGCTTTTTGAGCGTTAAGCGAACGCATAATCAATTCCTTGGCTTCTTTTGGATGCTCGTTTAAATATGTTCCAAATGTATCGCTGACAATCTTTGACATATAGCCACGAATTTCGGAGTTGCCTAGTTTAGTCTTTGTTTGACCTTCAAATTGCGGATTTGTAAGCTTAACTGAAATAACGCAAACCAAACCTTCTCTGACGTCATCGCCGGATAATGAATCATCACCTTTCAAAAGCCCTGCTTGCTTACCGTAAGCATTGATAACTCTTGTCAATGAAGTTTTGAAACCGTCAAGGTGAGTTCCACCTTCTTCGGTGTTGATATTATTAGCGAATGCGTGAATGGTTTCATTATACGTATCGTTATATTGTAGCGCATATTCAATTTCACCTGTTTCGGTATCGCTATGGAAATACAAAACGTCCGAGAAAAGTGTTTCATGCATTGAATTCAACAATCTAACAAATTCGATAATACCGCCGTCAAACTTAAAATAGTCATGTTCGGGCTCTGTTGCACTCTTGCGATAGTCGGTAAATATAATTTCAAGTCCTTTATTCAAAAAAGCAAGCTCTCTCAAACGATGACGTAAAGTAGCATATTTAAAATCCAATGTTTCAAATATTTCAGCATCAGGATAGAAAGTAACTTTAGTACCTGTCTTATCAGTATCACCTACGATTTTCAATCTGTCGTCAGGAATACCTCTGTGGTACTTTTGGAAATAAACGTGTCCGTTTTGCCTAACCTCAACAGTTAGCCATTCGCTCAACGCGTTTACAACGGACAAACCTACGCCGTGCAAACCACCGGAAATCTTATATCCGCCGTCGCCAAACTTACCGCCTGCGTGAAGCTTGGTCAAAACTAATTCTACAGCAGAAATACCCTCTTCTTTTTTTATACCTGTAGGAATACCTCTACCGTTATCGGTAACCGAAACAGAACCGTCTTGATTAATTTCAATAGAAATGGAATCACAATAGCCTGACAAGGCTTCGTCAATACTGTTATCTAAAATTTCATAAACCAAATGATGCAATCCTCTTTCGTCAGTAGAGCCTATATACATACCCGGTCTTACTCTAACCGGTTCCAAGCCCTCTAAGACTTTAATCTGATCTTCACCATAATTCGATTGTACCTTAGTATCCATATAATCTCCTTAAAATATACACATATACATTATTTTTATTATATAAATAATATAAT
>CALYRM010000110.1 GCA_945482995.1 uncultured Clostridia bacterium | reverse complement strand
TTCTGAGCGGAGTGTAACGAAGTCGAAGAATCTCATCCATAATGTCATCCTGAGCTTGTCGTAAGGATCTCATCCATAATGTCATCTGAAGGTCGAAAGAACTCATCTTTGTTTACTGTCATTTCGACCGAAGTGGAGAAATCTCTATATAGGCACGTTCTCATTGCGAAGCACACGAACAGTCTGGATACAAATTGCATAATGCACATTTTAATATGAATTAGATTGTTCGACGTTGCTTGAGAAATACTAATAAAAAAATCGCCACTTAAGGGTGTTACCATTAGGGAAAACAGGCGCAGGCGAATAGCTTGCGCCTGTTTTCTTGCCTTTTTACGGTAAATCTATCTCTCCGACGTGCGTTAGACATATCGTTACCGTTCTTTTATAGCCGTCTTCCGTTTTTACCTTTTCCGAAACGATGACTTTATCGATCAGCAGTCTGACGATTTCGGGCGTTAGTTTCTTGATTCTGCCCGTTTTGACCACAAGAGAAACGAAATTATTGATGTTATCATTTATCTCGTCGTATCGGTCGATTTCGCTTTGACTGTTTTCAACCGTTTCTTTCAGTTGCCGTTGCTCCTGCTCATATGCCTCGGACATCAAAGCAAACCGTTCTTCCGTTATCTTGCCCATAACCTTATCTTCATAAAGGCTTTGAATGATCTTGTTCAGAGCCTTTATTCTGTTTTCGGCTTCGGATACTTGTCTTGCCTTCTTCGCAACTTCCTTTCTTGACAGCAATCGGGAGTGTTGGATGGCAATATCGACAAAGTCTCCTTCATGATCGATGACAAAGTCGGAAACTCTTTTTAAGTAACTCAGAACGATTTCTTCAATGGCTTCTACGGTTATCTGATGCGAAGTGCAGGTCGATTTCTTCTGCTTGCGGTAGGACGAGCAGTTAAAATATTCCTTTTGCTTCATAGTAGATGAGCGGCAGAGATACATTTTCTTTCCGCAGTCCGCACAGTAAACCATTCCCGAAAACACGTTCATCTCGCCCATCGGCGTCGGTCTTCGTCTGCCTTCGCGTATTTTCTGTACGGTATCATACGTCTGTTTGTCGATGATCGCTTCCTGCGTATTCTCGAAGGTAACCCATTTAGACGGATCGTTCCATACCTTCTTCTTACACTTATAGGACTTCTTTGTCGTCCGGAAGTTTACGGTACAGCCCGTATAGTGCGGATTGCTCAGGATTCGTTTTATCGTATCCGAGCACCATAATTCAGGCATGGGTGATGTTGCCGGGTGCTTAATGCCGAGTCTGTCGTAATGGCAGATTGGCGTTTCAACTTTTCTTTCGTTGAGAATCCGTGCAATATGCGTCGGACCGAACCCCTGCATACAGAGAGCGAAAATCTCTTTTACCGTTTTTGCCGCTTCTTCATCGATGATCCATTGTTCCTTGTCGTCGGGGCTTTTCAGATAACCGAAAGGCGGAACAGTACACAGGTGTTTTCCCGAATTGCCTTTGGAACGGAATACCGCGCGGATCTTCTTGCTTGTGTCCTTTGCGTACCACTCGTTGATGATGTTACGGAATGGGGTAAAATCGTTGTCTACCTGACTTTCACTGTCCACGCCGTCATTGACCGCGATAAATCTTACGCCCGCTTCGGGAAAGGTTATCTCGGTATACACGCCGACTTTCAGATAATCCCTGCCGAGCCTCGACATATCCTTGACAATAATTGTACCGACCTCGCCGGCGTCGACTTTACGCATTAAACGCTGAAAGTCGGGGCGATTGAAGTTCGTACCCAAATATCCGTCGTCCACAAACGTTTCAAGATTGCGGAAACCGTGTTCTTTTGCATATTTGCTCAATATTTCTTTTTGATGTACGATGCTGTTGCTGTCACCTTCCTGTTCGTCGTCACGGCTTAAACGACAGTATAACGCCGTGATTTTGTCCTGATTATTGTTATTTCGTGTTCTCATAGATTACTCCTTATAAGAACACTCTGCAAGTTCGTCGTGTTTAGCGGACAGCATATCTTCGACGCCCGATTCTATCATCTTTTTCGTCAGGTCGAAGATGCTGTTTTTCGCCGTTTCGCTGGGTCTTAAAACAACGGTATAAACCGTATTGCCGATTTTCTTATCATATACTGTTTCTTTCATCGTGTTTTCCGTAATCGAATCTCCTTTGGATTTTATTACGCAAACACGCAAAGAAGGGGAAGAACTACTTTTCCTGCGTTACGCTGTTCACCTTCTGCTTTAACGCTTCGTATCCTTCCACGATTAACCTAACTTTCGTTATGTTGTTCACCCGAAGAAATTCGTTTATCTCATCACATAATGCTCTCGGCATCATCGTGCCGAAGCTCCCGTTTATTTCTTTTCTTCGTTCCTTGTGCTTTTCTTCATACTTCCTGCGGGTTATGCGCCTTGCAGTATCTTCTTTCCGTTCCATAGCGCCTGCTCCTTATACATAGACGATTTCATTCAAGATTTCTTCTTCGATACGGCTTTGCATTTCGTTTATCCGTCTGACGTCCTCGATATAATTTCCCGTCCGCTTATACTGTTCGTCTCTGGACAATTTCTCGTACATGACCGAATAAAGCTCTTCCGCCTGTTTATCTATCCCATGCAGATAGGCGGGGAGGTCGCCGGCTAATGCCCACATCTTCCCGACGTTATGCTCTTCAAGATAGATTTTCGCAAGCGTACCATACATGCCGTAAACGTGTTTTACAGGTTTTACGATGCTTTGATACAACTTGATTTCTTCAACCGTCAAGCCTTCGCCGTTTTCCGCTTTTCTTAAAACTTCGTCTTTGTTCATAGCAAATCTCCTTAGAATATATTATCGTATATATACGACGCTATTATTTTACGGTATTTGCTTCGGAAAGTCAAGCTCTTTTTCAGAACCGGAGTGTAGATACTATAATTTTTTTATGTTTCCTTTCTGTTTTTTATCTTTGTTTCGCCTCATGGAAAAGTCGGTTTCCGACTTGTTCCCAAGCCCGTTTTTGAAATAGATTGCAAAAACCTTATCCTGCTTGTAAAAAGTACCCGTTTTCCAATTTATTTTTCGGGCTTTTGCTTTCCGTTATGGCGATATAATCTCGTCGTAGTGCGACAGTATCTTGTAAAGACTTGGTTCGTTTGCCCACTTGGAACTTGCTTTTAACTTGTCCGAAAGTACAGAGAAATCTTTGTCTTTTACAAGTTCAACCGCATTGCCGTAGAGATTGTTCCTGATGTGCGGATTTACTGACAAAAACTGTTCCAGTGTAATTGCAGCAGTTTGTTTCCGTAGTTTACCTCCATGTTTTCCGACAACACTTCTCGTCTTGCTTATGTCGAGTTTCCTTTTGGCAAGATTGAAGTAGAGCGCAACGTTATTGCTCAGATCCGTAGGTTCAACACCGTCTACCATATAACCGTAGATTGCCTTTATATATTGCCATATCTCTTCGTCCGTCATCAGCAGGATTGCCTTGTAGTAAGCGCATTGGAAGGTGAAGTGTTTCATCTTCATGTTAAGCCTTTTGGGGCGTTTCCCGTTCTTTTCGGCTTCCTTGCTTTCCATCATCACGTCGATAATGTTCTCCCAAAAGTATTCCGACTTGTTTCCTTTCGGCGGTTTCACCGGCTCTTCTTCGAACATAAACCTACAGATCGCTTTCATAAACTGTCCGCGCGTTGCGTCGTCGTCCAGCATTTCCATAACGTCTTTGTAAATCTCATAAAACGTAAATTGCGTCAATCTGAATACCTCCTTATGTTTTTCTGCTTTACGTTTGGTCTTTTCTGCCCGTTAAGGCGGGTACACTTGTTTGTAGCTCATTATCTGTTATCTCCTTTTCCGTTCACTATATATGGACATTTGCTTGCCTGTTTGTGGGGGTGTTTTTCGTAAGTTCTTGAAAATATCCTCTACTTATATTGGAAAGTTTTCATCTCGTTGTGGGGGTGTTTCACTGAACATTTTCAAAAACCCTTCTACTATAATTGGAAACTTACCATACCCTTTGGCGGGGTGTTTTAAGAAATTCATGGTAATTTATTTTACCTTCACTATTATTGGACATTTCCGGTACGAAACTTAATGGTTTACGCGAAACTTTTTTCGTTAAGACAAAGATCCCCTCACTATATATGGACAACAGAGAGTAAGAACTTCGTATTTTTCCGAAAATAAATATCCCTCTACTATAATTGGAAACTTCAGACACGAAAGTTAACGGTCTGCACGAAACTTTTTTCATTAAGACAAAGATTTTCTCACTATATATGGACAATAGAGGACAAAAACCTTTATGTTTCCGTTACATATCCTCAATATTATTGGAAAGTTTCAATCACTTTGCGGGGGTGTTTAGAAAAAATTTTTATTGTCCTCCTACTATAATTGGTAACTTTCACTGTATAACTTCGTATTTTTCGGAAAAGAAAAAATGCCCCTCTATAATAAGGGGACATTTGACGATAGGTTTTACAAGGTTTTTAATAAAAAAGTTACCTGAATTTTTTTAACAACCGCATACAAAAAGGAAGCCTGACTATTGTCAAACTTCCTTTCCTATTGATATGAAATTGTTGTATTATTCTATTTCTGACTATTTGTATGAATTTCAATTGTTCTCTTAAATCTTATCTCCGTTGAAAACGATTTGTTCCGCCAAGTTTACTTCGACAGATTTTCCGTTTTTTATATCGAACCAAGATATACAATTCTTATATCTATCCGTCAAGCAAAGAATTCGTTGATTATTTGAGCCAAGCAAGCGCCTTTTCTGCTCGGGGTCATCAAAACGATATTCTCCATCGAGAACAATATCACAACCGGTATGGTTAGCACGGGCGCATACATAGGTGCGTCCGTGCGTCATAGTATTATGGTG
>CALYRM010000109.1 GCA_945482995.1 uncultured Clostridia bacterium | reverse complement strand
AATAAAGTATTCCGTGTACATTTTTATTGCTCTACAATAACTTTCCTAAACGATTCATCATATCGGTTTTGTGTTCGAGTAGTGAATGGGCGTATCGGTTAAGGGTAACGGTGGCGTTTTTATGACCGAGCAGTTCAGACAGCGTTTTAACGTCCATACCGCACTCTAACGCCCTTGTCGCAAAGGTATGGCGTAAAGAGTGAAAACCTTTATGCGCAATACCTAATTTCTTTAACAAAAGTTCAAAAGTTCGTTGATACGAGCGAACGAAAACGGGCTTGTCCCCGTCAGCTATGATATAATCGCAATTTGACTGCTTTTTAAGGTTTTTAAGCAAGGGTAATATTTGCTTCGGCAAAGGTATTATACGGCGAGAATGGACGGTTTTAGGACTGTCTATAATGCGAATATGATTTTGCCCGTCGTTCCCGTCGTGGCAAGTTTTAGATACTAATAAAAGAGCTTTCCCGAAGTCAATATCTTTCCACGTAAGCGAAAGCAATTCGCCGATGCGCAAGCCCGTATATAAACACAATACCACACCGAACAATTTGTCCTTTGGGCTATGTAAAACGTATTGCTCTATCTTCTTTTGTTCCACAATGGTAAAGCAATCAACTTGCTTTTCAACGGTTTTAGGGCGTTTTATTTTATTCGCAACGTATTCTGGAGTTAAGCCTATTAAATTCGCCGTTTTCAAAGAGTTTTGCAAAACGGATATAACGGTATTTACAAAATTTGCCGACAAACCCTTTCCCGTCTTGTGATTGCCGTTAGTTAGTAATGAAGTTATGAACTTTTGCAAATCTATTACAGATATTGACTCCAACATATAATTGCCAAGCGATGGAATAATATGTAAAGTACATATTTGGTAATATCTTTCGTAGGTTCGTATTTTAGAGGACGTTTTTACGTAGTTTTCGAGCCAATCGAATAGCCAAGTTTTGTATTTCATTGTTTTTACTCCTTATTAAGTGAATTAAAAAAATATACGATAATTTCTTTATAAAGAATTGTCGTTTTAAATAATATATAAGAAAAAAAGAATTGATGGATTTCTTTAGATGTCGGAAAAATCATGGGGCGAACTACATATTTTCCACCTTAAAGATTGCATGCTTGGACATCACCGAAAGAAATAAGGTATATATCATCAGCCCTACGGTTTGTATCTCATCACGCCTTAGTGCATATTTTTCTACGACTTGACAATATGCTATTCTTATTAATATCAATGATATACAAGCCTAATTCTTTTATTTGAATTTGACTAATTATAGACTAAGATTATATTGTTTTTGAATAAAATAACGAATTTATGTAAACCGTGAAAGTATAAACATATCTACTCTAAACCAAAATCGCTTATCACGTTTCATATACATTAACGCTTGTATAGTTAAAAATTACTTGTATTCACATGATATTTGTCTTCAAAAAAAAGCAAGTTGAAATAAACCAGCTTGCTTTTTATAATAAGAAATAAAAATGTATTTAATATCTATCTATTACAAATCTATTTTTGAGAAGTTTTTCTTTGACTTTTTGTATGACAGAGTTGTCAATATCGCATAAACTAAAATACCGATAGCCAATACGATTAAATGAGAATAATGGTAATTGTAGTTTAATACATCAAGGGTTGGGAAAAAGTGAAGAGCTTCCCCTACTCCAATAGTAAGGAATGCACTAATTATAAATAGTACAAACGGAACACCGATTTTGTAAGCTGTCTTGAAAAAACCTCCTATAAATACAATATTGAACAATGCGAAAATAATCAGTACAAAGCCTAAGAAAACCATATTAGAGTTCATTAATTTATTAATTGAATATGGAACATAATTATTTAACAAACACATTCTAAGTACGGCAAAAACAACCATTAATAAATAAGCTATTGCTTGAATGGTTATAGTAAAAATGAACTTAGTTTTTACGACATCGGTTTTCTTAATCGGTAAAGTCGCAGAATAGATTATATCATTACACTCTCTTGCTTTTTGGAAAGTTTGAAATATACCAAAACAAACAAAAAATGCTCCAACCAAAATAGGATATTGTGGAACCAAAGTCATTAATGCAAATAAAATGAAAATAAATGAAAGTGGTTGAGCCGTCAATTTTATTTCTTTTAACAATAAGTTTTTCATAGTTACTCTCCCCTTTCTATTCTTAACATTATATCTTCAAGGTTGCCACCGCCAAAGCTTGCAACAAAATCATCCTTTGGCAAGGAAGCGACGATTTGTCCCTTCTTGATATAAGTAATATGGTCTGCTGTTTTATCCAAGTCCGAAGTGATATGAGTTGAGAACAATATCGAAACACCATGTCTAGCAAGCTTTTTGAATATCTGCAATATTTCATCTCTCGAAACAGGATCTAGTCCGCTTGTAGGTTCATCAAGTATCAATAATTCGGCATTGTGCGATAGTGCAACGACAAGATTAAACTTGACTTTCATACCTTCGGAAAGTTCTTTAACCTTTTTATTCTCATCAAGGTTAAACTCTTCCATATATGTATGATATGCCTCTTCATTCCAATTATCATAAAACATCTTACTAACTTCTATTATTTTTTTGAGCGTAACCATTGAATAAAAATCAACGCCGCCCGAAGAATAACCAAGTCTTTGTTTTATTTCATTCTCATCTTCGGCATAATTCAAGCCGAAAAACTCTATTTCACCGCCGTCAGAATGTACAAGGTTTAACAAACATTTTAAAGTAGTTGTTTTACCTGCTCCATTACGACCGATAAATCCCATTATTGAACCCTTTTCTATTGAAAACGAAACGTCTTTCAATTCAAATTTAGGGTATTTTTTTGTCAAATTGACAACCTTTAATACTTCATTCATAATTTATTAAAATATCCTTGTTTTTTACTTATAACCATGGTTATTATATTTATTATAGGGATTTTTGCGTAAAAAATCAACATCGGTGTAGCCTTATTTTGCTAATATTATATATCATCATTTCGACCATACCAATCGTCATTCTATGCATCCGCATTGTCATTCTGAGCATCCGCATTGTCATTCTTTATGTCCGCATTGTCATTCTTAAGCGAAGTGCAAACGAAGTCGAAGGTGAATTGACAGCTTTGCTGTCATCCTGAAAGCGTTGTTCGAGGGACCTCATCCACATTAGAATACTAGACACTGAACGCGCTTCTCTTTCAGTCGACATAATGTCAAATAATACTTATTTTTTATTGATTTTTAGTTTAATATTGACAATCAGTAGTAAAATGTTCATAATTAATATGGTTTATTTTTAAACTGATTTACTAATATTTTATTCAGGTGTTTTATGAAGAGTATAAAAGAACTATATAAAATAGGATATGGTCCGTCAAGTTCCCACACAATGGGACCGGAAAAGGCAATAAAACTTTTTGACAAAGAGTTTGCGGATGCAGATAGCTATTCTGTAACCCTATATGGCTCGCTTGCGCTTACAGGACAAGGACACTGTACCGATAAAGTGCTACAAAAGTCGGTAAATAAGCCCGTAGAGATAGTTTGGGACACCTTGACAACCAATTTACCACACCCGAACACAATGGATATTAGAGCTATAAAAAACAACGAAATAATCGGTTCTTGGCGAGTATTTAGTATTGGTGGCGGCGCAATAAAGGTTGAAGGAAAGGAAGATTTTGAAACGCCCGACATTTATAAAGAAAACTCTTTTGAAGCAATTAAGTCGTTTTGTGATAAAGAGCAAATCACAATCCCCGAATATATTGAATTAATGGAAGGAGTCGAAATTTGGGATTATCTATCCAAAGTTTGGGATTGCATGTTAGAATCTATTAATAACGGACTAAATGCTGAAGGTACTCTCCCCGGCTCACTGGGAACAACAAGAAAAGCGCATTTACTATATTATACTGAGCAAAATAATGAAACGCCTGAAATTAAAGAGCAAAGAATTGTCTGTGCCTATGCCTTTGCAGTTAGCGAAGAAAATGCAGCAGGAAATCGAATTGTAACTGCCCCTACTTGCGGTGCAAGCGGTGTACTACCTGCTATTATAAAGTATGTAAGCGAAAAGAACAATTTCGATAAGAAGAGAATACTTGAAGCACTGGCAACGGCAGGAATTATCGGAAATCTAATCAAAACAAATGCTTCTATTTCGGGGGCAGAATGTGGCTGTCAAGCTGAAATCGGTTCTGCTACAAGTATGGCTGCTGCCGGTGTTGCGGAACTATTCAAAATGGATTTGAATCAAATCGAATATGCAGCCGAAGTTGCTATGGAACATCAATTGGGATTAACCTGCGACCCTATCAATGGATTAGTACAAATACCTTGTATTGAAAGGAATGCCGTAGCCGCAATGAGAGCCTTAAACGCTGTATCGTTAGCAAACATTTTAACCCATACCCGAAAAATCAGTTTTGACACAATTATCAAGACAATGTATGAAACGGGTCAAGATTTGCGGAAAGAATATAAAGAAACGTCTAAGGGTGGTTTAGCAAAAACATTTAAAAAGAAAAAGTGACCTCATAAACGCTTTCAGTCCAAAAGCATAGTGGAAGACACTTTAAAACATTTTCGCCTAAAAATATCAAAAAATTTATAAAAATAAGTTGACAAGACTTTTATATTAGATTATAATGCTAAATGTTGAGTTGCGGGAGTGGCTCAGTGGTAGAGCGCTGCCTTGCCAAGGCAGATATCGCGGGTCCGAATCCCGTCTCCCGCTCCACATAATTTAAATGCGCCATTAGCTCAGTTGGTAGAGCAGCTGACTCTTAATCAGCGGGTCCTGGGTTCGAGTCCCCGATGGCGCACCAGAAAAAGACTCAGGATTGGGTACAATTCTGAGTCTTTTTCAGTTAAATCCGCCTGCGTCGGAATAAATCCACTTCGTGGATGAAA
>CALYRM010000108.1 GCA_945482995.1 uncultured Clostridia bacterium | reverse complement strand
TGCGAAGTATAGTGTGCTATACTTTTATTTCTGACTAATAATCCCTATGGGAACTACGATTGTAGTGATTTTTTCCTTACTATTCAGCTTTTGTGATAATCTCTTTTAGTCTCAAATCAACGCCTTTCGGGCTAATTTTGATAACTTCAACTCTTACGTAATCGCCAACGTTGACAACGTCTTCAACCTTTTCAACTCTTTCTTTCTTAAGCTTTGAAATGTGAATCATGCCGTCACGACCGGGAGCTAATTCTACAAATGCGCCGATTGTGATTATTCTTGCGATGTAGCCCTCGTAAATATCGCCTACCTCGGGATCCTTGGTAATTGCAGTGATAATCTTCTTTGCTCTTTCTGCGCTATCTGAATCAGGACTTGAAATAAATACTGTGCCATCTTCGGAAATATCAATCTTAACACCTGTTTCAGCGGTAATCTTGTTGATTGTCTTTCCACCCGAACCAATTACGTCCTTAATCTTATCAGGATCGATGTTCATTGTGATAATCTTTGGAGCAAACTTGCTTAATTCCTTTCTTGGAGCGGAAATAACCTCGTTCATTTTGCCTAGGATAAAGATTCTGCCTTGACGAGCTTGCTCTAATGCTCTTCTCAAAATAAATTCGTCAATACCTTTAATCTTGATATCCATTTGGATAGCTGTGATGCCGTCTTTTGTACCTGCTACCTTAAAGTCCATATCGCCTAAGAAGTCCTCAAGACCTTGGATATCTGTCAAAACTACTAAATTATCTGACAAATCGTCTTTCATTAAGCCCATTGCGATACCTGCTACCGGTGCTTTAATCGGTACGCCTGCATCCATTAATGCCAATGTGCTGCCGCAAACTGAAGCTTGAGAAGTTGAACCGTTTGAACTTAAAATCTCGGAAACAGTACGGATTGCATACGGGAAGTCTTTTTCGCTTGGAATAACAGGTTCTAACGCTCTTTCTGCAAGTGCGCCGTGACCGATTTCACGTCTGCCCGGGCTCTTCAAAGCCTTAGCTTCGCCTGTGGAATACGGTGGCATATTGTAATGGTGCATATATCTCTTAAATACGTCGTCATCTAAGCCCTCTAGCTTTTGAACTTCGCTGATTGGTCCTAACGTACAAGTTGTCAAGGCTTGAGTTTGACCACGAGTGAATACGCCTGTTCCGTGTACTCTTGGCAATACGCCAACTTCACACCAAATAGGACGAATTTCGGTTAAGCCTCTACCGTCGGGACGAACACCCTTGTCAAGAATCTTACGACGAACTTTTTCTTTCTTCAATGCGTACAAAGCGTCTGCAACTTCACGTTCACGTCCTGCAAATCTTTCGCCAAACTCTTCGGCAATTTCTTTGTCAAGCGCATTCTCTCTATCTTGTCTTTCGTAACGATCAAATGCTTCTAAGCAATAGTCCATTTTTTCGCTTGCGAAAGCGCGAACAGCCTCAACTACATCCTCGCCCGGATGATAGATTTCAACTTCTTTCTTTGGCTTGCCACAGTCTGCAACGATAGTTTCAATCCAAGCAACGATCTTCTTGATTTCTTCATGACCAAACAAAATAGCGCCGAGCATTTGCTCTTCGGTTACTTCGTTTGCGCCGGCTTCTACCATCATAATAGCGTCTTTTGTACCGCTCAAATAAACGTGCATTGCACTTCTTTCTCTTTGTTCGCAATCGGGATTGATTACGTATTCTCCGTCAACCATACCTACAACAACACTACCTGTTGGTCCTGCAAACGGAATATCGGAAATTGATAGTGCGATTGAACTACCAATCATACCCCAAACCTCAGGGGGATTGTTTGTATCTACTGATAAAGCGGTAGCAACTACTGCAACGTCATTGAAGAAACCCTTTGGAAATAAAGGACGGATAGGTCTATCAATTAAACGACTAACCAAAATAGCTTTATCGCTTGGTCTGCCTTCTCTCTTTTTGTAACCGCCGGGAATCTTGCCGACAGCATACATTTTTTCTTCAAAGTCAACGCCCAAAGGGAAAAAGTCCATACCGGGACGAGGAGCGTCTGACATTGTAACGTTTGTTTGTACAACTGTATCGCCACATCTTACTAAACAAGTACCGTTTGCTTGTCCACAATAAGCGCCTGTTTCAACTACTACTTCTTTACCACCGATTGTTGTTTTGTAAATTTTTCTTTCCATCTATAACCTCCAAATCATTAAAACTTCTCTGTTTTAACGATATATTTAAACGATTAAAAGGGCGATAAAAACCGCCCTTTTTGTTACATTATTTACGTAAGCCTAACTTAGCGATAAGCTCTCTGTATCTGTTGATATCAACTTTTTGCAAATATGCAAGTAATTTCTTACGCTTACCAATCATTTGAAGCAAACCACGACGTGAGTGGTTATCTTTCTTATGAGATTCGAGGTGAGCTGAAAGATTGTTGATTCTTTCCGTCAATAATGCAATTTGAACTTCGGGTGAACCCGTGTCGTTAGCCGTGCGTGCATAATTAGCAATGATTACGCTTTTTTGTTCCATGGTAAATTCCTCCATTAAAATTTTATTCGCCTAAAGCATAGAAAAACATTGGCAACTTGTTAATCTAAGCAAAAGGTACATAATAATATTATTATATAAATACTAATTTGTCAATCAATGTTTTTAAATTTTTTAAATAAATAGTCTTTTTGATATCGTCATTTCGACCGAAGTGCGAATGCACGGAGTGGAGAGTGAATTGACAGCAGGGCTGTCATCCCGAGCGTAGTCGAGGGACCTCATTAGCACAAAACCATCACGAAACATACCGACAGTCTTTGTTCCGTCATGTCGACCAACAATGACAACGCTAAAATGCGCAACATTTTAGCCTAATGTGCAATTGTGGATGGAATGTTTATATTGAACGCTAAGCATTATTCTCAAAAACATTTTTGTACCCAGTTATAGAGATTCCTCGACTACGTTGCACTACGCTCGGAATGACAGTATGATGAGATTCCTCGACTACGCTTAAAAATGACGGAACAAGGATTAGATCCTCACGACTCCGTTGCACAACGCTTGAGGATGACAATTAATATGGATTAGATCCTCACGACTACGCTACGCTTCGCTCAGGATGACTGTATGGATGAGATTCCTCGACGTTGCTCGGAATGACATTTTATAAGCACATTGCACATTGAAAAAATTGATGATTATTTTCACGCTGACTAGTGTAATAAATAAGTTATTTTGAAAAAAATTTAATTTTTTTATCAATTAGCTCCTCAATTTTTTCGTTGTACCCTTTTATCTCTTTTATTTCGGAAAGTCGCTCTATTCTGACTTCATAATTATCGGGATTCCTTGTTATAATCTTGGATATCGCTCCTGCTCCTGATGCGTGAATCGAATGTGTTTCTTCCATAATATCAACGTTGTATACGCAACTTTTGTTAGGCTTTGCATAACCGACGTTTTCAAGTCTGCCGAAAGTGTTTTTTTGCCTATACATATAGTAAGGCTGGTATCCTGCCTTGGTGAGCGCATCGTACGCGTAACTAACCATTTCGTTTTCTTCGCCGCCAAACTTGGATTTAACTCCTTCGAGGTTTAGCAACGAACCCCTTTTAATGGATAACGTATGAACGGTTATGTTTTCGGGGTCCAGTTCTATTGCCTTATCGACCGAGCGTGCAAAATCTTCAACGCTTTCGTTGGGAAGCATTGCAATTAAGTCCATATTGACGTCAAAACCGGCGTTTTTTGCAAGGTTGTATGCTTGATAAACATCAGATAGCGTATGTGACCTACCAATCAATTTTAGCGTTTCTTCCTTGAAAGTTTGCGGATTTACAGATACCCTTGTAACACCTGCATTTTTCATTATTGCAACTTTCTCTTTCGTCAATGTTTCGGGACGCCCTGCCTCAACAGTAAACTCTTCGCCTTTTGCTTTAAAAGCATTAAGTATCTTCGCAAATTGATCGTTTTCAATGCTTGTAGGCGTGCCACCGCCGACGTAAATAGCTCGTCTTGAACCTAAATCCATATCGAACTGCGTTGAAATATCACGCACTAAATTATCTGCATAGTCGGGTAAATATTTTTTTGAGTGTTTGATTGTGTCCGCTAAAAAGGAACAATATGCGCACCTTGTCGGGCAGACAGGAATATTCGCAAAGGAGTTATATTCATCGGTAAAACCGTATATTCCCTTTTGTGTCTGTATAATTTTCGATATGAGTTCGAGTTTGGGAGGAGATACTTTATAATAATGCTCCAATTCGTAGATTGGATCCAAGCCCTCTTGCTCCAAGTCATAGTAAAGCTTTGTCGGACGAATTCCCGTTAAACTGCCATAGGGCAAGGTTACGCCCAAGTGTGCCGACAAAAAATTATACAAAGTCACCTTAGCAAAGCGTTTTGCGTGGCGGTTGTCGATTAAAACGCTTTCATTTCGAGGTAACTCACGAGAAACTGCCGCAACTATATCGCCGTTTAATGTAATAGTAACCTTTATTGAACAATCTTCTCTTAAACAATCGACAAACAACAACTCTCCCGATAAAGAATCGACCTCAGCCATTGGCGAAAAACTTCTCACGGTTTCGCAAAAATCATTTAAAAAGTTATCTACATTTGTTTGAACGTTAAATTTCATAGTATTTGTTTGTTATCCAATCTTAAAACGATATCCTGAGCAACGTCGAAGGGGCTAATCCGCTTTAATAATGAATTGCAACCTAACAGTTGCATGAATTGAGCACAAGGCTCTTGAATTGGCTTCGCCATGAATTGCACTTCCGTGCATTATGGACTGCGTGATTGTATGATGTAGTGGTTTACAGACGTTTCATTTGCTACGCAAGTGGTTAGTGCTTGTATAGAGATGTCTCCACTGCGGTCGACATGACGGAACATGGATTAGGTCCTTCGGCTACGCTCAGGATGACAGCGTAGCTGTCAATTCACCCTCGACGTTGCTCGGGATGACATTTTGATGAGATCCTTACGACTTCACTGCGTTCCGCTCAGGATGACAATTTGGCATTAACGTCTATCCGTATGCTTCGCAAAGAGTCGGTGCTTGTAGTGAGGTCCCTCGAACAACGCTTAAGGATGACAGCGGAGCTGTCAATTAGATCCTCACGACTCCGTTGCACTCCGCTCAGGATGACAAAGCGG
>CALYRM010000107.1 GCA_945482995.1 uncultured Clostridia bacterium | reverse complement strand
GATGATATGCAATTTCTGCGAAATTGATGATATACAAGGCTGTTGCCTTGATTTTTTATTAGGATAATCTTCTTAACTAACGTACAAAAATATATATAGAACTTTATTTTATCATTTTATCTTTAAAATACCCTTTTTTATAAAATTTAATATTGTAATTTATATAAAAATATTGTATAATATATATAATAATCTGCTTGGAGGAATGTATGACTGATTATAAGTTTTATATCAAGTATAGAGTTGATGGAGTATTATATGGTACTTCAAAAGAAAAGTGCGTACACTACACTCTTGAAAAAAATATTACCGACGAAAATATCAAAGTTATTATCAAACCAAAAGAAAATGTAAAAATGGAATTGCTTGAGGTCAAATTGATGTCTGAACACCAATTTGTTGAGGGTGATAATTTCTTCTCTAATGGATTCCAAGCGTGGACTACTTCAAGAGAATTTAACGCAAAAGATAAGAATAGACGCATCAACCCTATTTATAAGGTTATGGATATAGCTGCACAGTTTATTGCTACGTCTGGCGACTTCCTTTTTGTTGAACAAGAAAAGAAACCCGGTTGTTTCCACAGTTTCACATATACCTATATTAGAAATAAAGATAAAGTTGAGTTATTTGGTTCTCGCTCGGACAGAGTTGCTTATACCATTTTTAAGGTTGATATGAACGGCAATTCATTGGAGATTTGCAAGGACGTTGTAGGTAAAACTATTGATAGCGACACTGTTCTTTTCGACATCGTTCATGCTGTGGGTTCATACGACGAAGTATTCGATATCTACTTTGCAGCAATGAACACAAGAAAGTGCAGAATTGACCATATGAGCGGTTACACGTCTTGGTACAACTATTTTTCAAAAATAGACGAAAATATTATTTTGAGAGATTTGGACGGTTTGGATAGAGCTAAAGACGAAGTTAGTATTTATCAAATCGATGACGGATATCAAGTAACAACAGGCGATTGGACCGAAAATGAGAAGTTCCCACATGGTATGAAATACATTGTCGATAAAATCCACGACAAAGGATACATGGCAGGATTATGGGTTGCTCCGTTTAACGTTACAAAAAAATCAAAGATATACAAAGAGCATAAAGATTGGTTGATTACAGACGAATCGGGTAAGCCTATGTATACTACCGTTGCTTGGCATGGTGGCTACTGTATGGATATGTATGTTCCCGGTGTTAAAGAATACATTAAGAGCGTTTTTGATAGAGTATTGAACGAATGGGGTTTCGATATGGTTAAGCTCGATTTCTTGTATTCACAGGCAATTTATCCTAGAAACAACAAGACAAGAGGCGAAATTATGTACGAAGCTATTGATTTCTTGCGTGAATGCGTCGGTGACAAGCTATTTTTGGGTTGTGGTGTCCCTCTTGCACCCTGCTTTGGCGTTGTTGACGCTTGCAGAATTAGTTGCGATGTTGCTAAAAACTACTCAGACAAGGCTTTGCGTACACTCAACCTAAACAAAGAATGCCCAAGCGCTATTAATGCAATGACCAATACCATTGCTCGTCGTCATTTGAATGGCAGAGCTTTTGTAAACGATCCCGATGTATTCTTCCTAAGAGATATTAATATCAAGTTTACCGAAGATCAAAAGCTATTGTTAGGTTTCATAAACAACCTTATGGGCGACGTGCTGTTTGTATCTGATAATGCAGGCGATTTTTCCGACGAAAAAATCGAGATATTAAAACGTTTCTTCAAGCAAAATAACAACAAAGTTATATCCGCCGATTATATCGACAATAGCAATATGTCTATCGTTTACACCGACGGTGAAAATACTCATACATTGAATTTCAACCTATTTACAGGTGAATCTAACGTAAGAGAATTATTAGGACTATAAAAATACATTTTATTTCAAGCTTTATTACTAATGAATTACAATATTTGTGTTACAACTGCTTTTGGCATTGAAGGAATTACAAAAAGAGAATTAGCGAAGCTTGGTAAAGAGAACATTCCTGCTAAGAACGGAATGTTCTCTTTCTATGGTAATGAGTTCGACGTTGCTAAATGCAATATGTTTTTACGGACAGCAGAAAGAGTATATATCAAGTTATCCGAATTTCCTTGCACTACTTTCGATCAATTATTCGAGGGTACTGCAAAAATTCAATGGTCTGAATATATAAACTTTGAGGGTCAAATTGTTGTAAATGGTAAGTGTGTAAACAGTATAATATATGGTATATCCGCTTCGCAAGCAATAATTAAGAAAGCCATTGTTGTAAGTTTAACCAAAAGTAAAGGCATAAAAATTCTTCCCGAAACAGCCGAAAGATATAAGGTTGAATTTTCCATAATAGATGACGTATGTTCCATTTATTTAGACACATCGGGATTAGGCTTACATAAGAGAGGATATAGAGATTTAGTCGGAGAAGCATCTATCAAAGAAACCTTAGCGGCTGCAATTCTTGAGCTATCCGTATTCAATAAAGATAAGGAGTTTGCCGATCCGTTTTGCGGTAGCGGCACTTTCCCTATCGAGGCTTGCTTGTATGCAAATAACATTGCCCCCGGAATAAATAGAAGTTTTGACTTCGCTTCTTGGAAAGTTTTTAACAAAGACGCTTATAACGTTACGCTTGAACAAGCCAAGGACGAAATTAAAATCAACAAGAATATAAGAATTGCCGGTTACGACATTGACAAGAATTCAATTAAACTAGCTATGCACCACGCCGAAAAGGCAGGCGTTAGAGAGTACATACACTTTCAATGCAGAAACGCCCTTGATTTTTCTTCACATAGAAGTTATGGCGTGATATGCACAAACCCGCCCTACGGAGAACGTCTTTCGAACGAAAAAGAAGTTTCGGCGCTTATGAAAGCGTTTGCTGAAACTTTTGCAAAATTACCCGATTGGTCGCTTTATCTGATTACATCTCTTCCCGGGTTTGAATATGCCTTTGGGAAAAAAGCGGATAAAAACAGAAAACTATTTAACGGCAAAATCGAGTGTAGATTATATCAATATTTAGGCAAAAAGCCACCAAAGAAAAATGATTAAAGTTAATAACGATTGGGACGAAATACTAGAAAAAGAATACAACAAAGAATATTATCAAAAGCTTCGTAGTATACTTGCGAGCGAATATAAAAATTATACCGTCTATCCCGATATGTATAATATTTTCAATGCTTTTAAATATACCCCATACTCCGAAGTTAAGGTTGTAATCTTAGGACAAGACCCTTACCACAACGTCGGTCAAGCACACGGGCTTGCTTTTTCGGTAATGCCCGATACCGAAATTCCACCATCACTAAACAACATATATA
The DNA here is from genome assembly GCA_945482995.1 of uncultured Clostridia bacterium. Classification (GTDB taxonomy): domain Bacteria; phylum Bacillota; class Clostridia; order Christensenellales; family CAG-1252; genus RUG14300. The sequence continues at coordinate 1,932 of CALYRM010000107.1, read as the reverse complement.
AGGAATTACATAACGACATAGGTATTGCAATACCTAAGTCGGGTTGCTTGATTAACTGGGCTAAAAATGGAGTATTTCTATTAAACACATCTCTCACCGTGCGTGAACACTCTCCTAATTCACATAAAAATATAGGTTGGGAAATTTTTACCGACAACATTATATCTGAGTTAAACGATAGAGATGATCCTATCGTATTTATGCTATGGGGAGCTAATGCTCGTAGCAAAGCAAAGTTAATAACGAACTATCATCATTTAGTCTTGCAAGCTGCGCACCCAAGCCCTCTATCATGTTACAATGGCTTTTTCGGTTGCAAGCATTTTAGTAAAGCTAACGAATTTTTGGCAAAGTACGGCAAAACCGTTGATTGGAGTTTAGAGTGATTACTGTTGAAAACGATAAAATTACTATTAAAGACGAATTATTTGATCCAAAGTCAATATTGACTTGCGGACAGGTTTTTCGATATAAAGAACTTTCGGACTGTTGGAAAGTATATTCTCTTGACAAAGAAGCTACGATAAGAAAAGAAAACAATAGTTGGATAATTACGGGCGATATCGGATATTTTTATAAATATTTTGACTTAGATAATGATTATACCAAAATTCAACTCGAATTAGCAAACAAACCACTTATATCGTCGGCGTTGGAAGTTGGGAAAAATATCCGAATACTTAGACAAAATCCATATGAAACTATTATTAGTTTTATAATAAGCGCAAATAACCTTATACCTAGAATAAAGGGGATAATTGAGCGAATATGCGCTTCTTTAGGTGAAAATAAGGGTGAATATTATGCATTCCCTACCGTCGAAAAAATGGCTTCGGTTGATGCAGAATTTTACACAAAGCTTGGTTGTGGGTATAGAGATACCTATTTAAGTAAAACTGCTCGTGCGATTGCCGACGGAAAGTTTGATATTAACCGTCCTTTCAACTTAGATACCCTAACCGCTGAAAAATATCTTACTACTTTATTTGGTGTAGGTCCAAAAGTAGCGGACTGCATTTTGCTTTTCGCTTATCAAAAATATGACGTTTTTCCGGTTGATACTTGGATTAAAAAACTCTATTTTAAATTAAATCCGCAAGCAAATCCCAAAACAAGCCCTAAGCAAATGAGAAATGAACTTGTTGAACTTTACGGCAAATATTCGGGAATTGCTCAACAATATTTGTTTTATTCAATTAGGCAGGAATAACGATTATTGAGTGATTGGAATAACGCGGGCAGGTCAAGGTTAGCGAAAGCGGATGAGGTCCCTCGACGATGCTCGGGATGACAGCGGAGCTGTCAATTCACCTTCGACTGCGTTTCACAACGCTTGGGAATGACAATATATGGATTAGATTCTTCGACTGCGTTTCACAACGCTTGAGAATGACATTACAGGGATGGATGGCATATGGATAAGTAGAAAAAAAGCTCACACATAAAGCGCAGTTCCCATAGGGATTATTAGTCAGAAATAAAAGTATAGCACACTATACTTCGCAGTCGCGAAGCGTAGTGTGCTTTTCTTATCCACAAAAGACTATTGAGTTAAGTTATATTTTCAGCCTTGCGGCTAAAAGTGATATGCAAGTATCTTGCGTTATATTTTGACCTGTGGTCAAAGTAATATTATATTTGCCTATCTTTCACTACAAGTGAAAATATCACTTTGCGTTAGCAAAATATCACGCCGAAGGCATATCACTTGCCGTTAGGCAAATATAGTTGTGGCGTAACGATAAATCCCTATCGCTACGCCACTAAACGTGTGAGCCCTTTTTATTTTAAAAAGCATTATTTGTTTATTCTCTTATACTTTTTGCTAACGTTCGCTTTAACGTTATGCTTCTTTTTCTTTGGTTTATTTTCAGCAATAGTACCATCTTTTGCTGCAGCAGGAACATATGCATTCTTGTTTTCTTTGCGCTT
>CALYRM010000106.1 GCA_945482995.1 uncultured Clostridia bacterium | reverse complement strand
TTTTACCCAAACGTCGCTTTCGCCCCAACAATTTTTGTAATCTCCTATCGTATTGAACGATGTAAAAAAGAGTGTTATTTTTTCGGGTGTTACAGTGTATTTTAAGCTAACAGCATTATCGATATTCAATAGCGATTTTGCAGAGTGATTGTTTGTATCATATACGTACAAATAATTACTTTTTATATTTATTCCTTTAAAAAATATATTATTTCCGATTGTAATTACTTCGCCTATATCGCTAAATCCTAAGTAGTCGGATTTGTTTATGCTAACTATGTCGAAGTGCTTACACAAAAAGTAGCTAACCGTTTGTTTATTGGCACCATAAACAATTATTAGATAGCCGTTTTCAGCTCGTCCGATTTTACATTCGTCGCCGACAGCAAGATTAAAACTATTTATTTTGTCAAGGCTATAGCTATATCTTGTCAACGTAAGATTTCCGCCGTCATTCGTTCCGACTAAATACCCCTCTTCGGTTGGAATTATGTCTTTTATGATATTGGTTTTAATTACATTGTTATTTCCTGCAAAATCAAACGTGAATATCCGCCCCCCGCTATCCGAATTGGCAAACAATGTATAGCTTCCGCTTTTCAAAAGTGCAATCGGCTTGTTGACGCCCAAAGAATCAAGACTAATTTCATAATTGATACTTAGCGAGCTTGTTATCGATACAACTCTCATTTCACTTTCGCCCAAACATACCACTACGTTATTGGAATTACTATAATAGCTGATTGCGCTTATTGCCTTGAAGGGCAAAGATAATTTTGAAATGCTCCCACCGAGAGAATAACCATAAATATTAACTCTATTCGACGACGTCGTAACTATCATTATACCGTCATCATATAACGAGCTTGTTAAAAATTTTTCTCGGTCATCCGATTTTAACGACTGAGTAGACAATAGGCTTCCGTTATTATCGATTGTTGCTATACAAATACCGCTTCCGTTATCGTAAACGTCGCAGTTATCAGATAGCGAGCTCATTATTACAAAATATCTATTTGATAAATAATAGCATTCTTTAAATTCCTCTTTATTATATCCGCCAATATTGTTTATGTAGCCGTCGCTCAATGTAAGCGCTGTTTTCGGAAATTCGCTTCTAAATACCTTAGGTGGTGTTTGCTCCACATTGTCTATGTTCGTTGTGGGTGGCGGTTCGGTTTGAACGCCATTAATGGTATTGCTGTTTTCCGCATTAACCTCATCTTTTATAAAAGTCTTGTAGTACATTACAGCAAAAAATACACTTATTCCTATTAATACAATAACCGATAGCGCTTTAATAGTGTTTTTCATCAATTCCCCCTTGTTTATGTATCATAGCACTTCCGATTTTATTAATAAATGGCTTTGACAAAACTCGTTTTATTATTTGTTTTTACTGCCGATTTTGACACGTAACTACGGCAAGGCGTGATAATCTTTGCTAATCAGTAGCTAATGAGCATTGCTCAAAATGACAATTATTAAAGAATTTCCGCCTATTATCCCCTAATATAAACAAAAATCAATCTTGACAAGCGTTAAATCTATGTTATAATTATAGTATATTTCGCAATATCTGCGGTTTCATTTTAACAATAATTTTTTAAGGAGATTTTTATATGAGAAAAGCTTTTATTTGTCCAACTAAGTACGTTCAAGGCGAAGATGAATTATTGAATTTGGGTTACTTTGTATCCACTTTCGGTAAAAAAGCATTGTTGATTGCCGATCCATTTGCTTTAGGTCTTGTTAAAGACAAGCTTGAGGCTACACAAGAAAAATTCGGTATTGAATTAGTTTCAAGTGGCGATATGTTTAAGGGTGAGTGCTCGAGAACAGCTGTTAAAGCACTTCAAGAGTTTGCTAAAGCTAATGCTTGCGATTGTACAATCGGTCTTGGTGGCGGTAAAGCAATCGATACAGCTAAATGCGTTGCAGCCGGTAGCAACTTAATCATTTGTCCTACTATTGCTGCTACAGACGCTCCAACAAGCCATAGTGCAGTTTTATATACTGACACTCATGAGTTTGACGATTACGCATATTTCAGACAAAGCCCATCAGTAGTTTTGATTGATACCACAGTTATCGCAAACGCTCCCGCTCGTTTCTTGGTAAGCGGTATGGGTGACGCTCTATCAACATATTTCGAGGCTCGTGCTAACGTTCAAAGCGTAAGCAACGTTAATGCAGGTCTTCCTTGCGGCGCTAATCGTGCTACAGGCGAATTACTCGGCTTTGGTACACATACAGCAGCCGCTCTTGCTGAACTTTGTTATAGAAACTTGATTTCCGACGGTTACAAGGCTAAGGTTGCTTGCGAATGTCACGCTGTTACCCCTGCTTTTGAAAAAATCGTTGAAACAAATATCCTATTATCAGGTTTAGGATTTGAATCCGGTGGTCTTGCAGGCGCTCACGCTATGCACGATGGTTTGACAGTTGTTCATGATATCCACCTAAACAACTTCCACGGCGAAGTAGTTGCTTTCGGTACAATTTGTCAATTAGTTTTGGAAAATAGTCCAGAAGAAGAATTATACGAAGTTCTTGATTTCTGCGAATCAGTTGGTCTACCTATCTGCTTAGAAGATCTTATGACAAACAAGAAAACCGGCGAAGTTATCAGAACCTCTTTGACAGAAGAAGAATTGAGAGCAGTTGCAGAAAAGACTTGTATTCCTGATGAGTCTATCCACAATATGCCTTTCAAGGTAACTCCCGATATGATTGTTGCTTGCATTAAGACAGCAGACAAGATCGGTCGTGAATACAAGGGACTATAATTAGAAATTGAATTTAAACCATTGTTGGGAGATTGTCTTTTCTCCCAACAATAATTTATATATAAGGAGTAATTGATAAATGAAGAAAATAATGAATACCCCTGAAACCTTTGTATATGACATGTGTCATGGTCTTGCAAAGGCTCATCCCGAATTGGAATTTGTTGAAAAGTTTAAAATTGTTAAAAAAGTAGATATTAACGACGATAAGGTTAGCCTTATCTCGGGCGGTGGCTCGGGTCACGAACCTGCTCACGCAGGATTTGTTGGCAAAGGTATGCTTGACTGCGCTGTTTGTGGTGACGTTTTTGCTTCTCCTAGCCAAGTACAAGTTTATAACGCTATTAAAAAGTGCGCTACAGATAAGGGCGTTTTGCTCATCATCAAGAATTATTCAGGCGACTGCATGAACTTTAACAATGCTATGAGCGACGCTCAAGAGGACGGCATAAAGGTTGATGCTGTTTATGTAAACGACGATATCGCTGTTAAGGATTCCTTGTATACAGTTGGTCGTAGAGGCGTTGCAGGCACAGTTCTCGTTCATAAGTGCGCAGGCGCTGCTGCTGAAATGGGCAAGGAATTAGATGAGGTTAAGGCTGTTGCTAACAAGGTTATCGAAAACGTTCGCTCATTCGGCTTTGCTTTCACCTCTTGCACAGTTCCAGCCGCAGGACATCCAACCTTTGAAATCGGTGATGACGAAATGGAATTCGGCGTTGGTATTCACGGTGAACCCGGTCGTCGCAGAGAAAAGATTGATTATTCAACAGGTACATTTGCAGACGATCTCGCTAAGAGAATTGTAAAGGATTTGGAAGAAGATTTAGGCGTCAAAGCAAACGAAGAAGTTGTACTACTTATCAATGGTTTCGGTGGCTCTCCTCTCCAAGAGCTTTATATCTTAAACAACTCCGTTACCAAGGTATTGGAAGCAGACGGTATAAAGATTCACCGCACTATCGTTGGCAACTACATGACTTCTATCGATATGGCAGGCGCTTCAATCTCTATTTTGAGAGTTGACGATCAATTGAAGCAATTGATTGACTATCCTGTTAGCACCCCTGCTCTCACTTGGGGAGGTGTAATGAACGATGAAGCTGCTTATGCAGTTGAAGCAATGCGTGCTATCGCTAAGGCTTTGAATATCACACCTGTCGAGGCTAAATGCGATAAGAAATCCAAAAAGGCAGTAAAAGAAGATGATGCTGACGCAAATGCAGTTTATGAAGTTGAGGGTGAACCTGTAATCGGCGAAACAATCAACACAGCAGCTTTCGTTAAAGTAGTTGAGAAAATGGCTGACGTTGTAATTGAAAACGAGGTTCCGTTCTGCGAGGCTGACCAAATGGGCGATGGCGACTTTGGTATGAGCATTGCAAAAGGCTTCAAGCAATTGAAAGCAGATTGGGCTACAAGAAAGAAGGGTGATATCGGCGAGTTTTTAGTAAGCTGTTCTGAAATCATCAAAGAATATTGTGGCGGCGCTTCCGGTCCTATTTGGGGATCTGCGTTCAAGTATGCAGGTAAAGCAGTAGCAGGAAAGAAAGAAGTTGACTTAAAGGACATTGCTTTCCTATTCACCGAAGCTAATCGTGGCGTATATGAAACAGGTAAGAAATCATTCGGCAAAGGCGCTGATATCGGCGACAAGACTTTAGTTGACGCTTTGAAACCCTGTGCAATCGCATTGACAAAGGCAGCAGAAGAAGGAAAAGCTTTACAAGAAGGCTTAGATTTGGGTGCTAAAGCTGCTCACGACGGCGCTGAGGCAACAAAGACACACGTTGCTACGTTAGGAAGAGCAGGAACAGTTGGCGAGCGTTCAATCGGTTTCCCTGACGCAGGCGCTCACGGCTTAGACATAATCTTCAATGAATTAGCAAATTATATCAAGAATTTCAATAAATAGTTTATTGTTTCTTATCTAAAAAAAGACACCGAAAACAAAATGCTTTCGGTGTCTTTTTTATAAAATACTATGACGGCTTTGCTGTCGTGAATTAATATTCTTGATTTCATGAATTCACTTGCCGCAGCACTCCATGAATTGAACCTAGCGGTTGCAATTCGCCCAAGGTTAGATTATTTTACGGAACGCATTGGTTTTATTCTCCAGAATGTTACGTACCCGGTTTTAGAGATGTCTCGAACAAGACATGACGGATACCGGCAATTCGTCATAACACCAAGTCTGTGCTTGGATAGAGATGTCTCCGCTTCGGTCGACATGACGAAACAAGGGATTTCATATGCTTCGCAAAAGGTTAGTGCTTGGATAGAGATGTCTCCACTTCGGTCGACATGACGCGGGCAGGTCAAGGATGGCGAAAGCGGATGAGGTCTCTCGACTTCGCTCGGGATGACGAATAAGGATGGGCTCCTCACGACTCCACTGCGTTACGCTCAGGATGACATTGTTTATGATCGGAATGACGAAAGCGGATGAGATTCCTCGACTTCGCTCGGAATGACATTTTGA
>CALYRM010000105.1 GCA_945482995.1 uncultured Clostridia bacterium | reverse complement strand
TTCCAAATCGCGGTTCGCTGTTCCTCAGTATATTCGAAGCCTTGTTCTAGTTCCACGCTGCGAATTATTGTTTCGGCTCGTTCTGGGTTAATCTCAATATGAGCTGCGCCGCGTTGAATACGAAGTATCTCATTGGCGATTTGTTGTTCAAGTTCACGGTATTCCATTAACCCAACACGTTCAGTTTCTTTATCATAATACAAAACGTGATTTTTAATATTACGACGAATAAGTTCATAAATTCGCTCATCGTTTTGTGGGTCGCACACCTGGTCAATAACCACGCACAAGTCTTCGACGCTTACCCAAGAGTTGCCGTTCATCTCTGCTTGTTCTCTGAGATAATGTACCAGATAGGCGCCCATACGTTCATCTGAGTCGTGAGCAAGTCCTTGTGACATCGCTATAGCGTCTGCCTTAGCCCATCCGTAGCCAGGCACTTGAATAATTAACAAATACGGATTCTTTTCGATAACTTCGACCGCCGCCTCAGGAGAACCATAAAAGTGCACCAATTTCTCAATCGCACCCTTCGTTAACCCTAAATCATAAAACCGAACAAATGCGAGACTTAAGTCTTTACTGTCCTCGTACTTATTAATCATACGTTGCGCTGTCACCGGACCAATACCTTTTATTTTCATTAAGGCTTTCGTGTCGTGGTTTTGTAACAGCACCAATGGATTATCGCAATTCTCATATAACGCCGCAGTTTGTGTTGGAGTTAAAAAGAAAGAGAAAAATTTAAGTTGGTCATCTTTATCGGTCAAGTCGTAATCAAGACACATCAGATCGACTTCGTATTGCAGCCCGTATTTGGCGTCTTCGACAAGATGAGCAACCATTGTGTAAGTGTCACGTGCATTTAACGCAGGCATCGAACCCTTGGCAGTAAAACGCAAAGACCACTGAAAGCATTCTGGAACCTCTCCCTCCAGCACTTCCTCAATACGAAAAGCAGCAATGGTCCAACTGCCGGAAGTTTGACCATTTTTTGGATAAATAATCCTTTCAACTCGTACTTTTAATCTAACTTTATCTTCAAAAGCCGACGATGCGGCCAATGCGTAATTTGCGTCCATTACTACCTCTGCTTGCAATTTGAATTCATATTAACACAAAAAGCTCCTGTTGTCAACTTATTGTGACGAATTCTTTGTTTTTTCACGCTCGAATTTTAGTTTGGGATATTCGCTCGAGCATGATTCAATTAAATTAACCGAATGACGGATACCCTTATCATAATCGGTCTTTGGTAAAAACATATTTTCTTGGCGTACGCCATATATAAGCAATTTATTACCGCGTGTAAACCAAGATTTTTCAATCATTGTTTTCTTGCCATTGGTATCCACCGTACTAATATTCTTGTTATAATGAATATAAGCCTCGGCATAAAACTTGACATCTACCACGCCCGTTGGGGTGAGTAAGGTCACAATATGTTTATTATTATTAGCGCCGACCACAGTGCCAGCAATACCAACCACATCGTATACGGGAGTTTCTTTGCCGCTTTTAAGCGTTTTCATCCTAAGAGGTTTGAGTTCTTCGGGGAGGTCTTTAAAAGAACGTAGATTATATGCGAGCGATTTCATATTCGCCAATTCGTGGCCGCTGTAATAGAAACTCATTGATGACATTTCCCACGTGCTCAGACTTCCTTGGCAATATTTATCCCACATTGACTTAACCACATCTTCACATTCCGCACGATATAAAGCTTGACGGCCTTCGTTGGAGCTAAACCACTCCATAACGGGTGCCATAATCTCTTTGTATTTTTTCTCAAAAGTTGAGGTTTTGAATGTATATCCAGCTGGAACGGTATCGTAATCTTTGCCCAACACCATTTTATCTTTGAGGTAGCGCTCAAAGAATTGAACACTGTCAGGGTCGACGATAGCGTAGATTTTTTTGTCCGCCTGTTTCTCGTTTTTATCAATCCACTTTTTATAGTTAAACAGGCGAACGTGAGATTTATAATCGTCAGGGACAATACCAAACTCAACAGCTTTACCCAAATGGACGGTAGTGACCTTTTCTTTAAAGGTTACTTTGGTACGAGCATACGCTTCGAGATATGAGCGCATGATTGCCTGACGCGGACGGTTCTCAATGGCATCAAAAGCACCTGCTTTAATCAATGAAATCATTTGAACCGGCGTGAGTGTCAGATGGCTCATAAAATCCTCAAGCGAGGAGTAAGGACGGCCAGCAATGATGGCCTTAGCCCACTCTTGGTTGATGTTAGTAATGGTCGACAAACTATAAACAATAGCGTTGTGCTTAATGTCGGGAATGAAGTCTAACTGTGCTAGATTAATATCAGGCAACATAATTTGCACACCGCTTTGTTGTGCGTCGCTGATAGCCTTGGCAATTTTGGGATAGTTGATGGGAACGGATTTAGTCTTTTTGATCTCGTCGGCATCGCTAATATCGTCGTCGACATCGGTTTCCCAGGGCGAAGTGATATTTTCTTCATCGCCATAATCTTCGTCACCATTGTCTTCGAAATCGGTGGCAGAAGAACCTGCGTTCACACACAAGCAAGCACACGACCAAAAGAGGGGATTATAGCGCGTAGCAAGGTTTGCCTCTTGTACTGCTTCGATACTATAAGCAATATCGTGAGGAATAGAAAAGCTATAGCCAATTTGCGGTTTAACTAAATGGTTCCAACAATAATCAAGATACTCTTTTCTAGCCATTTGTTCATTCTCCCCCTTCGTCAACTGCCTCAAAGAAACGTTTTTTCATTTTCTCAATTTTCTTTGCGTCTTTTTTCGCCACTGCTTTGCGTAACAAGTTTGCCTCACCCAAAGTAAAATTCGCAATTTCAGGACGTTGTACTAAGCGCATCATATCTTCTTGTTCAACAGAATTGCCATATTTGGACAACAACTCTTCTTTGAGAACTTGCTGTTCTTCAGGAGTTAAACCAGCTTCATCCATTTCTTTATACCATTCATTGATATCGTTACGGAATCTAACATATCTGTCCAGGGGGCGTTCTTCGCCCTCTTCGCCCATTAATCTCATAACAGCGTTGGCTGCTCCAAGTTCCGCAACCGACGTAGGACGAGTACGTTTGATACAAACGGCTCCAACTTGAGTTTCGAACTGGAAGAGATTGGCGATCTTGCCATTTTGCATATCTTCCCACATTTGAGGATTTGTATAATCAAGCACATCAGGATGTAAATACTTGTTGTAAGTTGCTCTTAACGAACCTTGCCATTGAATCTCGCCCGCTTTAAGCAACAGCTCTATACATTTCATTAGTTTGGTTTGAGCATCGGTATATAAACAGTCAAACTTCAATGAACCAACCTGATCTGCCGCACGGTAATCATAGCAAGTGATACGAGTTCCATTGGGGGCACGCATCATTCCTAAATGTTCAAGATAGCCGTGAGAGAACACATAGCAAGCTGAAGCGTGAACTCCCGCACCTGAAATTAACCCTTCTATTTTACAGACCGTTTCATAAAGATTAGGATAGGCTTTAAGCGCTTTGATAAGTTCGGGAGCGGGTTCATATCCTTGTTCTTCGTTGCCATTTTCACATTCTTCCAAAGTGTACACGTGCCCACGCGACATTGGCACCATCGCAGACAAAGGTTGAGCTTCGTCAACTGGGATGTCGAGACCACGACAAGCGGTCAGGATTGCAGACTTTAATGATTCTCTTTTATAAGTTAAAGTGTTTAAAACACAATCATAACCATAATGTTGGCGCAAGGCTTCCATTAATTCTGGCGCTTTGTCGTTCGAGAAGTCGCAATCGATGTCCGGTAGAGTAGCCCCACTTTCGATGTTCATGAACCGCCAATAAGGGACATTATACACCATAGGATTGGCTTGTGTAATGCCTATAAGATAGTTAATCAAAAAAGACATTGCGGAGCCTCTTGACACGCCGACGAAGGTGACTTCCCAAGCAATGTCGATAATTTCTTTTACTAAGTTGAGATAGGCACTCATGCGTTGGCCAAGAGAGTCGCTAACCACTTTAAGCGTATAAAGCTCAATCTCTATTCTCTCTGCTTGTTCTTTGCCTACCACAAACTTTTTATCAAGAATCCCCTGTTCAATAGAATATAACAAAAATCTATCTTGTGGGAATTCACTATACGCATAAAACTTGATGTTGGGGCAACTTTCGTACCAATCCTTGAGTAAGTGTTGCACTTTAAATTCTGGCAACTTACGTTCAGGAACAATAATAGGGCAGCGCATATCATAGTATTCAATTTGATTATAAATTAATTGAGTATTATTAATCGCGGTATCGACAACGTCGCTCGGGAGATAAGACAAGATTTGACGAATCTCATCTTCGGGTTTTATATAGGTGTATTTATAGAACGCGTTAACTTCGCGGTCACTTTCTTCTTTACTGTTTAAGAACTTTTCAAAAATAGAAAGATCTTCTTTGTTAAGATAGTGAGCATCTTGTGTTACAATATAAGGTATGCCAAAAAATTCAGACAACTTTATGATATAACGGTTAACATCTTGTTGGTCATCGGAATCGGAGTCTTGCATCTCCAAAAAACAATTTCCCTCACCAAAGGTGTCTACCATCCAATTGATCATGAAATTGATTGAATCCGAATCCCTGCGCAAAATACTCGTACCCAAACGACCACCGACGCACGCCGTAGAGGCAATCAAATGTCCTTTATTTTTACCAATAATTCTTTCAAAATCTTGATAAAAAGTGGGTGTGCGGCGTTGTCCGCGTTCCATGTAGGAGCGCTCCCAGGCTTGACTGGAAAGCTCACGCAATTGCCTGTGACCAATTTCGTCTTTCGCCAAAAGAATGAAGTGCCAATACTTGTCGGCGTTTTTATATTCGTTTTCGTCTATAAGATAAATCTCGTTACCGAGGATAATCTTAAAGTCAGGATGTTCTTCACGTATTTTATCCCCACAATTCAAAGCTTCAATATGACCACTAATAACTTCGTGGTCAGTGATCGCCAAACCATTAAAGCCGTATTCAATGGCTTTGTTAATCATTTCAGGGATACGATTGATGGAATCTCTCAAATGTAAATTACTATAGGCTGTGTGGTTGTGTATAGAACAAAACATATAACTCTCCTTTCTCTCTTGTTATATTACCACAAATACAGAAAGGTGTCAACTTTCACTGACACCTTTTGAATATTTTTCTACCATTTTCTCGGCCGCTCCACAAGGGTAAAATTCTGTGCATTTCCCTCCGCGATAGACGCAGTTTGGAACGAGCAATCCTTTGAATTCAGGGTTAAGTATTTCCACTTGACGACAGATTTCAGCAACCACAGCACGCGTCTCGGGACTTGCTTGATTACATAAACGCTTATGGGCAAT
>CALYRM010000104.1 GCA_945482995.1 uncultured Clostridia bacterium | reverse complement strand
TCATTCATTGAAATTGCAGGTACTTCGGTAGTGAAGTTTGCACTGTATACATATACGGATGCATCTTGAGCTGCACCTTGTTCATCAGCAATATAGAACTTAGATTGGTATTTGCCGTTTTGAGATACTGTACCAACTACAGTTACATAGCCTTTTATGTAAACCTTGACGGGTACTCCGTTCTCGGAATATGTTGCGCCACTATCCAATGAAGCTAATACTTTTAATGCGTCAGCAGCACTAAAAGGATCTTCCAAAGTACCTGCGTGTTCGGGTTGGTTAGGATCTGCTGCACCAATTTGCTTGGTTTCAACCTTAACCGTAGTTGCACCTTTAACAACACCTGTATAAACGCCATTAACATCAGTAACTGAAGCGCCGTTTACTTTAACGGAAACGAGTTCATAACCATCTGCTAAAACAACGCTAAATGTGAATCTTTGACCATTTAGACCAGACGTTGAATCAAGTGTTACAGTTGCCTTGTCGCTTGACTCAGCATCAACTGAAATTTCGTTCGCTGTTAGTGGTACGAATTGGATTGTTCCTAAGAATGCAGGGAAGGAAGTTCTTACATAGCTAAATTTGCTCAATGATATAGTATTGAATGAATTATATGTTCCGAAATAATAGAATTCCTTTTTGTCATCAACAGTGATTTCTGTCTTGAAGCAATTATTTTCTGTATCCCATTCCCAAGCTGGAGCGTCAACGTCAACCAATGCTAAGTAAGCTTGCATCTTGCCCTTACCATTGTCAGCGACTTCATAACCGATATATTTCTTTGCATTTGCGTCCTCGAAGTAGAGCTTGTAGTTACCTTCAACTAATTCAACTTTAACTGCCTTAGCTTCTTCAGGATTTTCTGTGGTTACCATATAGTGTCCATCCATTTGGTTAACAGCATATAGCGTCTTGTCAAGATTACCTTGATTTGATGCTAAGACATATTCTTTGCCTTCTTCAAATGGAGCAACGGAAGCAACAGCACCCTTACCAGCTTTTACGATAACGATGAAATCCTTTGTTCTTGTTTCACCTTTATAGGTTAATTCAGCAGTAATGATTGTTGTAACGTCTTCTTCAGTTAACGTAGGAACTAATTGATTGTTAACAATAGCTAATGAGTCAGAACCTGACTTAACTGTCCAATTGATTGTAGCATCAGCAAATGTTGGTAAATCGGTTACGCTATTGATTTTTTCAGCAACTACTAAATCCTCAACCATTGTTGCAGCAGTTGGAACTAATGATTCAACGTAGAAGAATGAAACTGTTTTAAAATCACCAAGTACGTAGCTTACCATGATGTGAGTATTTTCTGGATTGCCAGGTGTAACTGTCATCTTACCACCATCAAGAACAACAGCCTTTGATGATCCGCAAACAGCATAAGAAATTGATACTTCACCACTTGTTGTAGGAAGATTTGCCTCTTTTACAGCGGTAATACGACCAGCTAAGCCTTCGCTCAAAAGTGCTTTTTCTACAGCTTCAACAGCGGCTGCAACCTTATTACCTACGTAATCTTTCTTGTCGTCAGGTTCAGCGGTAGCACCAGCGGTAACAGCGTCTGCGGATAAAGGCATGATTTGCCAACTATCTTTATATCTTGTGAAGATACCTGTTACGTTAACTGTTGAGCCAGCGGCATATGTTTCTCTTAAACCACAAAGAGCAGACCAAGTTGCATCAGTTTTAGCAGGCTTATAAGCACCTTCCAAATATTTGCTGATACGAATATTAACGTCTACACCACCCTTGGTGATTGTCAAAATTGTAAAGTTTGCAGCTTCTGCAATTTCATCAGCTTTTTCAACTGCTTTTACTTTCCAGTTTGTCAATGATACTAAACGAGATTCATGATAAACTGTTTCGGGTAAATTACCAAGAACTAACTCGTCAATAGCAAATACCTTTTCGCTAACATTTATCTCTGGGATATCAGTATCGACAACCAAGTTACCACCTGCGTTTGTTTCGATTAAACCATTGTAGTTAGTATTAGTTGTACCTGTAACTGTGACGTGTACGCCCGGTTTTAACTTTGCAGCATTATCATCATCAGTAATAACTCTAAATAGATAGTAACCAGCCGTGAAGTCGTCATTTACCATATAAAGTGTTACGTTTTTATATTTAGGTGAATACTCAGTACCAATTGCTACTACGTAACCGCTCATTTCAATTGACACACCGGTATTTGTATACCAATAATCAACTAACTCCATACTTGTCATTTCTCTATAAACGTTCATTGAGAATGACTTTGAAGCTGAATCCCCATTATATGTGAATGTTGCCTTGATTTTAACCGGGGTTGATTTGCTTGAAGGTGTCACTAAACATTTGTCGCCTGCTTCATTGATAGCAATGTAAAGTTCATAATCGGTGTCAACAGACCAAGTGATGTTTGCGGTTTTACCGTTAAATTCACATGTTTTATCAAGGTCGAAATCTGCAACAACAGTAGCTTTATCCTTTAAGAATTTATAGTTATCCATAAAGTCATAAACGTCTAATGCCTTTACTCTAACTGTAAAATCTTTGGTTACTTTGCCAAGAGTAACAGTCAATTTTACCGTAACCTCGCCTGAATCAGGGAAAGTTACTCTAGCCAAGTAATCATCAGCGCGTTTTTCAAGTGTAACTTCAGATTTATCAGATTTCCATTCTACGTCTATTCCGCCGATTTTAGAAGGAAGAGTGAAATCCTCTGTTACAATAGTGCCATTTTGTTCAAAAATGTAGTTTTTCAAAGTTTCTTGCTCTTTTTCATCGTTACAAGCAACTAAGGTAAAACAACATACTATCATAACAACTGTTAGCAAAGCTATGATAATTTTTTTCATCGCCTATATTCTCCTTTAAAAATTTTATTTTACTGTAATATCCGATAATCTAGGAATTACAATTTTACCTGAATTAGCTTCAAGTTGATATCCACAAACGCTAAATTTTGAACCTGCTGTTAGGTTGTTAGCGTAATTATCGGGAACATCAACCGTGAATGTGAATTGTTTTTCTTCACCAAGACCGTCTTTAGTTCTCTTGTTGGTTGAACCAACTATTGTCAAGACATTCTCTTTAACTTCGGAACTAACAACCGTGACATCGCTGTATAGCGTTGCACTGTAATTATCAAAATATTCTTCTGTCGAATCAAAAGTTAAATAGTAGTCTTTTTGAATAATGAAGGAACCGTTTGGCACCTTATCTTGGTATCTTGGGTTATATACAATACCGGAAACTTGGAAAGCACCGTTATAGTTTTGAATGTTGCCTATTATGGTGTATAAATGACCAAGTTTCATTTTCGAAGCAGGATTTGACGTATAAGCTGCATATACATTAATTTTGTTAACACTTTCTGTTTCTTTGTCATATTCGCCAGCAGTGAATGTGTAAGTACCACTCTTTGATATGGTTAAATCCATAAGATATGCGTTGAATATGATTTTAGCACCAGAATCTTTTTCGGCATTATAATATTGATCGACATTATCCAAAAACTCTTTGATTGTAACAGGAATTGGATCGTCCGAATATAGAGGATCGTCTTTAGTGGAATAAATTCTAAGCATCGTCTTTTTTGCAAATTTTGTTGCCTCGTCCATATATTTATAATATGGATACTTATCTGTATTCAAGGCTTTATTTTCACTGAAACCATTCTCTATAATTTCCAAATTTAGTAATTTGAAATCTTTATAATCTGCTGTTTTATACCAAACGTATCCCAACAAACGAGAACCATACTTATCAACTTCAGGACGACCGCCTGTTGAAGATTCCAGAACAATTTGTGTAGCGTTGCTCAATCTATCCTTTACGAATAAAGAAGCGGCTTTTCCCCATTTTTCTACGCCACCGGTAGATTCCGGAGTATCCACACAGTAATAACGAATTACTACATCCTCGCCATCCGACAAAGTGAAGCGCGTGGTATCGCCATCGGTAAGCGCTGCAAGAGTTGCCTCGCCAATACCATCAGCTTTAAAGGATTTCCCTTGGAAATCCTTTGATAGCTTCAAGGTCTTAGTGATTGAATCATAATACTTGTCGTTTACATCGCCCTTATCGCAAGCAACTAAGCATAAACAACTTAGTATCATTATCAATACAATTGTAATACAAAGAAATTTTTTCATTAATAATCACCGATAATTTATATTAGTTATTACCACCACAGTTTGAAACAGCATCAGCCAATGCTTTTTGAGGAGATTTTCTTCCGTCCAAAGAATATAACAAAACGTTACCAACTTGAACACGAGCAACTGAAGAACCTTCAAATGCAGGAGACGTAAAGAATCTATCTGTCATGCTTCTTGCAACAACTGCAGCAACAGCGGTTATAGCAGAGCCTTCAAGGTGCTCTATATAGAGTTCATCTTCATATGTGGACTTACGAGATGGGTTATATCCGGATGCACTTGCAAAGGCAGCTTGGAAAGCCGGATCTAACATTTCTTTCATGAACAAGAAAGTCATAACTTTCTTTTCGTCAGCATTTGTTACATCAAAGCCTGGCTCCAACATAACGAATGAAGGACCTTGAGAAATAGCTGAAGAATTGATAGAATTGTCTTCTAATTTGCTACCCGGAATAGGAGCAATACCCCATTTAAATGTCTTACCCGGATCTTGGTGAGAAGCGCCACCTGATGAACCGATACAATAAACCAAACCGCCATCTTCTACACCCTTTGTAAACAAAGCTGATGTATATGCACCATAGGTTTCTTGAGTTGTGATATATCCCTTACTATAATATTCATTAAGTTCAGCCAACCAAGCAGCTGTATCTGCATTGTTGAATAGATAGTGAGGAGCACTTGCACTAGTATATCCCCAACCATTTTGTTGACACATTGTGATAAACCAGTTTGCTTCTGAGTCATATCCTAAAGGAGTAGCTGTTGGATATTTTGTTCTTAACACATCACATTGAGCCCATAATTCGTCCCAAGTTTTTGCCGGTTGTAGATTTAAAGCGTCAAGAGCGTCTTTATTGTAGAACATTAACTCTGTTGACTTAACAAATGGAAGAGTCAAAATAGACTCATCGGTGTAGTTGTAGGTCTGATAATCACCGTAGTTTGAAGCAAAACCTTCTTTATAGAAACCCTCGATAAAATCTGCAACTTCTTCAGCAGTATATCCGACAGGATAATCTACACCATCAGAACCTTTAACTGTAGCTGTTGAAGTAATTAATGTGTTCAGATCAACCACCTTTTCGGTTTGAAGGTATGAAGCTACGTGATCTGCATAGCAGTAAGCAATATCGGGTTGTTCTCCAGCTTGTAAATCGGAAATAACCTTATCTCTAACGTCATCATAACCGCCAGCTTGGATATGTTGAACCTTCCAACCAGGATATTTTGCCTCAAAGGATGCAATTGCAGCTGCTGTAATTTGTTGCAATGCGTCTCCTTGTGAAGAATAAAATACTATAGTATGTTCGTAATCAGTTGGCTCGTTACAACCAGTGAACATTGCCATGCAGCATGGAATAACCACTGCGATAATGAGTAAAATACCCAAAAACTTTTTCATATTTCTCTCCTTAATATGTATTTATATCGTCTGTTAAGACGGTACATCCTTGAATAATTAT
>CALYRM010000103.1 GCA_945482995.1 uncultured Clostridia bacterium | reverse complement strand
TGTTTTGGGCGCACTCCTTTTTTTGCCAGTATTGACGTCAACTACTTCGTTTTCGTTTAAATTTTCCTTTTGTAACTTCTTCTTAGCCATCTGTTATATTATAAAAAATAATTTTGTCTTTGTCAAGATTTAATTTTAACTTAATTTAGTGAGTTCTACTTTGATATTCTAAAAAATAATATTTTTTATGTATAAACTAAAAAGCCTTGCGATTTCCTTCAAAAAAAATAAAATTAAGAGTAAAGTAAGCCTCTATATACAAATTGCATTAATTTTGGCAGGAATGATACTATTTATTGTCAAACCCGACGTTTACATAAAATCATTTTCAAACGGTCTTTTGCTTTTTTGTAAGAGTGTTCTCCCGTCCCTGTTCCCTTTTATTTTTTTTACAAAACTACTAACCTCAAAAGGAGTAGCAAGCAGAATCGGTAAAATACTAGGCAAGCCTTTTAAAAAGTTATACAAGACAAACGAAGCCTCGGGATATGTTTTTACAATGAGCATTCTAAGCGGTTATCCTATTGGCGCAAGTATTACCTCGGACCTTTTCAGCGCAAACGTTATCGACAAAGAGGACGCCCTTGCGATTTCCTCTTTTTGCTCAACAAGCGGACCTCTTTTTATATTAGGAACGATAAATGGATTTTTCGACAATTATAAATTCGCCCTTTTACTTCTTATAACAAATTACCTTTCTGCTCTTATAAATGGATTAGTCTACCGCAAAAAATCGGTTAGCAAGGGTCAAATTACAATCACAAACAACGAAACTACGCTGTCAAACATCATTCAAACTTCTATAAACTCAATTCTTGTAGTTGGCGGTTTTATTGCGTTGTTTAATATGTTTGCAGATATGCTCTTAAACGTCGGAATAGTAGGTTTTTTCGGAAGTCTCATAAACAAGGTATTCGTCAATCTGCCAACAGATATTGGAACAAGTTTTTTGGTCGGCATTATAGAAATGACAAGAGGTTGTCTAATGCTATCTGCATACGAAGTAAACTCGATAAACGCAGCCCTTTGCTCTTTTATTCTCTCTTTCGGCGGTATTGGAATCGCCATGCAATCTATCACGTTTTTGCAAAAGTGCAATATATCGGCTTTCGACTATTTCTTACGCAAATTCTCTCAAGCAAGCATCGCCTTGGTTTTATCTATTCCGTTATGCTTTCTTTTCGGGGTTTAGTGTATATGCTTATTATAGAGTTCTACGACTAAATCAATTGCGTTCGTTGGAATGTAGCCTTCAAGCGCCTCTCCTTCTACAATACGCCTTCTAACCTCTGTTGAAGAAATAAACGACATACGATTGCTCAAGAAACAAACGGTATCAACGCCGCCCTCCCCAAGGTTAAACTCTGACATTTCAATTTCATAATCTAAATCGCTTTCGGAGCGAATACCTCTAATCAAGCAATCAACATTCAATTCTCTTGCAATATCGATAGTCATTCCCGCATATGAGATAACCATTAGGTTTTCTATACCCTCACAACATTTTCTGATAATCGAAATACGATCCTCAACATTAAAAAGATTTTTCTTTGACGGATTTACAAGTATTGCTACATAAACCTTATCAAATAGTTTAGCAGCACGCTTAACCATATCTAAATGTCCTTTTGTGAACGGGTCAAAGCTTCCTGTTACCATACATTTTTTCATTAGTTATTCTCCTTTTTATAAAAAGATATTATGCAATATCCATATTTTCTTGTATCATAGCAGTTTAAACCTTTAATCTGAACTTCCTTTTCAGAATTATGCTCGTAAATAATGATAGTATTATCGTGAATAAGATTATTTTTCAATAATTCTTCAAAAATCGGCTCGGCGTCATATTTATAAGGCGGATCCAAAAAGATATAGTCAAAAGGTGCTTTTTGAACCCGTATAGCAGTTTTAAAATCATAGTTGATAACCTTTATTTCGGTATTAGTCACCAGGGCTACGTTTTTCTTTATAAGCTCTACGCTTTTACGATTGGCGTCATTTATTGTAACCGTTGCGCCACGGCTATAAGCCTCTATACCGACTGCTCCGCTACCGCCGAAAACGTCAAAAAAAGTACCGCTTATGTACTGACCAAGTATATTGAATAAACTTTCTCTAACCTTATCCGTTGTAGGACGAATATCGTCCGTGAGCGGTGTAAAAAGTTTTCTTCCTTTATGTTTACCACCGACAATTCTCATTTTATAATTTCCTTTTCGGTTATTTTTCTTTTACCACACGCATTTTTCATGAAACTCAAGATTAACGACGTTTCCTATTCTTCATAAGTAAATTTACATCTACCGACAAAGCCTACGTACAATTCATATGGAATTCTTTGGGTTATCTCGGAAAGATTCTCAATAGATTTTAGACCGTTGATTATAGTAACTTCGTCATCGATTTCAACAGTTGTTGTTAATTCCACAATGAAAATATCCATACAAACCGCAACAATTTTATGCTTTTTATCGCGGATTTTAACCGAAAATCCAATAGCATTTCGTGGGATTCCGTCAGCATAACCGCCATAAACTACCGCTATTTTTGTGCGTGCCTTAGCTTCAAAAACTCCGTTGTACCCTGCAGTTTCCCCTTTTTTAAGGGTTTTAACCGAAGCAACACGACTTTTCACTCTAAGCACGTTAGAATAAGCGGAAAACCCTATTCTTCTTAAATCGTATTTATCAATGCCTTGTGTTCCCGAGGCTGCAGCGTGGCGTAATAATCGACCTGTGTAAAACTCCGCTAAGGCAATATGCCTATCAAATATTTCCATTTGACTGTTTGCCGATATCGTTGAAGCAAAATGTGTACATATTCCTGAAATTTTAATCTTATCCAATTTGTCGGCAAGTTTAATCATTGATTTGGTTTCTTTTAACGTCTTTGTGCCAAAGCGTCCCATTCCGCTATCGACTTTCAAATGAACCTTTACCAAACGACTTGCGGAGTCGTTCAAAGCCAACAATTGCAAAGGATTACTAACCATTGGGGTGAGCGCATAATCCACACAAATTTTGCTCATTCTAACGCTTGGGGCGGTAACTAAAATCGGTTTATTAGTTAGCGATCTTAATTTTACCCCCTCTTGCTCGGTTGCAACTCCATATGCACAAACCAAGTCCTCGGTTTTTTTCACAAGCGACAAACCATGACCATAAGCATTTGCTTTTACCATGAGAGCATACGGATATTTTAAGTTTAATAAATTCTTTCGTAAAACACTTATTTTTACTACGCAATCCATAAAAGAAAATATGCTTTTACTCTTTACAAATTGCTATGCTTTGACAAATTTTTGAGAATAAGCACGCTCAATCACTTCGCCAATATCGGGATAATCTTTTGAAAGATATTCAGTAGCCGTCTTTTTATCGATTTCTAATAATCTCAATGCCAAGAGGCAAGCAGTCAAATAATCATTTTCGCTATACTCAAACACTTTAAAGCAATCGTTGATACATTTTTGCATACAGTCCTTTGGATATTCACCTTGCCCGTTTATTACCGACGAAGGTAACATTCTTTTTGTGCTAACAATCAAGCCACCTTCGGAAGTTGGATAAAATCTTGATTTTACCCCCTCTAATTGCTCAGTTGCAATGACCACATCAGCGCCACCCTCTAAGATTTCGCCATAACCACCGCCAATTCGTACCGAATGGCTTTCACTGCAACGTTCTTGGGAAAATCCTTTTTGATAGTCAATAAAAATATGTTCGCCCATTGCCTTAGCGAAATTCGAGAAAAAAGTTAAATAAGGGTTTATACTTTGACCGCCTACCGAATTAATTAAAATGCTACATTTCATATTTACATACCTTATCGACTTTTACAAAATAGATTATTTTCTTTAGTTTCTCTATTTTCAAAAATTCTTCCAATGTAGCCTCTTCGTATTGAGCGTTGAGTAGCGAGCAATACGACTTGTAATTTTCACCACTTACCGCAACAACAATGGTGATGTTTGAGATATCCAATTCAATAATTGATGTTATTTGTGAAATAAATTCGTCTACAGTCAAGAATGAAATACACTCATTATAGTGACTAAACGCTATTGCCGAGGCAAGCGAATATTTTATTCCAACCTCGTTTGCCGACATAAAACAACCGGATAAAACGCCACAACCATTATCGGTGAAAATCGGTAGATTCTTCTTTTTTAGACTAAAAACAATTGGCACAAGCGGACATTCGTTACAAAAGTCGGGGGTTCTCAATCCATATTTTTTCTCTGTCTTTTCGCTTGCTTTTCCCATAATCCAAGCGGCAATTTCCTTTACGGTTCTTCTCCCATTTCTTGGGAACAAGTCTTCGCCTACGCACTTTATTCCCCTGTTTCTCAAAATATTTTCTAAAAACGGATGTTCTTCTATTATGTAAAGTTTATCCATTTTTTGCGCAAATTCCTTTATTTTATTAATTGGCAAAGGATTAGACATTCCTAAACACAAAAGATTATAATCGGGCATTGCTTCACGAACGGAGCGTGCAACTTCTCCTGACGCTATAACGCCAATATTGATTTTTCCATCAAAAACTTGATTGATTGGAAATCCTTCTGAGTCAACCGTCATTCTTACGTTCCTTTGAACGATATCTTCCGCGCAAAGTTTTATAGTTGAAGGCAACAACACATATTTGGAACTATCTTTTTTATATGGCTTGTCAACTATCACTTTTCTTTCGGCAAGTGGAACGTCGCAAAGCGAGTCAAACAATCTTCTACTTGTTCTTATTACAACCGGAACGTCGTATTTTTCCGAAAAATTAAAAGAGATTTTAACAAACCTTTTCAATTCGCTTGGATCAGCAGGCTCAAAAATAGGATAACCGCAAGCCTTAAAAAAGGGTCTTGAATCGTATTCCAAGTGGTCGTTGTCCTCTAAGTATACCAAAATCAATGAACCGTTTATCCCTGTATAACTATATTCGGTAACTAAGTCAAAGGGAATCGAGGTTAAAAAGCAAACAACCCTTTTGCCCGACAACGCTAGTCCAAAAGCATAGGATAAAGCGTTTCTTTCGTCCGTTAGACTAACAACTTTGAGTTCTTCGTACTCAGGAAGCGGGTATTTATTGAAACTTTTCGTTGCCGTTACAAAAAACGAAGCGCCGCTTTCGTATGCGCCTCTAAACATAGCGTTATATCCGTTTAATAATTCTACTTCATTATTTTTCATTGTCGTCAATATCTTCAACCGATACGTGATAATTAAGATTTCTAATATCTTCTATAATTTGTTTGCGTTTGCTTGGGAACACCGACAATACAATAAAGCCGATATAATCCTCTTTTGTTTCGTCCTCAACATATAGGACAATAAGCCCTGTTTTATTTTGCCTTTTTATAGTTAATAACTTTTCGGGCGAATAAACCTTTTTTGTAAATTTTTGATAAATAAATTCCGTTTCGGTAATAATAAATCTGTTTAAAAATAAAAATGCAGTAACTATTGCAATTGCAACTAAACAAAATACCACCGAAAAAATTTCAAGTTCTTTAAAGTACGATACTAGATTTGCAACCTCAAGAACTTTCAAAAGGTTATAGATTGCAGGTGCAAGCAATCCAACGCAAAAAATTCCATACAACACATATATTGAAGTCGGATATTTATAATAATATACC
>CALYRM010000102.1 GCA_945482995.1 uncultured Clostridia bacterium | reverse complement strand
CACTAAATATATTTAAAAATAATTAAATCTAACTGAAAAATGAATAAATGAATAAAACCTACATAAACTAAATGCATAAAATCATTAATTAGGAGTGAAAATGCAAGCGATTATTATGGCAGGAGGGCGAGGCACGAGATTGATGCCACTGACAAAAGATATGCCCAAACCAATGGTCCCGATTATAGATAAGCCGATTTTGTACTATACAATCAACAAATTAAAAGAAGCGGGAATAACAGATATTATTCTAACGCTTTGTTATTTAGGTAAAAAGATAGAAGACACTTTTGGAGAGGGTAAAGACTTAGGCGTTAGACTTCGATATGTCTATGAAGACAATCCATTGGGAACAGCGGGATCTATTAAAAATGCAAGCGACTTAATAAGAGATGATTTCATGGTTTTAAGCGGCGACGCTTATACCGATATGAATTTCGAAGCGCTTATTGATTTTCATAAAAAGCACAGGGGAATTGCGACAATAGCCTCGGTAAGAGTATCAACTCCCGAACTATTCGGTAATATTTTCAAAAATGAAAAAGGGTTGATAACGTATTTTGAAGAAAAACCCGAAAAGCCAAAAACAAATTTGGTAAACGCAGGTATTTATGTTTTTGATAAACGTATTTTAAGAAAGATCCCAAAAGGATTTTGCGATTTTTCAAGGAACGTTTTCCCAAAACTTATTGGTAAATTGTATACGTTTGAAAGCGATTGCTTTTGGTCGGACGTGGGTAATTTGGAATCCTATTATATGACAAATTATAGGGTTGCTCAAGAATACAATAAAAAAGGATAAAACTATACCATATATGAGTTAATATCGATTTTGTTCGATGGAAATAAAAATTTAAAAGAGGACGAGATTAGTTATATTCGTCCTTTTTATATTTTGTTCCGACTTCATTCACACGTTACCAATCAATGTTGTTACGTCGATATAAAAATATTTGATAAAATTTCTTGATATTTTTTTTTAAATAATATATAATAAGGCTTGACAATGTTTTATAAGGAGTATTATGGCAAAAAGAACAAAAAAGAAGTTTAAAATAGGTTTTTTGGGTGGCGTCGGTGAAATCGGCAAGAATATGACCCTTATCGAGTATGGGGAAAATATTGTGCTTATTGATGGCGGTATGAGTTTTCCCGATGACGATACCCCCGGAATAGACGCTATTATTCCGGATGTAACCTATTTGAGAGAGAATAAAAGCAAGTTAAGAGGAATCCTATTAACTCATGGTCATGAGGATCATATTGGCGCGTTACCATATTTATTAGATGAATTTCAAGTACCCGTTTATGGTAGCGAAATTACTTTGGCTTTGTTGGCTGCGAAGCTAAGCGAAAAAAAGATTGATGCGAAACTTATAACCGTACAAGACGGCGAAAAAGTCTTATTATCACCGTTTACAGTTGAATTTTTCCACGTTTGTCATTCGGTTTCCGGTTCGTTCGCTATATCAATCACAACTCCACAGGGAACGATTTTCCATTCAGGCGACTTTAAGTTTGACTATACACCTGTAGATGGCTTGCCAATGGATTTGTCTCGTTTCGGCGCGCTTGGTGAAAAAGGCGTGTTATTGATGCTTGGTGAAAGCACGAACATAGAAAGAGACGGCTATACAGTTAGCGAACAAGTTGTAGGCGACACTTTCGACAAGATTTTTTCGGATAACGATGGCAGAAGAATAATTGTTGCAACCTTTGCAAGCAATATTAGCAGATTGCAGCAAATTGTTGACATAGCGAAGAAATACGGTAGAAAAATATCATTTGGTGGCAAAAGTATTGCTAAGGTAGCCGATATTAGCCGTGATTTAGGCTTACTTGATATAGATAATAAGCAACTCGTACAAATCGAAAAGGCTAATAGAGTACCCGACGGCAAAATTTGTTTGGTCGTAACGGGAAGTCAAGGTGAGCCGATGAGTGCTTTGTCGAGAATGGCTTACGGCGAATATGGTAAGATTCAAATTGGCTTAAACGATACGGTAATTATTTCGGCAAGTCCTATCCCCGGGAATGAAAAATCGATTTATTCAGTTATTAACAACATCTATATGTTAGGGGCTAAGGTTTGCTATCATACGCTAAAAGATATCCATGTGTCTGGACATGCTCATAAAGAAGAGTTGAAACTTATGTTATCGCTCATAAAACCTAAATATTTTTTACCCATTCACGGAGAGTACCGCCATCAATTTAAGCACAAGGAATTAGCGGTATCGTTGGGAATTCCTGAAGAAAACATCATGATTACCGAAGTCGGTTGGATGGTAGAGGTTAGCGAAGACGGCTTTTCGCGTTTGGAAGATATCCCCGCAGGCAATGTATATATTGACGGTGGCGTTATCGGCGATAATGTTGAGGCAATTATTCAAGATAGAAAAACCATGTCGCACGACGGCGTAATGATTGTGCTATGTCAACTCGGAACGGCAGCTGTAAGTGAAAAAGATATTGACGTTATATATAGGGGCGTTATTACGAATGACGATTTTACGCAATGCATAAAAAAGCAGGTTGCGGCAGTGTTTAAGGATAAGAAAATACGCAAATTGCCAAGACGTGATATCAAGGACCGAGTTAGCAAGGTTGTCAAGGCGTATGCTCGAAAGTCAATGAAAACTACGCCAATGATAATACCAATTATCGTAACGAAATAATGAAAGAATTGCTAGTAAAAATAAGAGAATATGCTCTAAACGAATTTGTGCCTATTATTGAGGACGACGCACTTAACGTACTATTAAACTCGGTAAGTGATGTTAAGCCCAAAGCAATTTTGGAAATCGGAACGGCGATAGGGTACAGCGGTATAGCAATGTTGTCGGTAGCACCTAATGATTGTAGTTTGACTACCGTTGATATCGATACCGATAGACTAACGGTAGCCGAAAGAAATTTCAAAGAAGCAAAAGTTTCGGATAGAGTAAAAATTATCGAAGAGGACGCAAACTATTTGATAACCTTGTTAGACCAAAAATTTGATTTTATCTTTTTGGACGGACCCAAGGGACATTATCAAACAATGTTTCCGTACTTGCTCAATTTGCTTAGTGATAAGGGAATGATATTTGTCGATGACGTTGGCTATCACGGCTGGGTCGACGACGGAGAGTATCCCAAACACAAGCACAGAACAATAATAACCAATATGCGAGCATTTTTGAAAAGCATAGAGGAAAACAAGTCAATAATATCAAAAAGGGTAGATGTAGGACAAGGCATCTTGATTGTGAAAAAATGTATAAACCTGAATTGTTAGCTCCGGCAGGGAGTTTTGATAAATTAAAAACAGCCTTTCATTTTGGCGCAGATGCGGTATATCTCGGCGGTAAAAATTTTTCGTTGCGTTCATATGCGGATAATTTTGATTTTGACCAAATGAAGCAGGCTGTTGAATATGCGCACTCGATAGGTAAAAGGGTGTATGTTACAACAAATATATTCCCTTCAAATAGAGATTTTGGCGAACTAAGAGAGTATATGAAGTACTTGGAATCGATAAAGGTTGACGCAACGCTTTTGACGGATCCCGGACTTATTGCGCTTACTAAGCAAGTCGCACCTAATTTGCCAATACATATCAGTACACAGGCAAATATAACCAACCAATATACCGCAAAATTTTGGCAAAATCAAGGCGCTGAAAGGGTGGTTTTGGCAAGAGAATTGTCGCTTGACGAAATCAAGCAAATTAAGGACTATTGCGATGGTTTGCAAATTGAGTGCTTTATTCATGGCGCACTTTGCATAAGTTATAGCGGAAGATGTTTGCTTAGCAGTTATTTGACGGATAGAGATAGTAATCGCGGCGAATGTGTTCAAGCGTGCAGATGGCAATATAAGCTTACCGAAGTATCGAGAACAGATCCTTTAGAAATCGAAGAGGACGAAAGAGGTAGTTATATTTTGAATAGTTCCGATCTCAATATGCTCACTCACATTGACGACCTAAAAAGAGCGGGTATTGATTCCTTTAAGATTGAAGGCAGAATGAAAACGGTATATTATGTTGCTAATGTTGTAAATGCGTATAGGAGAGCAATTGACCTTGTCAATCCCACAAAGGAACAGCTTGCCGTGCTTGATAAGGAAATGTATAAATGCAAAAATAGAGGATACTCGACAGGTTTTTACTACGGCAAAGAAAATGCTAACGTCACGTATTCAAAAGAGCAAAAGACTGACGGTTATAGTTTTACCGCCGTAGTTCTTGAAAAGGTAGAAGACGGTTATTTAGTAGAAATGCGTAACCGCTTTAAGGTTGGCGACAAATTAGAAATATTATCAAGTGGAGATGATTTTGGTAAGATTTTCGAGGTTAAGAGTATACGTGACACAAAGGGAAACGAGGTACTTGATGCAAAACTTGTACAACAAAAGTTGATAATCACACCAACCCAAAAAGTTGAACTATATCCCGATGATATATTGAGAAAACAAATTATATAGGACAGAATTTATGGATATCAAGTGGAGAGATCATGTAATCATAATGTACGATAAGGGAAAGGACTCGACCATTACCGAGGCTTTAAAGAAACATCTTGAAGATGAATTTTTCACTTGCGACGTTGTCCCCATAGAAAGCGCGGAATATTACGGAAATCTTAGACACAAAACAAAAAAAGGTACCTTTAATTTCTTTTGTAAGCACGCTAGAGGGCTTTTAAGACGCCTTTCTCGCCGTAGAGATATATTCTCTTATAAGAGGATTCAAACTCTTATGCACACAAACGGCTATGCAAATATATCCGAAATGAACAAGAAAAATCCCGAGATGAAAAGATTTGTCAATATTATCAACAGATTTGACCCTGTTATGGTGATATGCACAAATCCCGATTCATTAAGGCTTATGATAATTGCTCGTGAAATGGTTGGAAAAACCTTCAAGATAGTAGGTGCTATTTCTGATTTTGCCCTTGATTTATCTTTTGTAAGAAGTGAAGCAGACGGATATTTTGTTGAAAATCTAACCGTAAAAAATGAGCTTGAAAGAAATGGAATTACCGAGTCTCGTATAGCGGTTGTTGGTTTTCCAACGCTTGGCTTTAACTTTACCGGTAACCGAACTGAAAAACGCGCGGAATTTGGTTTGACGGGTGATTTGCCACTGGTTGTCGTTTTCGGTGGCGTATATGAAACGCGCTCATTTAAAGAGGACGTAATCCATTTAATGAAGAATTGCAACGACTATTCTTTAATGATAATCACTTCGGATAATACCGTAAGGCGTTACTATATGGATTTACCCGAGTTTAACAAAAACATAATGCTTGCCGACAGTTTGACTTCTGCGCTTCTCGACATTACCGACGTTTTGGTAACAGTCCCCGATACAAGGTCAATTTTCGAGGCGTTTATAAGGGGTATTCCGGTAGTAGTCGAACCTGCAGTTACCATGCTTGAAAAGAAAATAAGACGGTATTTGCTATCAAGACATTTGATAATTCCCGCTCGCACGCCCGACGAAACGCTTTATGCGGTAAGAGAAATTTTGCACGAGCCTGATAGGGCGCTTGAATTTAAGTATAGAGGGCTAGAATATGCAAAGTCGAGCATTAGAGATATGGGCAACATGACTCCAAAAATCTCAAATGACGGAATACTTAAAATTGCTCATAGCGGAGACGGCGAAGAGTTTATTTCCGATGAAGAAAGCACGGAGAATCCATCGGTAAACGAGAATGATGATGAGTAAAGCGTGAAACTTTATCAAATTAAAATGTCATTCCG
>CALYRM010000101.1 GCA_945482995.1 uncultured Clostridia bacterium | reverse complement strand
AACGCCGTTAAGGGTAAAACTATTAATGCTACTATAAGAATTAAAATGCCAATTCTAAATTTCATAATAATATCCTTCTATTGTTCTTCGGGTTCAGCTACTATATACCCGACATTACCCGAAAAATCGGGATTTATAACTGTGATTTCTATTATATTGTCGATAAATCCTTCCTCAATTCCCTCGTTGCAAGTTCCTGCAATCTTGCCGGTATAAACGGTATTATCGGTGTTGATGGTACCTTTTATCGTATTATTTGTGATATTGTCCGAAGTTTTTCCGACAGCACCGCCAAGGTATGCGCTTGATTTAATTGCATCCGAATTAACCGTGGTTGTGATATGCGAATTATTAACTCCGCCTACCCCTACTGCACCGCCAATATAACAATCCATAGCATTTATAGCATTATAACTTAGGGTTATATTTATAGTTGAATTATCCATATTGCCACTGCCTAGAGCTCCGATATATATAGTATTTTTTATCTCTGAACTCGAAAAAACTGTCAATGAGCCTTCAACCATAATGCTTGCTTGGGTTGCATAACCGGCTGCTAATCCGACCGCTCCACTTGATGCAATATTAACGGTTAGCGCACAATTAGCTGTACCCGATAAATGGCTTACGCTTCCCGATAGTCCCCCAACATAGCTATAACCATTGGCGGTATTGACAGAAATCTCGCCCTCTATGCTTCCGTCGACAGAAAATCCCTTTCCTGCTACTCCGCCCACATACATAGAGTTGGTTAACGCTATATTTGCAATAATTCGTGTATTATTAATTGACGATGTCGAATTAACAACTACACCGCCAAAATTTGTAGCCTCGGCGTTTACGGTTACACTTAACTCAACGCCGCTAATAGGCGCAGTTGTGTTTACGACAACACCTGCCAAGTTTTGAGCTATAAGAGAAGTGTATTCGATACTACCGCTAACGCCATCTATTTGTGTATTGGTGCTAGCTACCACACCTGCAACACCCACAAATTCGCCATTAATTGTCAAATCAAGAGTTATATTGCGAATTGTTGAGATTCCCATAATTGACGTAGACAACGCACCGAAATCGGTTGCCTTTGCTTCGATATTACCAGAAATGGAAATATTGTCAAAAGTCGAATTTTCAGCGAACGCTATTACGCCCCAATTTTCAACATTATTGATCAAATCATTGTAATTAATGGTTATTTCGCTATCGGTAAACGTCAAATTGGCTGCATTTTGAGATAAAAACGCATTGTTTTGTAAAAGTAGTTTTATGTTTGTAATACTTCCGCTAATCCTTTCAAATAATGTCGTATTTGCGGTCAACGTATGACCGTTACCATTCAAATTAGCAGAGAATGATACAAGTGCTTGCGTGACTTCAACGTTGGAATTAAGCATAAAATAGATATTTGAGTTATATTCAGTCGCCTTTTGTAGCTGTTCGAAATTATCAATCAAATAAGGATTTTCAAGAGTACCGTTGCCCTCAAAGTCGGGATTAATTGTTTCGTTAAAAGTTATGTCAAACTGCATAACAAAATCAATAAAAGCGATTTCAACTTTATACGTGCCGTAATCGCTAAACGTCAAGGTTGTTCCCTTTAGAGTAAAAGGTTCGCCTATCACAAGGCTCCCAACACCGAAAGCGGTTGTATTCCTTAAATCGAAATATTTTAAAATGTCAACATTCAAGGTATCAAACAATTCGATTTTTACGTTGTTGTATTTTGAAGATAGTGTTTGTCCACCTATATTGGGGATTCTTGAATAACCATGACTGTTATCCCAATTTTCAAATACGCCTTGATTTTTAGCCACATCATTAGATACCAAAGTTAATCCGTCAAGCTCGGCATTAAGCACGCCGACCAGTGTCGGCGCAACGTATTTACAGTTTGTCAACGTGCCGGTCTCTCCCAAAAATGCATAAATCGGTGTTTTAGAATCTATTGCTTGATAACATTCGGTTATCGTTCCAATGCTAGTATAAGCAAAACCTGCCACACCTTGATGATTAATCAAGTTCTTGCCGACTGCATAACATTTATTGATTGTAGCCGACGACTCTCCTGCAAATCCTCCATGCTTGCCAAGTCCCGTGCCGTCAAGTTCTATTATTGCGAAGCTTGATGAAATATCGCCACTTGCCTTAGCCACCAATCCACCTATCAATGCGTTTGCATTATCGGAAACGTTAAGAATTCTACCATTGAATCCCGAGTTTATTATCGTTGTATCGACGGCAACTCCAACCAATCCACCTGTTATGCCACCCTTTCCGATAACCGTTCCCGAAACGGTAACGTTTTTAATTTGAGTGTTTTCAGCTTCTCCCACTAATCCACCGACAATATCGCCTTCGACATTAATATTGGATAATTTTAGATTGCTAATGGTTGCGCCATTGGTTTTTGCAAACAACCCCGAGATTTCGTCCGAAAGGTAAATATTAGATATTTCATAATTGTTTCCGTCAAAAACTCCGCTGAAAACCGACGTTGCCAAAGCGTTAATATTGCCAACTTCTATATCGTTAGCAAGTTTAAAATACGAATCGGTTGCGATATTTATATAATACAGGTCTTCTACGCTTGTGATTAAATATGGGTTAATCTCGGTTCCATCTCCATTTGGTGCAGAGTATAGATGCTCGAGCATATTACCTTTAAGCATTACAGCGGTGTTTATACATCTATCGTTATTGTTTCCTCTAAATGAGTCTAAAATAATATTTATACCTTGGCTTTCGTCAACGTTTACGGTGATTTCACCAATAACGGAATTATGAATCGGATATTCATAATATCCATATACACCGCCGACATAACCGACGTTGGAATTCACCGTAATATTTGGTGTGATGGAGTTTTCAAAAATGATATCACTTTGAGCAAGCCCCGCTAAACCGCCTACATACACGTTTGGTGAAATAACCGATATACGAGCGGCTATTTGAGAATCCACCGTTGAATCTTTAAGCGAACCTGCAAAACCGCCAACATAGACTTTTTCTGTGCTGTTTACCATAATTTCAATTGTCGAAGTTCCTGAATAAGTACCGCCAAAAGTCCCGAATAAACCGCTATTACCTCCCTTAGATCTAAGGATACCGCTTGCTTCCACCGATGTAATAGAACAACTTGCCGAGCCTGCAATTAATCCATTGATACCGCTTCCGACATTGACCGTTATATTATTTAAGATAATCCCATTTACAGTTCCCGAAAGCTCACCTGCAAAACTACCTACTCTACTAGCTTGTGTGTTTGGGATGTCTATTTTGCCAATTATAGAAACGCTTTCAAAGGTTCCGTCTGCTATTCCTGCAAAACCACCTACTCTACATGTTGTAATCATATTTTCAGTAGAAGAAGTAATTTGGATATCAATTGAAAGGTTTTTCGCACTTCCTGTAAACGAACCGAACATTCCGCCTGCGATGGACGTTGTATCGTCCAAGATAGCCAAGCCCTTCACCGAAACGTTATCGATTGCTACGTCGGTGGCATTGCTTGATATTATGGCGGAATTGCCATACACCGTTACGTTTTTAAAGGTTAAATTGTATATTTCACATGAAGAGATAAATCCGAAAAATCCTGAAGCGTTGTTTTTGTTTTGTAATCTAAAATTTTGAATTACCGCTCCGTTACCGTCAATATGTCCCATAAATACATCGTCAAAAAATAGCGGATTGATAATTTCGTTTTCTAAATCAATAACGTCGGCTTCGATTTTAAAATATGCGGTCGGATTCTTAACAAGCAAATCAAAATCTTGATATAAATTAATCAAAAAGGGCTTTTCTCTTGTGCCGTACTCACCATAATCAACGGTAAAGGTTAGCTCAACACTCTTTAAGGAATTAGCGTATAGATTTTGATTTTCTGCTATTGCCGCTACCGATAGATTATATTTACCGTCAATCGTCAACAAAGATTTCAAATCAACTACCGTTGTAAAAACCTCAGTCGGCTCGCCGTTTACGTATAAAACATATCCGTTTGCCCCTTGAATGGTTTCCCAAATAAGTTTATTGTTTTGAATGGTCGGTATCGGCGCCGATAACCTTTGCGGACTTTTGATTATCGTCTCTTGACTTCTAGGTGAAGGGTAATATTTCTCTTTTTCGGTAAGGGTAGAAACCGATACTGTTACCGTGCCGTTGATTTCATATTCTAAAGAATTAATTTCGCTCCTTATTGTTTGTCCGTCAATGGTTACAACGTATCCCGAAGCAAATTCCACATTTGACCAACTAATTCTTTCACCGTCATACGAAATTTCTGATGGCGATTGCACAAAATAGTATTGATCGCCCGTTATCGTTACCACAAAACCGTTTTCGTCTATGTATGACTTTGTAGCGGACGGTATATAGCCTACACCTACCGAATATGGAGATGTTCTATACCCATTCGCAATCGCACGTACATAGAATATCATTACCGTTTCTTCAAATACGCTATCCATTTTAAGCGTTGTCTCGGTAGTGGTGAAGGTTAGGGTACTAACGGAATCATCGTACGGTGTTTCCACTATTATTTCATAGCTTTCTGCATTAGGAGTTGCTTCCCAATATAACACTCCACTAATATAACGTGGATAGTCGGGAGATTGTAGTATTGGTGAAGCAATTGAGCCGTTAACGACATTTATCGCAATTTGTTCACTAAAAGCGGTTGAAGTATAGAATAAATCATCACCAAGGGCTAAGATTCTTATCAAATATTCGCCGTTTGCGTAACCTGTAAGTTTTAAGCTATTTGTAAAAACGTTTTCGCTGTTACCATTGATTTCAACCGAGTAACCACGGCAATAGTCGACCTTATCCCAGGTCAAAACGGATTCTCCTTCAATCACTTCAACTTTGATCTTTTGCGGGGGATTGGACGGTACCAACGGAAAGGATATTGCATTGCTCTTTTTTGACATACCATATGCAAGGTCATCGCCAAGCGCAGTTACCGTATAAACGTTGGTTGTAAGATTAGGATTAATTTTATACGTAAACACGTTTTCATCGTTTGCAGTAATTCTCGACACAACGTTGTCATTCAAAAATACCAAATAACCGACAGCATACCTTACCTTTTGCCAAACCAAAGATTCACTCTGCGCATCATAAGAAATAGTCGGTTCAGATAAAGACGGCAATAAGGGCTTTCCGTCCAAACCAATAACAAATTTATACACATTCGACTTAGGACTATCCGAATAGACCTTACCATCCCCTATCGCTTGCACTTGTATGCTGTAAGTGCCTGTTTCGGAGATATCCAAGGTATATGTAGTTGTAGACTTGTCCGCAACGACCGCTAAAAGCGCATTGTTACAAATGATTCTATAACCGGATGATGCGCCGATATATGACCAATGAACAACGCCCAAACCGTCAATTTCCAATATCGACGGTACGGCAAGCTTAGTTAAATTTTCGGTCGGAGTCTTTTTATAGCTTAGCACTTCGGAATACTCCGAATCCCCATACTTACCATTAGAGACAGCTTTCACCTTGATTTCATAATCAACATTATTTTGTAAGGATAACTCAATAAAGTTTGCACTACTTGTAAATACTTCACCATTCACCCAAACTACGTAACTATCTGCATTTTCGACCTTATCCCATGATAAGACATTATACTCAACAACCAATTCTTTGGGCGTGGAGAGAGTTTGTGGTGAACAAGCCACACAAAGCAAAATTACAATAACCGAAATAACAACCAGCGCAATCTTTTTCAATTCTCTCTCCTTAATATAATCCCGAGCGCACGTCATCCTGAGTAACGTCAAAGGATCTACTACTTGTTTGTCATCCTGAGCAACGTCGAAGGATCTCATCATTGTTCGTCATGTCGACCGCAGTGGAGACATCTATTCCGTATTGTCATGTCGACACCCGCACCGTCATTCTGAAAGCGTTGTTCGAGGAATCTAAAAACAAACAAGGATGAGATCCTCACGACTACGCTACGCATCGCTTGAGGATGACAGACTAACTAAATGTCATGTCGACCGTAGTGGAGACATCTATTCCGCATTGTCATGTCGACCG
>CALYRM010000100.1 GCA_945482995.1 uncultured Clostridia bacterium | reverse complement strand
TGTCATTCTTAAGCGTTGTTTGAAGAATCTAATACTTGTAATAAAAAAATTGCACTTCTTATGACAGTGCAACTTTTTTTATCGCATCAACCGTTTCTTTTGGAATGCGGAAACTATCTGAACATTTGGAAATTGTTTTCCGCAACGCAAACTCGTTCATATTGTCTAAATTAATAAATGGAATGATTAAATCGGGTAGTTTAACTACAAGCTCGGCAGTTAGCCAAGCAACAGCCATATTGACGTAATATTCGGTTTCGGTTCTGAGCGATTTAAGAATTGCCGTTATGCGAGCAAAATAATCTTCGCGAATAAAAGAAAATAAAAGGATAACTCCTAAACGCCTAACAAAGGTTTTGTCGCTTTTCGTGCAGTTTTCGGCGTAACTAAAAATTTGTTCTGCCGTTTTTTCTTTGTAAGGTATCTTTATAAGGTCAATTTCAGCCCAACAGTCGGCGTTTTCGGCGTAGGCTGTCAAATATTCGAAAAGAGTGTTAAGCTCTTTAATTTTGCAGATTAGCGCGCCATTTATTATTTCACATTCGTAGTAATCATGAATACCTAAGTTTAAAAAAGATATGTAATCGCCTTTTGCAATTTCATTTGCAATACTTCTCAAGGTTGGCGTCATTATGCCTAAAATAGGCTTTTTGGTGTTGATTACTCTGCGTTGAAAATCAACCTTTTCAGGAATAGAAAAAGTCTTTAAATACTCAATGAATTCGTTTTTGTCGTTAATATTCCAATTTTGTTTTATTAGATTCATAAATTCAACGTGCAATGTGACAGCCGTTAGGCTGTCATCCTGAAAGCGATGTTCAAAGGAGTCTAAGAAGCTAATCCTATTAATCGTCATTCTTAAGCGTAGTCGAATAACCTATCCTTGTTCTGTCATGTCGACCGAAGTGGAGACATCTCTAAAACAGGGTAATTACCCATTCGTTTCGTATTAGACTTAAGCGTTCCATACAAATCACGCAGTCTTAAACCTGCATGAAAGGCGGATTTCATCGCAATAGCGATTTAACCCCGATAGGAATTTCATTGTTTGATAGCAACGCTATCAAACATCATCATCGTAATTAAAATTAGAATAGATATCGTCGTCCTCGTTATCAACTTGCTCGGTTATATGGTGAATTATGCAA
Organism: uncultured Clostridia bacterium; assembly: GCA_945482995.1. Classification (GTDB taxonomy): domain Bacteria; phylum Bacillota; class Clostridia; order Christensenellales; family CAG-1252; genus RUG14300. Next base: position 5,103 of record CALYRM010000100.1, on the reverse strand, counting down.
GGGTTGCGGTAGTCTTCACGTTGTTCATAGTCTAAGATAACTCCGCCAACGTCTTGAGGGTCAATCGCAATTTCTACGTCTTGCTCGTTATTAATATCTTCATTCACAACAATTTCGCTATTGTCGGTATAATCTTGATATGGGGTTATATCATCGGCGTCGTCTTTGGATTCTGTGGATGACTCCTCGTTAGTAATAAAGTTTTGTTCTTCTTCGGCTGTTTGGATAGGAGCATAAGTAGGTTTTTCGTTTGCTGTGTAAACTGGTTTTTCGTCAACCGATTGAGAAGTAACAATGTCTTGTTTGTTTTCTACCGTTTGAGTAGAAGAACAAGTTTGTTTGTTTAAGATAGGAGCACTGTTATTGTCATTTTGCTGTTGTTCGTATGGTTTATCCTGTATTTTGACTTGTTGCTTGTGCTCATCTTTTTTATTAACTTGTGGCTTAAATTCAGTTTTAGTTTCAGTTTGCTGTTTTGTTTCATCTTTAATTTCGACACTATCTTGAATATTTTTAAGTAGCTTTTTATCCGAACTCAATGCACGTTGCGCCGTAATTACAAGTTTGTCGGTGTCCTTTTCGGGTAGGTCTAAGGTTAAGTCGGGATTTTCTTTGTAGCGAACAATTTGTGTGCCCAAAAGTTTTTCATAGAATTTAATTTCCTTGCCGAATAGATTTAAAATCATTCTAAGAAACAAGAAGAATAGAATAATCATACAAAATACTTCAAATACAACAGCAAATTTTCCTAAACCTGTCGTTTTGGTTACGTATACGCCGTTTTCAAACGCATACGAAAATGCTTTTACATGAACAATATCGCAAACGAAAAATAGAATCGAATAAATAAAAATTAAAAACGAGCTAACAAATAAAATACCCTTTGTACGAGTTTTTGTAATGGTAGGGCTTATGGCAAAGACAAAGAATTCGCAAAGTAAAACTACTAAGCAAACGCCTGCGCCTAAGGCGTATCCGCCTGTTTTCTTGCATAAAACATTGGCGGTAATGCCTAATACTGCGATTATTACGGCCAATATGCCCATTGCATAAAAGCCAACATTTTCTTTGAGTTTCTTTTCCATAAGCGTTTATATTATTTCTTAGACATCATTGACCGGCCTATGTCATCTCGAGCGTAGTCGAATGACCTATCCTTGTTCCGTCATGTCGACCGAAGTGGAGACATCTCTAAAACAGGGTAATTACCCATTCGTTTCGTATTAGACTTAAGCGTTCCATACAAATCACGCAGTCCATAACGCACGTCAGTGCAATTCACGGCGAAGCCAATTCACGAGCCTTTGGCTTAATTCACGGGGCCATCAGGTTGCAATTCATTGTTAAAACGACAGGTCGTTTTAACTTAGTCAATGTTATTTTAGGGCTACTTCCCAACCTGCTACTCCGTTTGTTAAGGTTATTAGAATATTCTTTTCCGTAAGTTTTGCTCTTATTTCGTCGGCAACTTGGAAATTCTTTTCAAGTCTTGCCTTGTCCCACACGGATAATAGAGCTTCGACTTCTTGTTTTGTTATGTTGTTTTTCGTTAAATACTTGTTGCGTATGCTCTCAACTACCTCGGTAGGGTTAGCGGATAGCAATCTTAAAACGCCGTAAACCTCTTGTAACGTTTGCTTGATTGCAACGATAGCTTCGGGAGTTTGCGTTCCCTTTTTGACGAAAACCGATAGTTCCGATATGTATTTGTTTAGGTTAGCTATTGCCAAAGCGGTATTGAAATCGTTATCCATAGCTTTAACAAAATCATCCTTTATTCTTAAAGAATATGGATTATTCATATCGGGCGTAACTCCAATATAATCTTTGTCGATTTTTTCAAAAAGCTTGTAGATAGTGAACACTCTATTTTCCAAAACATCAAACATACCATCAACAACATTTAAGTCCGAACGATAGCTGTTGGATAAAAGAAGCATTTTGAGCACATCGGCAACGTATTCACTTAAAACGTCCTTTAAAATGATACCGTTATTTAAGGATTTACTCATTTTTTGACCGTTTACCTTGACGAGTCCGTTATGAATCCAATAATTAGCGAAGCGTTTACCGGTAAGCGACTCGCTTTGAGCAATTTCGTTTTCGTGGTGTGGGAAGATTAAATCTTTACCACCGCCGTGAATATCCAAGGTTTCGCCGAGATACTTCATACTCATAGTCGAGCATTCAATGTGCCAACCGGGTCTACCTTTGCCCCAAGGACTTTCCCAATAAATTTCGTCGTCACCGGCTTTTTTCCAAAGTGCGAAGTCATGGCTGTTTTCTTTACCTTCTTCAACGTCTTTGCGAACGCCGGATAGTTGAGAATCTCTTTCCACTCTATGTGAAAAACTGCCATATGGGGCAAAAGAATTTACTCTAAAATAAACATCGCCGTCGGGTGTTGGATAAGCACAACCCTGATCGATAAGCTTTGCGATAAAATCGATTATATCTTGAATACACTCTGTAGCCTTGCTTTGAATGGTAGGGGGTTTGATTCCTAATTTTGCGAAATCTGCGTCAATTGATTTCATTTTTTCTTGTGCAAACAAACTCGGATCGACGCCTAATTCACGAGCTTTGACAATAATCTTATCGTCAACATCGGTATAGTTGCGTACATATTTGACTTCATAACCAGAATATTCTAGATAGCTACGAATTACGTCAAAAACCACTGCTTGATACGCATGCCCGATATGAGCTTCACCGCTTGCCGTTATCCCGCAAGCATACATAAGGACCTTGTTAGGAACTTGTGGTATAAACTCTTCTTTTTTACCGGTTAAAACATTATAAACTTTAAGCATATATATTCTCCGAAAATCGAAATGATATTTTATTATTTATATTTACTATTTTATTTTATTATATACTTTATTGCTAACAAAGGCAAGCCTTTTAGAAATAAAAGTGCCTTGCACTTTTATTTCAAAGTGCAATGTGAAATCCATATTATCATTCTTCGACGTTGCTCTAGATGACCTTGGCATGTAAATAATAACATATATTTTTCCCTTTTAAATAAGAAAAAATGCTTTACAAATCGTTAAGCGTACATTATAATATTATTTAGCTTATTAGGGAAAAACCCTTGCTTTCCTTATGTCGGGAAAGCCAAAAGACCAAAAGGAGGACAAAAAATGAATTCTTACGAACTTATGTACATCTTAGACAATGATCTTCAAGATGAAAAGAAGTCGGCTTTGACAGAGAAATTCAGCAACCTTATCGTATCCCTTGGCGGCACGATTTTGTCTGATAAGAAGCTTGGAACGAAAAAGTACGCTTATTTGATTAATTTCAAGAGCGAAGGCTTCTATGTTGTAGTTGACTTTACAATCAGCGGTGATCAAGTTGCCGAGATTGAAAGACAATTGAGAATTACAGATGGCGTTGTACGTCATATGGTTATTCGCAAATAGGAGATAGCTTATGAATAAAGTTATTTTAATCGGTAATTTAACAAGAGATCCTGAATTAACCAAAACAAGCAATGATAATTCAGTATGCAAATTCTCGATAGCTGTATCACGTCGTTGGGGCGCAAATGAAACAGATTACTTCAATGTAGTTGCATGGCGTGGTCAAGCAGAAAACTGTTCGAAGTATTTGCGTAAAGGTAGCAAGGTAGCTATCAGCGGTTCAATTCAAAATCGTACTTACGATGCAAATGACGGCACCAAGAAATATGTAACCGAAATCGTTGCAGACGAAGTACAATTCTTATCGACTAAAGGTTCAGACGATGGCGACGCTATCGGCGATATGAAGCCTGTAGACGATTCACTTCCATTTTAATGTTTAAGAGGTAATAATAATGAATAATAAGACAAGTGAAGAAAAATTTGTAAAACGCCCGCCGAAGAAGACGTCCAAGAAAAAGGTATGTCAATTCTGTATCGACAGATCGGCTAACGCAGAGCACGTAGATTATATTGATTATAAAGACGTAGCTAAATTAAAGAAGTATTTGTTAGAAAATGGCAAAATCGCACCACGTCGTTCAACAGGCGTATGTGCAAAACACCAAAGAGCTTTAACAACCGCTATCAAGAGAGCTCGTGTTATGGCTTTATTGCCATTCAGCGACAACATTCGCAAAGATTACTAATTTATATATAGTAAACCAATAAAAAAAGCATCCCTATCCGCTTCGGTTAAGGATGCTTTTTTGTTATCTTCATTCAGCAAGAACTGTCCTCCTCGACTGCGCTCAGAATGACGATAAAGATAGGATGAAATGACGAAATAATTAGGCAAAAAAGTATTTTTAATTGTTTTGGGAAAAAATGCGGACATGAGAATGTTGTAATTTGCTTTTTTTATCGATATAATATAAATAGAAAAAATATAAGGAGTTAATAATATTTAGTTATGTTCGTTTTGTTAATAATGCTTATAATTGGTTTTTTCGCTGCATTGATGGAAAATAATAGATAAAGAAATACTGCAAGCACTAAATGCATGTTTGGCAAAGCGGTTTGCGGTATAATATTTATGAGGTGATAATATGGATTTTAACTCTTTAGATCGGTTCGTTCAGGCGCAAACACTTATGTACCCGTCAGTCTTAAAACAAATGCAAAATGGTAAGAAGACATCTCATTGGATGTGGTTTATGTTCCCTCAGCTCCGTGGGCTTGGTACGAGTACTATGGCTCACCTGTATGGCATCTCGGGATTGGGTGAAGCTAAAGCATACCTTGCGCACCCGGTGTTGTCTCGGAGGCTCTATGAGCTCTGTGGCGAGCTATTGAAACACAAAGACAAGACTGCTTTAGAAATCTTCGGTGATATAGATGAAATGAAACTCAAATCATCTATGACGTTGTTTGCTCTCACAAGCGAGGATTACACAATATTTGATGAGGTACTAGAACATTTCTTCGGTGGCGAGATGGACGAGGTCACTGTAAAACTTATCAATGGATAAAACTGTCCCACACTGCAAAGTGTGGGTTTTTTATTTGCTAAATTATACAGAGTGATAATATTTTGCGCTCTGTTATTGCTACTATAATTTTACAAATAGAAAGTGATGTTTAATATGGAAAATAAAGAAAAATTCAACCCAGAGGTTAACAAGGTGATTGATAC
>CALYRM010000099.1 GCA_945482995.1 uncultured Clostridia bacterium | reverse complement strand
TAGGCATCTAATGAGCCTTTTGTCATTGCCGCTACCATTGTGGCGGAGGTAGTTGCTACGGCGGCGGTTGCCTTTACAGAAGTTTTAGCAAAATCGCTCGCAAACTTCGTAGCGTTTTTACCGAATGATTGAAGGGTGCTTTCCGCCTCTTTCATTCCCTTTTTAAAGCCATCGGTAGTAGCGTCTATAATTACTTTTAGTTCTTCTGTCATTTATTCGCTCCCTCCAACTTCTTATTAAATGAATTAGCGAACTGCTTAAATCTTTCTATATTTAAAGCATCTTTTTTCTTTTGTTCTGCTTCTTCGTCTGGGGGGAATAGAGAAGAATATACTTCCTCAATTTTGGGGTATTTATTGTTGCGGTTATACAAGCGCCCAACGCTTATACCTATTAAATCCGCCAAGATATAATCAAAGGTTGCTTTCTCCTTCTATTGGATTTCTTTTGTTCGTTTATAACTCTCAAATTTCCGTTGTAATTCCGCTAACGTCATTCCCCAAAAAATATTTTCTTCAATCCCTATATCAAGGGCATTGTTTAACCAACTTTTTATATTTTCGCTAAAAAGAAAAGAGGGCTATGAGTTGGTATCATAGCCCTCTTCTATCAGTTTTTTTCCTCTGGAATGATACCCGATACTTTATATAATTCAACAAGCACGGCAATAAAATCAGTTAAAGAGTGTCCGTCAGCTAAATAAGCATCAAAAATATCATAACTATCATTTAAGGTAATTCCGTGTTCAAGCGCCTGTAAAGAGGCGTGAAGAACTGCCACAAGTGTAGTTATCTGTGGCATTTTAGTTCCGTCCCCAAAAATCGCAAGAGGATTACAACCAATATTCTTTTCTAACTGAACAATAGAGCGAGTGGTTAAACGCAACTTGTATTCTTTTCCACCAGCACAAAAATCAACATAATTCATAATTCAAAAATCCTTTCCTTTATTTATTTAACCAAGAGGGGAAAGGAAAAGGAATAAAACCTTTCCCCTCCCCATAACGTTATGGATTAAGCGAACACCATAGAAGATGTAGGCTTAACTGACAGAGTGTATGTCATAGCGCTGTTCACGCCAACGCTATCAATCTTAACGGAAGCCGTTCCCTTAAAAGTGCAAGTGGTATCAATAGCGCCGTCCACGCCATCAGGAAGAGAAACCTTCCATTCGGTATCACCGGTAAGCGCGGCGAGCGTGTTGAACTGCGTAGGCTCGTAAAGGAACTTAAAATCAAGGCTATCGCCATAGGATTTAATTCCGTTCATATACATATGGGCATCATCGGCAAGAGTAGTAATTTCAATACTTTCAGCCGTGCCACCTAAATCAGGGATTTCTTGAAGGTTCGTTAAATCAACAAACTCCGTATTAACTTTATAGGACAATTTAATGCCCTTGGAAATATAACCAGCCATTATAAAAATCTCCTTATATCAATATTTTTCAAAAGCCAATCCCTCAAACCGCATAATCATAGAAATTTTATCATCATACCAGAGTTCGTTATAACTAATACGTTTATAACCCAACTTCCGCATACAATTTCCTATTTTTAACTCATACGGTTCAAGTTGCTTTAAATCGCTTCCCCATAATTTTATTGTGTAGATAACTCTACTATACCCAATGTTATCTCCTATCTGTGTATCGGCGTTATCGCTCTCCATATAGGTTATACAAGGGATTGACGGGGAAGAAATTAATAATTCATAGTGGGTAGGTAGGATTTTACTTAATTCCTTAACTACCTCTTTTTTTAAACTAATCATTTACTCAATCCCTCTTTAACTTTCTCTTTGAAAATGTTAAGTATCTTATCTCTATTGCTGTCCAACGCGGGAACTAAAAACGGCTACGGTGGTTGTCCTGTCGTAGTGTGCCATTCACCAGAGGCATCTTGATAACTCCACGGTGTTAATCTGCCGGGATTATAAACGCCCGTGCCGTATTCTACATAGGGCGCGTATTCTACATTAGTTCCTACCTCGCCCTTTTCGCCACTCACGTTAGAAGTAATGCTATTCCTTAACTAACCGCTATCAACAGGGCAATTTTCCTTCGCCGTATTCTCTACTAAAAGGCAACTTTCGTTAAGCGCTTCTTTTAAATCCGCTGGCTTTAATTTCTTTGCCAACCTATCAACGCCTAAAACTTCTACTCTCATAACTTCTTCAAGATATAAGTATTCATTCTTTTAGAGGGAATTGTATAGAGAACAGCGTAGCGAACTTCGTTCGCCCCGCCACCAAGAGAAGAGAGAAGTATAGGGGCGGAAGTGCGGTAGCGCGTTAACCCTATATCTGTGCTTTCGCAAAACCGCACATCATCAACTTCATTGCGCGTCTGCGGGTAAATGTCCATGTCAAATTCCTTTCCCTTTTGGAGGGTAGGTTGTCCATATTCATCTACGCCGTTTTCAATATATTCATAGAATTTCATAAAGAAATCACTCTCTTCATTGATTGAAGGGCGCGCACAATATCGGCGGGGTAATCGGTAGAGTAATTAAAACTTACTCCGCTATACCCCTCACTATTCAGCCCTAAACTATCAATTCTATTGAACTGATAGATAACCATTTTGCGAATAACCGCGCCTAAATCTTTCTCTTCTCTATTGGTATATGCTGTTGCTTCTTCGGTAGCCATAGAAATTAAAGCGGACAAGATATTATCTTTGGAATTATCAGTAATTCCTAAAAGCGCTTTAATTTCTTCTAACATCACTGAACAACCTTTGAAGCGGTGCTATCGACGTGTCCAGAGAGGCGAGCGATAACGGAAACCACATCACCAGAAACAAGATTTTCGGAGGCGGTGAAGGAATAAGCGCTGTTAGCAGCCGTAGCCGTGCCAACGAGTTCCTTGTTCACGTAAATCTCAACAACCGCACCCGTGGAGGCAGCGCCGCTAATAGCCTTACCGGAAGCGGAAGCAACGGTAGCAACCGTATCCTGCGCAGCGCCCAGCTTAATCATACGGGTAGCATCGGTGAGAGCAACGAGCATAACTTTACGAGCGGTAATTGTGTTCTTGCGCTTGTCAGCATCGCGGGTTTGCTCCATCTCAACGCCCTTCTTAATAAAGCAAGTGATAGCCTTGGAAGTGCCGAGATAAGCCTCACCTTCGGGAACAGCCTTGCTAACAATGATAGGAACATTACAAACCGTGCCGATATAACCAGTGCGGGCGAAACCTTCGACGTATTGAAGGTTGTTGTTCAGCGCCTTACGAATAGCAGCCTTTTGAGCGGGATTGATAAGGCAGAAAAGCCCCTCTTCGTTCTCATAGGGGTAAAGGGCGATAGCATCAGCAAAAGTATCGAAATTCCAAGCGGAAACGGCTTTCTGGATTTTCGCCTTGCTCATCTCGGCAATAGCCTTATCAGTTAAATCATTAACCATAAGCGCGGCGATTTTCTGTAAACCAACCTCAACCACCATCGGATCGGACATTTCTTGCTCATCATAATAGGGGAAACGTCCCTGCGTGGTTTTCACGCGATATTCGCGCTGAACGAAACCAACTTCAATATCATTAGCGTCGGTGTTGCCCTCGCCCATAGCGAGTTCTTCAACCGCGCCCGTAGCGTCGTAAACGTTAACTTTCTTAACCATACCGGCGCTTTCAGCGAGTGAGTAATCAGGCGTGAGATAGTTATTCATATCAATCTGTGTTTTAACCATCTCTTCAACCTTGTTCTCTAAAACAAAATTATCATAAATAATGTGAGCCATTGTATATTAACCTCCAATAAGTTGTTTATATAAATCAGGGTTGCTCTTATACAACTCCTGTTGTTTATGTAGTGGCAACTTATTAAATGCGTCTTTATCCATCGTATCATCTTTATCAGAGTTGCGCGGTGAGTGCTTACCAATGCGTTTTTCCACTTCGGCTTTAACGCAAGCCTTAAACTCTTTTTCTAACAACTTAATGTTGTTGTTCATATCATCCGCGTCAACCGCCACTACAAAATTAACTAAATTAGGGCTTAAACCTTTCTCAACTAAAATAGAGGTAGCAACGGCTTTATTTTCAGCAAGGGCTAACTCTTGCTCTTTTGCTTCAATCGCCTTTTCCCGCTATTCTAATTGATACGCCCTTTTTTCTTCTTCATTCATTTTCGAGAGGCGCTCGCTTTCTTTCTGCTTTTTGCTATAACGGCGCTCCGCTTCTCGCTCGGCTTCCTCCGTAGCCTTTTTCTTACCATCCTCAATCATTTTATCAACGTCGGCTTGGGTATAGATTTTTTCACCGTTCTCTTCCATAGAACTGTTTTTATTTTCTTCCATTAGTAAATCCTCCTATTAAATATAAAGCGTCGCGCTCCGCGCTCCGCGCCAAGAGGAAAAGAAAAGTAGGCGGTTCAACGCCACTCTAAATTACTTACGCGGTTATCGTTCTTAATTCCGTTCTTATGTTCAACTTTACAATAGCCTTGTGGGTTGGGAATGAACGCAAGCGCAACCAATCTATGTATTTTCTCATTCCTATTGGTATTATTCCGCAACTAAACCAACTGGTAGCCTTCATTATTCTGCCATATCTTCACAATGCGGTGAGTTGTTAAATCAAAAACTCTTCCTCTATTGGAAATTAGATAGTTGGGGTAGTGCGGGCAATCTTTCCAGATTTCACTCATACTGATAACCTCCATTACCTTGATTTCATTTTGTATTAAAAAATAGCGCTATTAGATTTAATTGTTTTGCCCAGCGGGTTCTGGAACTTCGATATAGTTATCAATGCTATCATTCCCGCCAACAAAAATTGTTTTTGCGTAAAGGTGCTCTTGTTCTTGGTGCGTTCCCGCTTCCGGGTTATCTTTATCATTAGGAACTTCGATATAGCGGGGTTCTTTCCAATCGAATACAAGCCCGCTATCACTATCATATCTAACTAAACTAAAACTTTTTGCTTTCATTTTTTACCTCCATTAAATAAGCGAAACTGTCCAACCTTTGGCAACCGCCACGGCTATCTCTTCTTCGGTTAACGTATTAATAGCGCCTCCATCGGTGAGTTTACCGCTTTCGCCTCTAAACTTAATTGTATTAGTTCCGCCGTTCGCCGCTAAATAGGCGCTCGTATCGGGAAGGCTATTAATAGTGGCAACTGCGCTATCGTGGTTATAACGGCTATATTCACTTGCTACTGCCCAACTATCAGGGTTATCTTTTAAAGTATCGTAATTTAATGATGTGATTTGTGTAGCCTCTGTTAATCTATATCCATCATCTTTGCCTACGTCATTAAGCCCATAACCGGCGCTATGTCCAACTCCGCCGTTTTTTGATAAATCAATAGTTTGTGATTTCCAATTAGCGGTTTTGGCATTTCCATTATCTGTATCAAAAATAATATTTTTTACTCGCTTACAATTATTAAACGTATTACTAAAACAATTTGACGTATAAGTAGCGGGGGAAACTGGAACTCCAACAATTTCATCTAAATAATAACAATTGTCAAACGTATAATAATAACAGGAATTATAACCATATTCAGTAAGATTATATAATTGTTTTAAAAAATTGGTTGGAATTGAACGTAATTTATGGCAATCCTTAAATATCCTAATTAAGTTCCCATATTTGTTAGCGTGCAATCTGTCAAAATTAATATCATATTCAGGAATAGCGTGAAGTTCAACGCACTCATCAAACATAGATGATACATTGCGTAAATAACCGGTTATATTCGGCGCAACTTGTAAGTTTTTAGCGCCTAAAAACATAGCTACATCAATGTTATCAGAATTAGTTGGATTATCAGCGCAATTTAAAGTAAAAGGAATAGATGATACAGTTGTATAACAAAACATATAATCTCTTTGGGTGATATTGTTTGTAGTAATCAAATTTCCGTATTTATTAATTAACCAATCAAAAGCTCCACCATAAAATGCATAACCACAATTACCCGTCAGCGTCAATTCCTCTGCGGTTGGCGCTCCCTCTTGTGGAACGTTCACGCTAACGCTATTGTAGCCATCAATACCGGCATCAGGCGTATAAGTGCCGTTAGCCGTGATACTAATGCTTTCCAATACTGGCTCTTTACTTCCTCCGCTATTTAAACCAATAGCGTATGAAATTATATTCATAACATCACCCTATCGCTTTCACTACAACGCTAACGCTACCCTCGGCGCTAATCTCTACTCCGCTCATACCTTCAACGGGAACAATATATAAACCCGCGCTTTCAATAGAGTTAGCAACGGCTAACCCATTCTGATTAATAACGGACAGAGGCAGAAGTTCAGCGCTATCTACAACTCTTCCCTTAATAGTGATATTCGCGTTATTCTTCACTTGAAGAATAAGTTCTTGAATAACCTAATCGCCACCGGCATCATCAATTAAATCAATGAACGCTCCTTCGGCAAGTTCTTTAATAAAAAATACTCTCA
>CALYRM010000098.1 GCA_945482995.1 uncultured Clostridia bacterium | reverse complement strand
ACCTTATTCACTGAAGCTGGACGACACTAAGATTTGGGTTGTTTCACCAGCATCAGATAAGATTGTTAAGATTGGTGTTGGTGGAGAACTTATGTCACACACTGATGCTATCTATGACAATGCTAATCTGTTACAGCTTTCAACTCTGAATAAGGCTTGGGATTGTCAGGTTGTTACAAACTCTGTTTGTGGTGTTGTTAAGAGCTTAAGCTAATCATACCATATAGTTATAGTGTTGTTGCAAAGGGGAGCGTTATATTGCGCTCCCTTTCATACATTTAAAGGAGATAAATGGAAATATGGCTACTAATACAAAAGCGCCTACAAAGGCAGAAATTGAGAATGAATTAAAGAACGTAAAAAATTCATTAAAGAAAAATGAAGAAGCCTTAAAAGAAAAGGAAGATGTATTACAAGAGACACAGAGCGCCCTCAAAGACGCTATGGAGCTGATTCAGCAACTCAAGGAGCAAGTGAATCAACAGCCACAAATTGTAGTACAGAACGACAATAAAGCAATGTCGAAAATCAAGTGCATCAACATTGCACATAATCCAGTTAATATCGCCACTATGCCAAATGGTCAAGGTAGAGTATTCACCTTTAGGGAATATGGGCAGGTGCAATATATTAGATACGACGAACTGCTTGATATTATTTCAGCTTATCCAAACACAATGGAGTCTGGCATTATCTATATTGCTGACAGAGATTTCTGTAAAGAGCAAGGATTATATATGGATGATGATGTTATTTACACAAAAGAAGTCATGGATAAACTTGTGTACTTACGAGAAGATGTTGATGTAGATATGCTTTGCAACATGAGCAAGCCATTATTAGAAAGCACTGTTCGTGAAATTGCAGAACTCTATAATAAGGGTGAAGAGATGGAAGCAAATAAGCTGGAAAGAATCAAGAAGGAACTTGGTTTCGATATTGTTAAACTCGCTGACGACATTAAAGTTTTAAGCGTTGAAGATATAGAAGAGTTAAATTCATAACAAAATAAAAGGAGGTACAAACATATGTCTACTCCTTTTGAAAATATAATCGACAAGGCGCTTGTAGTTATGCGTGACTATACCTTAGATACCATTTTAGATTCGGACGAAGAGGCTTTTAAACAAATCATGCAAAGCTATTTGCTGAAAGGCGTTCCAAGATTTACGGAGTGCTTGCAAGATTTGTCATATGATGTGGCGACAGGCACGTTCAATGCAACTTTATCTGATATCGAAATGGATATCTTGGCAGACTACACAGTTATTTCATGGTATGAGTCGAATATTAACGATGTGCTTGAGTTTAAGGAAGCTCTACAAGATAGAGAATTTAAGAGATTGGCTACTGGTCAGAACCTTAAACCAAGGCAGGAGTATTTGACCATGTTATATACTCGTGTTAAGCAAAATACTACAAATTATCTATGGCAAAACTGGAACGCTCTGCCGTACTTTGGAGGTGGTGCGAATGGGGCATAGATATGCTGGCGCTGTATGGAAATGTTTGTCAATATATGACACATTTGGGGAAGATAGTTATAAGGGTTATTTATTTAAATTGATTGTTCGTATGTCGCAAGACGATTCATTAACTGAAACGGAAAGTGCTGTTTTAGAAATGTTGAAAGGCTTGAAGAAGGTTGATGACATCGCAACAAAGAAAGATGTGCGTAGTGTAATATTAGATTGTTCTGCAAAGTTGTATGATGAGCAGTAGTACGGAGGTGATATAATGAATTTACCGATGTATGAAAATATGCGTAAACTAATTCAGACTCCGCACGATGCGTATATCAATCAACTGCAAGCCTTAGTCAATGATAGATGGGAAAATAGTACGCAAACGTCGTCTATTATTTATCAACAATCTGCGATTGGTAGCGATGTGTATAATCAAGTTGATATTAGCGTAGACACGGCAATAGATATTGGCACAGGGTTTAAGAAGGGCGATGACTTCAAAGTTTTCTCTCATAAGGACATTTCTGCTGTTGTGCCTTTAGGATTATTATATCGCACCGATAATGATTATTGGATTTGTATTAATACAAATGAATTTGAAAGCCCAACAAACTCTATCGAAGTTCGTAGGTGTAATAATATTATGAAGTGGGTAGACCCACAAAATGGTTATGTACATCAAGAGTGGTGTGCAATAGACTATGAATTGTCTAGCCCACAACCTGTGAAAGATAAAGATATTGTGGTGGCAAGTGGTCATATATTTGTTCTTGTGCAAGGCAATGAGAACACATTGGCGTTAAAAAAGAATCAAAGATTTATTTTTAATGGGCAACCATATAAGTTGATGGCTTATCAAACCTTGTTGAATGGTGACAAGAATGTTACGACGTCTACGTTGCTATATCTCGATATGTATCTTGATATTACTAAGCCTTCTGACGATTTGGTTAATAACATTGCCAATGCAACAGACTATGTATATGACATCACAATCCAACCAGATGTATCACAACAAGTAAGTGGATTTAATGGTCAAGTAAGCGCTACTATCACGCTCAATGACGATATTGTTACACGCGATGTCGTATGGTCGGGCAATGAGTTTGTTAACATCAACGAAGATGGTAGCTACAAACTTGTTGGTAGTGCTGGCGATGTGGCAACGATTAATGCCATTATTGATGGTAACCCAAATCTGGTCGCTACGTGTTCTATCGCCATTGTTGATGTCGTTGCAGATAGCTTTGACATCGTGATAGAACCAGCATTTGAAGAAGTTAGGCAGAAGTTGCCGCAAACATTTAGTGTGTATTTGTATAATAATGGCGTTAGGTTAGACGATGAAATTACATGGGGATATTCGGGATTGTCGCAAGAATATTTCTCGTTGGTGCAAAACGACCATGAATTTACATTATCTGTTAATCAATTTGCTAATGACCCGCTAACATTAACATTTTCTGCTGAAGTTGCGACAAAGACAATCGATATATGGTTAAAGCCGTTGTTTTAATGGAGGTGGTGTAGATGGGTTTAAGAGCTGTAAATAATAAATTTTTATCTATGCCATATATACCTTTTAAGATTATAATGGCACTCTTGGAAAATGATAACTTTTGTAAGTTGATATATTATAATACAATAGACGCATTAAGTCAACCCAACCTTACAATGACCCAAAAGAAGGCATTGATTTGGGAAGGTCAAGACAATATGCAAGATTATAATATTTTCTTAACAAATGTACAACCTAACGAAGAGGTAGATAATAAGACCATATTAAAATTATATCGTTATGTAACTGACCCGATTAATCGTAATATTGCGACTGTTGCGTATGAGTTCGATGTATTGTTTGGCTCCAAGATTCCACTCGTCAAATATAATGGCGTAACGTGTAATCGTGGCGACCTTATTGAGATGGAGATTATGCGCACATTGAATGGCGAAGATGTTGCTGGGGTTGGTTATTTACAATATGATAATGATTTAACCACATTATGTCGCTCCAGAGTTGGCATAGGAAACAACTACACATTTACAGGGTTGTCAATTATTATGGCAACTCAAATTGCAGATGCAGAAAGTGGTGGTTGTTAGTGGATAATATAAAAGAATATGTAGATAAGTATGTGGCACTACAAAAGCCCGTGCCTTTGTATAATTTACAAATTAAACCAGTATTGGTGCGTGATTTTTTTCAATTCAACAACGCAAAAGATGTGCTAAATATTGAGAAAAATAAAATACCCAATATTGAGATTATACAAATGACATATTTGCGGTTCTTGTTAACGATAATGATTGAACAAGATGGGTTTAAGGAAGATTTTCTCACCATCTTGGCGTTATCATTAGGTGTCAAATACGATGCTACAAAACGAAATCCTTCATTTGAACCCAACGAAATCTTAACACAACAAACACGCAAAGACGAAAGCGAAGTGTGGATAAATGGTTGGGATGTAAGGTTTAGACTTAATGACGATAAGGTTGTATTGTGTTTATATGACGATGAAGATTTAGTGGAAATTGATGATGCTCAATTTGATGATTTGCGTAAGGTTATTTTGTTCCAAAACATATACAAATACGATGACACAGAAATGAGCGACGATTTCCGTCGTGTCGTTGAAGAATACTATAGATTGAAAAACAAAGACATCGTTTTGCCGACATTAGAAGATAGGTTAATGGCGGTATGCGTTAGTTCTGCCTATAAGTTAGAAGAACTGTACACGATGCCATTGAGACTCTTTGACGCATTATTAGAATATAGTGTAGACAAGTTGGAGTATCAAGTTAATAAGTTGATTGTTAACTTGGCACAAGGCAAAGTCGAAGGGCTTCATCTAAGTCATTGGGTTTATAAAACAAAGAAGGATAAATATTCAGAAATCTTTACTGATGCACAAGACTTGGTAAAGAAAGTTACAAGTATATAGTTATAAAGGAGGAAGAAATATATGAGCAATTATATTCTTGCTGGTGTAGGTACGATTGAGGCTTTCACACAGTCAAGCACACAGCCTACTAAGATTTTTACTTCCAAGACGCTTCAAGAATCTGGTATCTCAATTTCAGTAACCGCTGAAGATATCAGAGGTGGACTGTCCAATCCGCTGTTAGGAAGATATTTCCACGACTCCATTCTCGAAGCTAATATTACAGATGCTTTATTCAATCTGCAATATCTGGCACTGAATGTTGGTGGTGAAGTTGTTATTGGTGGTAGCTCGCTTGTTACTGAGACTGTTACTGCTGGAAGTGGCACATTAACAGTACAGGGTACTCCAGTAGCATTTGGTACGGCTGGAACAGTTGGTTGGTATACACCTGCTGGTCAAGAAGATTGGGCGCCATTAACATTTGAAGGTAAGGTTGCTACGGCTAGTGTTACTTCTGGCTCAAGCTATTGTGTAAGATACAACGCAGACGACTCTAATATTCAAGAGTTTGTTGTGCCTTCTGCAATCATCCCATCAGAAGTACACCTTGTAATGACATATCCATTATTTGCTGGTGGAACAAGCCCAGAAGCGATTTCAACAAGTTCGCAGGTTGGTGAACTCATCGTTGACATTCCTAGATTCCAGTTCGCTGGTAATGTTGAGCTGTCATTAACTTCATCTGGTGCGGCTACTTCAAATCTGTCTGGTTCTGCATTAGCTTCTTATACGACAGCTAATTGTAACGACATGGGTACTTATGGTACTGTTAAGCAGAAGATTTATGGTGGTAATTGGTATGATGACCTTACAACTATCGCTGTTGATGGTGGTAACTTCTCAATCGCTAATGGAGCAAAGAATACGCTGAGGGTTATTGGTCTCTTCAAGAATGGTACTGGAGTTCTTGATAATAGCAAGTTAACATTTACTTCAGCCCAATCAAGCACTGCTTCTGTTGACAATAAGGGTGTAGTTACTGGTGCGGCTGCTGGTAATACAAACATTACAATTACTGTAACAGGCAAAACTTCTATCGCAACAATGGTAGGCGTTACTGTTACTGCGTAATTAAGATTTTTATAATGGGGAAAGGATTGCATTTCTTTCCCCATTTTTTTACATATTATATAAAAGGGGCGATATTATGTCGATGTGTGAGTATTGTGAGATAGGTAGCTATTTTGGACTTTGCACTTGTATGAAATCGCATGAAGTATGCCCATTTATGCGTCGATGTAATGTAGAACATAAATGGCTACCGATAGACTCAATGGATGTCTGTACATTACGACAACCAGAAAGGAGTATAGTTTTGAAGAATAATGAATATAAGGTACGCTTTGAAAAAGATGGCGATTTATATATCGAGATGGGGGATTATGTAATTCAGAAGGAGAACCCTTATGACGATATACCAGAGAAGGTTACTTTGATTGAGGTTGATGGAGAATTGTATTTTGAAGGATTCGTTCCACAAGCTCAAGAAGAGAAGCAAGAAGAAGTAGTTGCAGAGAAAGCCACAAAGAAAAAGAACAAGAAATAAACGATATGTTTCGTGTGGTGGATATAGGAGAGATTTATATATGTGATTTTGGTCAAAATAATGGGAGCGTACAATCTGGTGTTAGACCTTGCGTTATTGTAGATAATAAGAACGCTTGTGCCTTCTCCCCATGTATACATTGTGTACCATTAACGACACAAATAAAACGAGGCTTGCCATTACATTATGAATTATCTCAAAAGGATTGTGCGTGTCTTGAAGCAGATTCGATTGCTTTATGCGAGCAATATACCATTGTTGACAAGACACGCCTAAAGGAAAAAATTGGAAGGGTTGCACAAATAGATTTAATTAAAATCGTAGAATTGTGCAAGAAGAATTTACCATATCATTATAGGTAACAAGAAAGGAATGGTATTATGAAAGAATTAAAAATGCCTAAAGAAATGTATTTTGAAGAGTATGATTTATATGTTAGACCTTATCTAACATTAGAAGAAGTTGTGAGTATTGGTGAG
>CALYRM010000097.1 GCA_945482995.1 uncultured Clostridia bacterium | reverse complement strand
ATTTCAAAGCGTTTTGCCTTAAAATTTATTAGTGATAAAGATATGTTTGCCTACCATTTTTTTTGCAATTATAGATTTTGCATTAAAATAAACTTATTTTTATAGATATTCATTTATACGGTGTTTTTTTTGACATTATACTTGAATTCTTGTATAATCAAAATATTATGAAAAAGATTTTATTCACCTATGACAATTACATCTTCGATTTATATGGCACCCTTGTCGATATTCTAACCGACGAGGATAGCGATACGTTTTGGCAGAAAATCGCTAAAATGTTAAACTGCGACTTTTCCGAAGTAAAGTCAGACTATAAATCGCTATGCGAACAAAAGCAAAATGAGATTGGTGCAGAAGGCGAATTTGAACTTTTGGACGTATTTGATTTTATTATTAAAAAGTACGACAGTCCTTTAACCAAAGAAGAACTTGCATATAAATTCCGTAAAGCAAGCATTGTAAAAGAACGTTTATTCCCATTTGTTAAATATGGACTTAAAAAACTCAAGAAGCACAAAAAGGGCGTATATTTGATTTCTAATGCGCAATCTTGCTTTACACTTCGAGAACTCGAGGATTTGGGAATAAATAAATATTTTGACGGAATAGTTATTTCATCAGAGTTCGGCGTCAAAAAGCCATCACCTCAGATATTTGAAAAAGCACTTGAACAGTTTGGTATAGAAAAATCTACTTGTCTTTATATCGGCAACGACCCGATAGACGATATTCAAGGAGCAGAAAGCTTTGGCATACAAGCACACTTTGTTTCACGTTAAAATAATACTTCTTGTCGTTCTCAAGCGTAGTCAAGGCATCTAATTATAATAAAAAAAGCCAACAATCGTTGGCTTCTTTTTATTATATTATTGTTTTCATAAACATTGAAATTTTTTGTAAACAAAAATATATGATTATATAATTACATTGCACATTGATAAAGGTGCTCGCCGAGTTTCAATGTGTCTCTCATTTTTATTCTCCGCCTGCTTTAAAGTTGTAAATTGGCTTAATAATATTGATAATGTCAACGGTAGGTTCGACATTCCTTATTATTTCATCACTTGGTTTGTACGCCATAGGTGATTCGTCGATTGTGCTTTTGTCGGCGGTGGTTGTATATATTCCCTGCATTTCGTTTTGAAACTCATCGACGGTAAATAGTTCTTTTGCGGTGCTTCTCGAATAGAGTCTGCCTGCACCGTGCGGAGCCGAATAATTCCAATCCTCATTGCCCCGTCCTATTGCAATTAAACAGCCGTCTCTCATATTCATTGGTATTAATACTTTTTCGCCGAGCCTAGCCGAAATAGCGCCTTTACGGACAATATTATTCTTGTCAATATAATTGTGAATGGTCTCAAACATTTCCTGCTTATTGGGATTTAGTTTTAGATACTTCAAAATCTTTTCGGCAATTTTTGCGCGGTTTCTTACGGCAAATTCTTGACAGATTCGCATATCGTGCATGTAGTAGTCAAGGTGAACGCCGTCAAGATAACACAAATCATTTGGGATTTTGGATCTATATGCATAATCTTCATTTACCTTTTTTAAGGCGTTTGGTATTTCGGCAATAGCCCCCTTTGCTTTTAACTCTGCAATAACTCTTTCACGCTCCTCTTGCGCACAATTTTTGCAGTCGTTTATTGCCATTTTCTGATAAATCGAGGCCACTTGTTGCCCTAGATTTCTGCTACCTGAGTGTATTACTAAATACTTATTTCCGTCCTCGTCAATATCAATTTCAATAAAGTGGTTGCCACCGCCCAATGAGCCTATGGAACCATATAAACGAGGCATGTTTCTTAGCTCTTTATACACGTAAAGTGACTCCAACAAATCAAGTCCGTTGACTTCTTGACTAACACCAGAGCCTGACGGAATATTCTTTTTGATAAACAAGTCAAGCGCCTTTAAATCTATATCGATATTGCCCAAAAATACGGTACGCATACCGCAACCTATATCCACACCTATTACGTTTGGAATGACTTTATCCGATATCGTTGATGTAAACCCGACAACACAGCCTAGCCCGGCGTGAACATCAGGCATAATCCTTACCTTTTCGTTTCTAAACGTAGGCTGAGATAACAACTCATAAATTTGATTAAGTGCTTTAGGAGTAATATTTTCGGTAAAAATTTTTAGATTAGGTTCCATTAATTAGTCCTTTTGATACATTTTGCTTGCTATTGTAGTGATAGTAATCGATGGTCTCACGCCGATAGGAAGGGTTTTGATATACGTGCTTGAATTTGCGCCATATACACAGTCGTTTTTTGTTTCTCTCGTCATTTCGGGGAAAATACCCAAACCCAAATCGGTAGCATAATCGGTAGCGCCGAATGCCGGGAAGTTTTCGTAAGTTGTTATTGGAAGGATTTCTACCTTGTCGTTAATAGACGAATGTATTTTATCGTCAAACAAGTTATTTCCCACACTAAATATATATTTGCTTATTGCCGTATCGAAAGCGTCGCCGTAAAAAATGTTGTTGAGCCACTTTCTCGCCCAAGATTCAAGGTATGAAACGTTATTTAGATTGCTACTAGGTTCTGAAAACGGAATGCAATCCAAAATCATATCGCTAACCATCATACACCTGTCTCTTTTTGTTTTTATTACGCTCCATTGAATTGGCATAAATCGGTAGCAATTAACCGAAAAAGGGTTGCCATCAAATGAAAAAATAATGCGGTATTTGTCCTTTTCGTAGTTTACGTCGATATAGTATTTATTTTTGATTTTATGACACCTATCCTTGATTTTTGTCGGTTGCTTGATAAGTTCCTTTATATCGCCCAACGCTAAAATTTTTCCTACCAAGGTGTTATTCTTCACCTTGTATTGTGGATACATACCAAAGAGAACACGGGTAGAATTCATCTCGTCGGGTTGGCTTTCGATAATACTAAAATCCTTTGAATTTAGAATCTTTTCCAAAAAAGGATCTCGGATTTCTACTCTATAGTATTCGTTTTCGTTCTTAAACATAACTATCTCCCGTATCTTCTGATTTTTGTTAGAATACCCTGCGCCTGTTTTCTTGCGAGAATGAAGAATCTTTTAATCTCTTGAAGCTTGCTTTTGTAACAGTCCAAGCAATCTTTTAGCATTTCTTCCGATTGGACGGAAGGTACCTTGCAAATCAATGCGATACCGCCTAGGTCATGGTCTAAAGCTTTTATCTTATTAAAGGCTTGGTTTGTTTGCTTTGCAAAATCAGCATCGCACCTTCTTTTCCTTGAAAGATACGTTCTGTTAAAGTAATTCCAAGCGGATTTTTTATCTTCTAAATTTGCCAAATCGGTGGCATTTTTTGGATGTCTTCTATTGGGCGATTGCTTAGACAATATAATTGTACCTATCCATATTGAAAGGATTGCAGGAAGTGAAATAAGGGTGCTTGGAAGCGATACAGCCAAGATAATCTTCAATATAACTAAAATCAATGTAATCGTTTCCGCCACCACCAACTTTGAAACCCTACTTCTTGAATATTCACTCCAACTAAATAACCAGCAAAGTCCCACAACTACCATAAGAATAATCTTAAGTGGTCCGCGTACGAATGCAGTATGGTGTTCTATTAACGTGGATAAATCCCACATAAAAAATGCGCAGAACAAGGTAAATAAAATACTTACTGCAATCCAAGAGCTTCTAATATGCTTTATATAGTGATTGTTTGCGTTTAGTATTATTTTTTGGGTTTTGTTTTTGTGTTCATAGGTAAGTTGTTCTATCTCATCTGATAACTTGCTCGCTTCGATTATAGCTACATCCGATTGTTTTATGATCTCATTAAACCTTTCGGTTTGTGTATACACTGCGCCCTCGACGGCTGTTTTTGAACTTGGATAGTAATTTTCTATGAAATATGTCTTAGCTTCTTGTGGCAAGAGGGTGTCAGCTTTGTTAATTAAGGCTTCATAATCAAGCAAATCGGTAGCTTTATTACGAGACAATTCGTCAAAATTATCGGCTATTTTTTTAGCCATAATCTTGTATAAATCACGCCTTGCGTTTGTAATCGCTTCTTTTTGTGCCGTCAGATGCTTTTTATATTCTTCGTCGAAGCTATCAATCTTGTTGTCAACTGTGCTTAGTCTATCTAGAAGCGAACGCATATCGATAAGAGACATTGTATCGACCGCTTTTAGCTGTGTTTCGATATAATCGAAGTCACCCTTAACAAGCTCCTTTGCTCTAACCTCGTTGTTGATATCGTATTGTTGTCTTAGTGCGTCTAACGCCTCCTTTTCTTCGGTAGTTGCGCACCTATAAGCCACCTTAAAATTGTTGTTATCGTAGTATTTAAAATTGCCAATCAACTCCAAATCAGATTTTGCATAAAAGTCAATAAAGGCTAGTCCTAACCAGGCTTCTGAACTTTCGGGATAATCGTCGATTACTTCTTGAGCGATTTTTCGAGCCTCGTCAAAATTTGCGAAATCCTTAATTTTAATCCACATCATTTTGAGTTGATTTTGGATTTTTGCCGCATCGCCCGATATATTCCCCATCTTTATGCTTTTTTCCAATTCGGCAAGACGAGCTTGACTTTCTTTTAGAGCTTTTTCAAGTTCGATATCCTTTTGTCGTCTTTCCTGTTCTGTCTTTGTAATGGTATCGCGCAGGATTTTATCGGTGTCAACGGGGTTTATGTATCTTGCTAAATGTACTTCCAAATCGGCTAAAAGCCCCATACCCGTTTTCAAACCTTGCTCGTGCCAGATATCGTCAGGCAAGTCGTAAGGATTGAAACCGTCCAAAAAAATCGGAATTAAAGCCTTGCCGAGATTGGCTCTTTTGTTGATAATGGAGAATCTCGACCATTCGTTTCTAACCCATTGCGAATCCAATTCCTTGCGGCTTTTGCAAATCACAAGCATTACCTTTGATGTGTAAAGTGCGTGATAGATATGTGATTCGTATTCTCTATATGTGCTCTTAATATCCTTTAGAGTCTCTTCCGAATAGAAAACGTTGTACTTTCTTACAAAACGATTATAAATTGCTCTTGCCCACTTTGAGGATTCGCCATTATCGTTTTTGAAACAAATAAAGACGTCGAAGGGCTCGGTCTTTTTCTCTATATCGAAGTATCTCATTCTTGCATACTCAATTCTTTCTGCAAGCTCAATTAAACTTGAAGTTTTTGTAGGTCTAAAAATGGTAGATAATTCGATAGCTTTTTGATAATTGCTGTTAGAGGTGACGGTAAATGGACGTACTTTGTAGAAACTTGGGTATATCTCTTGTCTAGCGTCCACTTCGAAGATAACATTGTTATCGCAAAGAAAAAGCCCCCAATAAGCGGACGTTAAGTCGGCGTTTGGATTTTCTTTGATGACCTTTTCATAAATGGTTTTTGCACTGTTAAAGTCAGCCATTTGACGAAAACTATCCGCTAAAGCGAGATCAAGTTTGAAAGGGCTTTCGTCGTCGCTAAGGTCGTAGACATTCAAACAGCATTTGCATTTGTATTTTCCGTTTTCTATTTCAAAGTCGCTAGAACCGCAAGTCGGACAAACAAAAGAGGTAACTCCGCCTACTGTATTAGGCGAAAGTCTATCCTCAATTGGCGGAATGTAATCATCATTTGTAGTGTTTGCCTTTTTAAAATATAATTTTTTACAATTTTGGCAAACGAAACTTCCGTCCGGGAGTTGTTGAAGTTCATTTTTGCAAATTTTGCAAAGCATTGTTACTAAACCTCCGTATTATTCCATTCGGCAAGCTTTTCTATATCTTCTCTCTGCACCGAAGAATGAACGTCCTCAAATGCTTTTATAAAATCGTCGTTGCAAATATACTTTTGTCCTGTTGTCATGCTTCTGAGCCTTGAAATTTCTTCAACTCTGTCTAAAAGGTTGACTATATCCGAACAGTTAAAACCATCGGTTTCATTAACTAATATTTCAACCTCTATATCATCTTTAATTTCGACTATACCTAGCTCTTTTAACTTATCGAAGCGTTTTGTTATAATACCGCGTCTTGCCGGACTATCGGGTAAACCAATATAAATTCTTGTACCGAATCTGCCGGGACGAATAAATGCGCTGTCTACCTCCCAAGGTTTATTTGTAGCGGCTATAAGGAATAAGAGATTACCGCTTTGCTTGCAGTAGCTTTCTATTCCTTGAAGCTGGCTAAGTAACTCTGAGCGAAGCTGTCTTGCATATTGCGAGCGTGTGCTTTTTGGAGAAATGGAATCCATTTCATCAAAGTAAATCACTGCACAAGGGAATGAGCGAGCTTGCTTGAATAAATCTCTAACAGCCTTTTCCGATTGTCCTGCGCCTTGATGTAACAAGTCCGATGGTTTTACCGAGCAGAATTTTGCGCCGATTTCGTGTGCAATAGCGGCGGCAATCATAGTTTTACCTGTCCCGGGAGGACCGTAAAGAAGCAATCCGCCACCACCCCTATTTACGTAGCCCTCTAATGCCGTTGGATTTTTAAGAGGCAATAAAACTTTTGCCTTTACGATCTCCTTGACCGCCTCTAAGCCTGCTACATCATCAAAGCTTATCACCGGCACATTGTCCCAAGTGAACCTAAACTCCGAATCTCCAAAGGCGTCGGATAAAATTTTATCCTCGGGCGAAAGATTGCCATAGTCATTGGCGTCATCACTATTTTTAGCGTCGTTTTCAT
>CALYRM010000096.1 GCA_945482995.1 uncultured Clostridia bacterium | reverse complement strand
TCGTGAGGATCTAATTGACAGCACCGCTGTCATCCCGAGCAACGTCGAGGGACCTATCCACATTGTCATCCTGAGCGAAACGCAGTGGAGTCGTGAGGATCTAATCCTTATCTAAGCGTACTCGAGGGATCTCTATCCACATTGTCATCCTGAGCGGAGTGCAACGGAGTCGTGAGGATCTAATTGACAGCTCCGCTGTCATCCCGAGCAACGTCGAGGGACCTATCCACATTGTCATCCTTAAGCGTTGTGCAACGGAGTCGTGAGGATCTCATCCACAATGTCATTCCGACCGAAGTGGAGGAATCTAATCCATGTTTGTCATCCCGAGCAACGTCGAGGGACCTATCCCTATTAGAATGAATAATGAAGAATGATTAATTTTGAGTAAGTACTCACTATGCAGTTTTATTTATTATTGTTCCGTCAGTTGGATTAACTAACACTGCATAATAATCTTGTGGATTGGCGATAAATGCAACGTACCAATAATAGGCGCTTTGGGGGTTTGATTGGTTGTTAATCATTCTAATATAGATTTCACGGTCTTTGTTGTCCTTTTCTAAATTTTCCTTTAAAGCTTCTTGAGCCTTATTGAGTGCGTCGAGAGCGGAAATACACTCGGATAGCATGTTGGTGAGTTCAATCTCTTTTTTGTTGTTTTGATAGCTTATAACAACGTGTTGCGGTGTTCCAATTGTTTCTAAAGATATATCCGCCAAATAATATGCTCCAAAGGACTCCTTGTTAAAATTCCCCGATACTTCACCCTTATCGCCGATTACCTGGAATGTATATTCATTTTCAAACAAATCAACCGAATTGGGGGTTAGGGTGATTCTTGAAAAAGGTTTTTTCTCGTTTGTTTTGCCGTCAGCTACAAATAAAAGTTCACTTTCGCCTTGACAAATTTTGACTTCAAAATTTTGATTATTTCCCTTGAAAAATGTGGTTTGAATATAGCTGATACAATCTTTTTTCTCGCTTTCTTGTGGCTTATCTTTACAACCGACTAAGCTAAAAGCTAATCCTATTACCAAAACAATACAAATTAACGCAATAAATTTTTTCATTAACAATCTCCTTTTTATTATATTTAAGTTATTCCGACTATTCTAATCGTCATCCTGAGCGGAGTGCAACGGAGTCGTGAGGATCTAATCCTTGCTGACTTCCTCGAACTGCCCGAGAGTCATCCCGACCAACGTGGAGGGATCTCTATTCAATCACCGACGCCTTGCGTAGAGTAGAGCAATCATTTTTGCTATACAAATTACGTAGTCCAAAAGCTGCTTGAAAAGCGTTGTTCATTAGGATAGATTTCATTGTCTGATAGCTATTACTATCAAACTTTGCATTGCATATTAAATAAGTATGAGTTAATAAATAAAACTATGATAAAAATATCGAAAAACGATTGACAAGAAGAAAGATAAAGTTTATACTATGTAAAGTAAAAAGGCTTTACAGGTGAGTATGAAGTTAGAGGAAAGAATAGACTTGTCCGAGTTGTTCGTTGAATATGGAAACTTATTGACCGATAAACAACGTGAAATGGTGGAATTATACTGTTGTTTGGATTTATCGTTAAATGAGATTTCCGAGCAAATGAATATATCGAGACAAGGAGTTAGAGATCATATTTCACACGCAAAAGCGTCTTTGGAAAACTACGAACTAAAATTGGGTGTGGTAAAATTCAAGCGTAGGCTTAACGAGCTTGCATTTAGCGACGCCGACTCCAAGGAAGCTATTCAACAAATACGCAAATTATTAGAGGAGTAAAAAATGGCAGTATTCGAGGGCTTAAGCGAAAAACTTAATCATATATTTTCCAAATTAAAGAACAAAGGCGCGTTGACCGAACTTGAAATCAAGCAAGCAATGAGAGAGGTTCGCGTTGCGCTCATAAGCGCCGACGTAAACTTTCAGGTCGTAAAAGATTTTATCAATAGAGTTAGCGAAAAGGCGGTAGGCGAAGAAATATTGAAATCGCTTTCTCCTGCTCAACAAGTTATTAAAATTGTCAACGAAGAGCTTATTGCACTTATGGGGAGCGAGCATAGCAAGCTAAAAATTGCCGACAAACCTCCAACAGTAATATTGATGTGTGGTTTGCAGGGCAGTGGTAAAACCACGATGTGCGGAAAGCTTGGCGCTATGTTCCGTAAGCAAAACAAAAACCCTTTGTTGGTTGCTTGTGATATTTATAGACCTGCTGCAATCACACAGTTACAAAGAGTTGGTCAACAAGCAGGCGTTGAAGTATTTGAAAAGGGCAAGCAAGAACCCCAAAAAACGGTTAAGCAAGCAGTTGATTATTGCTTGGCGAATAGGTTTGACGTAATGATTGTCGATACCGCCGGCAGATTGCAAATTGACGAGCCTCTTATGAAAGAGCTTAGAGATTTGAAACAAATACTCAACCCAACCGAAATTCTTTTAGTTATTGACTCGACCTTGGGACAAGAAGCAGTCAACGTTTCGAGCGAATTTAATCGACAATTAGATATCACGGGCGTTGTTCTTAGCAAACTTGACGGTGATACAAGAGGCGGCGCGGCATTGTCGGTCAAGGCTGTTACGGGCAAGCCAATCAAGTTCTGTTCAGTCGGTGAAAAAATGCACGAATTGGAAGCGTTTTATCCCGATAGAATGGCGTCACGTATACTTGGAATGGGCGACGTGTTGACTTTGATTGAAAAAGCAGAGCAAGCCTACACCGAAGAAGAAGCAAAGAAAATGCAACAAAAAATGCGTAATGCGACTTTTGACTTGCAAGACTATCTAGATCAAATGGATAAGCTAAACAAAATGGGTGACTTGGGGAACATGATAAGTATGATTCCAGGAATGAGCGGAAAGCTTAAAGGACAAGATTTATCGGTCAACGAAGCATTTATGAAAAAGTCAAAAGCAATGATTTTGTCGATGACTCCCGAGGAAAGAGCTAATCCCGATATCATCAAAGGCAATCGCAAAAAACGCATTTGCGCAGGATCGGGTACAACTGTTCAAGATATCAATCAACTGTTAAAACAATTCTTTGCCGCTCGTGATATGATGAAGAGAATGGCAAAAGGAAAAAGACCGAACTTTCCTTTCTAAGGATATATACTAAAGAAATAATAAAAATATAAAAATATAAAAATATAAACAAATTGTTTGGAGGTAATAATAATGGTTAAAATCAGACTTACAAGAATGGGTTCTAAGAAGAATGCTTGCTATCGTATCGTAGCTATGGACGGAAGAAAAGCTCGTGACGGCGAATATATCGAGCAAATCGGTATTTATCAACCACGCGGCAAGAACAACGAAGATACAGAAGCTGTTGTTAGAATCGATGAAGCATTGGCAAACAAGTGGCTTGCTAACGGCGCTCAACCAACAGATACAGTAAGAGATTTATTCCGTAAAGTCGGTATCATTAAGGCTTAATAACAATGGAAGATTTAGTTCGTTATATAGTGGGTTCTTTAATCGGTGAAGATAAAGAATTCGACGTAAATGTAAGCGAAAAAGAGCGTACAATTTATTTGCACGTTAACAAAGAGGACATTGGTAAGGTTATTGGTAAGCAAGGCAAAATCGCAAGAGCGTTGCGTACAATCGTTCGTGCTGCTGCCGGTAAAATCAATCACCGCTACGATGTCGAAATTTTGGAGAGAAATTGAAAAAATTATTAGAGATTGGAGAGATAGTAAAACCGCAAGGCATTAAAGGCGAAGTAAAACTTGTTCCGTATTTTGAGAACTTAAAAGCCTACAAGAGCCTAAAACGAGTTATAATTGATGGTCAATCGAAAGAAATCGTCGGAGCACGTCATGACGGCTCAGGCGTATTTCTTTTGTTAAAAGGGATATCGGATAGAAACACAGCCGAACTAATGCGTAAAAAAATGGTATTTATCCCTATTGATGAAGCCGAGCCATTTAGAAACGGCTATTTTATAGTTGAATTAGAGGGCTTAAAGGTTTACGTAGGCGAAAAATCAGTCGGCACGTTGAAAGAGGTCTTAAAAACA
This sequence comes from uncultured Clostridia bacterium, assembly GCA_945482995.1. Classification (GTDB taxonomy): domain Bacteria; phylum Bacillota; class Clostridia; order Christensenellales; family CAG-1252; genus RUG14300. The sequence continues at coordinate 2,768 of CALYRM010000096.1, read as the reverse complement.
GGCTCGGTTGACGTCTTTTCTGTGAAAGGGGACAAGCCTTTTATGGTACCATATCTTAATAAATTGGTTAGTGAGATTGACCTAGAAAAGGGTATAATGGTATTAGATCCTAACGTTTTTGAAGAGGTTGTATGTTATGAGGATTGATATTTTGACAATTTTCCCTGAAATGTTTTCTGCCCTTGATAGCGGAGTATTGGGAAAGGCCTTGCAAAGAGAATGTTTAACGGTAAACGTTATCAATATAAGAGATTATTCTACCGACAAGCATAAACGCACAGACGACTATCCTTTTGGTGGTGGCTTAGGTATGGTAATGACTGTACAACCTATTTATGACTGTATCAATGCAATAGACCCCAACCATAATGCAAAGCGAATTTATATGTCGCCTCGTGGAAGAACGTTTAGTCATGAGATTTCTTTGGAACTGTCGAAAGAAGAATGGCTTATTTTGCTATGCGGATCGTATGAGGGAATTGACGAAAGAATAATCGAACTTTGTATTGACGAAGAAATGTCAATAGGCGACTATGTGCTAACAGGCGGAGAGTTGGCGGCAATGGTAATTGTGAATGCGGTAAGCCGTCATATAGACGGAGTTTTGGGTAGCAAGGATAGCGACCTTGACGAGTCTTTTTCGACCGGACTCTTAGAATATCCGCAATACACGAGACCGGCCGAATACATGGGTTTAGCTGTACCCGAGGTGTTGCTAAACGGCAACCACGCCAAAATTAACGAATGGCGACAAAATATGAGTGAGCAAATCACCAAGGAAAGACGACCTGATTTATACAAACTATACAAGGAGACAAAGTAGAATGTTAATTCAATGGTTCCCGGGGCATATGACCAAAGCTCTACGGGCAATGGAAAAGAGTATACAAAAGGTGGACAGCGTCATTTATATGCTAGATGCACGCGCGCCTTTTTCTTGTATAAACCCCGAATTTGAATCGCTAATCAAAAATCGCCCCGTGCTTTACGTTGTAAACAAGGCGGATTTAGTCGAAAAGAACGATGTCGACAAATGGATTGACTTCTTCATAAGGGAAGGGAAAAAGGTCGTTTTTGCTTCCTCGATTTCGGGTAAAAACGTTTCGACAATTATTTCAGCACTTACCGATGTCAATAAAGAAAAATTAAAAAGAAACTCTGATAAAGGCGTTAATTATTCTCTCAAAGCCATGGTTATCGGCATGCCTAACACAGGAAAGTCAACGCTTATCAATAGTCTTGCAAAGGATAAAAAAACGGTTACCGGAAATAAGCCCGGGGTGACCAGAAGCGAGCAGTGGATAAGGTTATCCAATAACATGGTTTTATTGGATACCCCCGGCACATTGTGTCATAGCATAAAGGTTGAACGCACCGCTCTCAATCTTGCATTTTTAGGAAGCATAAGAGACGCAGTTTTGGATATGGAAGGCTTGGCGCTAAAATTTATTGAATATTGCCTACGTAAATATCCGGGCGTTTTGGCGAATAGGTATAAAATCGAAGAATGCGAAAACGGCTTAGATGTGTTTGATAGAATAGCCCGAGCTCGTGGCTTTGTGATAAAGGGAGGCGAGGTCGACTACACAAGAACGGCCAACTGTATCACGGACGATTTTAGAAAGGGTAGACTAGGAAAGTTGATTTTGGAATTGCCCGACGATAAGGAATAATATCAATAACGTCATTCCGACCTGCTTACGTCATGTCGACCGAAGTGGAGACATCTCCCTAGAAGCACAAAACCAATGCAAAGCATACGAACAATCTGAAACCACAATATAGTCATTCTCAAGCGTAATGCAACGCAGTCGAGGGACCTCATCCGCATTGACTTCCCTGACCTGCTTACGTCATGTCGACCGAAGTGGAGACATCTCCCTACAAGCACAAAACCAATGCGAACAAAAGCAGTAACTCCCATTAAATAATCGCACATTTGCTAAAGCCCTGAGTTTTAGCACTAGATTTCTCCACTTCGTGCATTCGCACTTCGGTCGAAATGACGTTCACTATATAATCCCAAGGAAAAAATATGAAAGAAAAAGTTACCTATGATAAATTAGAGTATGAGAAAATAGAGCAGGCGAAAGGCTATAAACTTATTGCAGGCGTTGACGAGGTTGGGCGTGGTCCACTTGCAGGACCTGTTGTGGTTGCGTGCGTAATAATGCCAACGGACGATTTGATTGATGGAATTGACGACAGCAAAAAGGTCTCCGAAAAGAAAAGAGAAAAGCTATATCCTTTGATACTCGAAAAGGCAATTTGCGTGAACATTGCCGTCGTGGATGAAAAAGTTATTGACGAGATTAATATTTTAGAGGCAACAAAAAAAGCAATGTACGAGGCTGTAGCAGGAATGAAAGTACAGCCCGAGGTTGTTTTGATTGATGCAGTAAAACTCGATTTACCATGCAAAACCGTTTCAATTATCAAGGGCGATGCTAAAAGCTACAACATAGGCGCTGCAAGCATTGTCGCGAAAGTGTATAGGGATAGAATGATGAATGAATATGCAAAAATCTATCCACAGTACGGCTTTGAAAAAAATAAAGGCTACGGCACAAAAGCCCATATCGACGCAATCAAGGAATTCGGCGCAACGCCGATACATCGACAAAGTTTTATAAAAAATTTTGTTGAAAAATAAAGAATTAATGATTACCCATTGAAAATTTTGTGCGTGATGATGACGTATCGATTTATCAAGCTACGCTCGTGAAGACAATAAGGAGATAAATTAGCAGTGAATACTCGTTCCGACG
>CALYRM010000095.1 GCA_945482995.1 uncultured Clostridia bacterium | reverse complement strand
TGTTGTCAAGAGCGAAAAGTACTGCGTCGAGCGAATCTATACCACCCGAGCCTGCTACCAAAACGTCAAATTCCAAATGCTTAACGAGGGTCAATTCGTCAGAAAATATATTTTCTTTTTCGTTGGGGTAATTCTTACAGCAAGCAAATTTAACGTTATGTTTTTGCATTTGTTCCTTTAACAAAACAATGTTTTTTTCACAAGAAACACCGACAAGCGTAAACATGTCGGGATTTTTCTCTAAAACACAAATTGTTTGTTTACCGATTGAACCGGTTGAACCTAATACAACTACCCTTTTCATTAATATACAAAACCTGTTATACGACAAATGCTAAAAAACACGTATACGATCGGCAAAGAAAAAATCAAACTGTCTAACCTGTCCATTACTCCACCGTGTCCGGGAAATATTTTTCCGTAGTCTTTTATTCCTGCAAGTCTTTTAATTCTCGATGCAACCAAGTCTCCTGCAAATTCGGCAAAGATTATAAGAATAGCCAAAACAAAATAGATTGGAATTGATATATATAATTTATCGCTAATTCTCGGAATCAATACGTTATTAACGTTATCAAATACACCGAAACCGTCAAATAGTAGGAAAATGGCAACCTGAGCAATCAAGCCGCCTAAAATACCGCCAAACAATCCCTCGACGGACTTTTTGGGAGAAATAGACGGACAAAGTTTGTGTTTACCGAGTTTACTTCCTACGAAATATGCAAGAGCGTCATCAAGCAAAGGTACTATCAAGCACATTAAAATTGCAAGTAAATCTCCTGCGTGAAGATTAACGGCAAAGAACAATGAAGTAAATACGCCGGGATATATGATTACTAGCAAAGTCGAACCCAAATCCGCCAAATTGTACTTATGAGTTTTAACTGTATTTACTTCTCCGTTTTCATCGCTAACTTCTTCTTTATTTAATGAAAAAGTAAGCATTATGAGCGCTGCGACAACACTGATAATTAGAGATAAGAGAATACCCAAATCGGACATTCCGACATATACAAACTTACCGCCTACAAAATCATATTGGAAAAGATAGAATAACGGATATATAATCGTTCCGAATACGATAATCGGCAATTTCATCGTATCATGACCGGCAGTCTTGGTTGCCTTGTACATTTCGTACAGTCCCATCAATAGGAATGCCAATATAAGTATATCTAAAGCGTGTATACATAATGTACGGAGATACAAGAACAGTGCAAGCACTGCAAGTAATAGCACTCCTGTTATGGTTCTCTTTGCAAAATCTTTCATAATTAATCCTTTATATCCAATAAAAAGGTTTCAACGTATAAATTATTGTCCTTTACGTTTACAACTAACTTTTCATTTCCTTTAACGTTGCTGTCGTTTTCTATTATTGAAAATAAAACGGATTGACTAAAAAGAATCCGTTTCACATCCTCTAATTTCATTCCGATAAACTCACTAAACACTTGTTACCTCGTTTTCTTTATCCTTGCAAATAGTATCGGTTTTTGAGATAAACTCGGCAAGTTTCTTGTCGATATCCTTTAAAATATCCTTTTCATCGTCTTCGGTGATAACGTTATCCTTGCGAAGTTTCTTGCAAGCATCGTTTGCGTCTCTTCTTGCATTTCTCAATTGGACTTTGGTTGCTTCACAACCTTGCTTAATCTCTTTTACGAGTTGCAATCTACGTTCTTGAGTAAGTTCGGGGAATACCAAACGAATAACTCTGCCGTCGTTATTTGGAGTAATACCGATATTTGAGTCTATAATAGCCTTTTCAACAACTTTCAAAAGTGACGGATCCCAAACGGTGATAACAATCAATCTAGCCTCGGCAACGTTGATGTTAGCGACTGCTTTTAGAGGAGATTCAGCACCATAAGCCATTACGGTAACTTTATCAAGGATGTGCGGATTGGCACGTCCTGCACGGATATTCAATAGATTTGCGGAATAATTATCCACAATTTTTTTCATTGCTGTTTCAAAATTATCGAATAATTCCAATATTTCTAAAATATCATAATTCATAATACACCTCTTTAAAAATTTTGCGCATTTTATACTTTTTAATAATTATATCAAATAAAATAAATGTTATCAAGCCATTTTTTACTAAAAAACAATAAAATATGGTGGACTTGTATTAATTATTAAGTATACATAAATAAAATATAAAGTTTCAACTTGCAATAGCAAAGTGCAATTGCAAGTTAAAACTGTTTTAAAGAAGGGGACTTTTCAAAATAAATTACTTATTAAATTAAATTTTAACGGATAATAGTTCCAAGGTTTTCTCCTTTGACCGCCCGCACAATACCATTTTCAACGTTTAAGCCAAAAACTAAAATCGGAATATTATTTTCCATACAGAGAGTAGCAGCAGTCAAGTCCATTACTCCTAGTTTTTTGGATAATATATCGAAATACGTCATTTCTTCTATCCTTTTTGCGGTTGGGTCTACCTTTGGATCGGTTGTATAAACAGCATCAACGTTCTTTGCTAATAGTATAACATCTGCTTCAATCTCATTTGCTCTTAATGCTGCGCCGGAATCCGTAGAAAAATATGGATTTCCTGTACCGCCGGCGAAGATAACAACTCTACCATTTTCTAAATGCTCGATAGCATTTCTCTTGACGAAGGGTTCAGCGACTTTTTCAATTGCGAATGCCGTCATTACTCTTGCAGGCACTCCTATTTGTTCAAGCGCGTCTTGAAGGGCAAGCGCATTTATACAAGTGGCAAGCATACCCATATAATCGGCTGTAGATTTATCCATTTTTTTGTTTTGTCTGCCACGCCAAATATTGCCGCCACCAATGACAATGCCAACTTCAACACCTAAATCTCTAATTTGCTTAATTGAAGCGCAAACGTTAGAAATAATAGCATCGTCAATAGTCTTTCCGTCAGATGACAACGCTTCACCGCTGATTTTTAATAAAACTCTTTTATATTTTAATTGATTTTCCATGATATAACTATTTGAAAAAATAAACGCATTAATAATGCGTTTATTTTAAAAATCATTATTTATTAGCAAGGTCAATTGCGTTTTGGATTTCGTCTGCGAAGGTATCAGCTTTCTTTTCTAAGCCTTCGCCCATTGCGTAACGAACAAAACGTCTGATGCTAATCTTTTCACCGATTGATTGAGTTGCTTCATTTAGAAGTGTTTGGATTGTCTTTGAAGGATCTTTAACAAACGTTTGATCTAGCAAAACAAAATCTTCATAGAATTTATTGATACGACCTTCAACCATTCTTTCGATAATCTTTTCAGGCTTACCCTCGTTTCTAGCTTGAACACGAAGAATCTCTTTTTCATGCTCTAAAACTTCAGCCGGAACTTCTTCACGTCTAACGTAACTAGGATTGCTTGCTGCAATTTGTAAAGCAACGTCATGAACGAATTGACGGAATTTTTCGTTTCTTGCAACGAAGTCTGTTTCACAGTTTACTTCAACCAATACGCCGATTTTACCGCCCATATGGATATAACTATCAACAATACCTTCACAAGCTACGCGAGATTCTTTCTTTTTAGCGGTTGCCATTCCCTTTTCTCTTAGGAATTCAATTGCTTTATCCATGTTGCCATCGCTTGCGTCAAGTGCCTTTTTGCAATCTAACATACCAGCGCCGGTCTTGTCTTTTAAAGTCATAATATCATTCTTTGTATAAGCCATATTAAACCTCCAAATTATTCAACTGTTTCGTCATCAGCGTCGTCAACGTCTTCGCTGTCTTCTTCGCTTACTGAATATACGATACCTTCTCTACCCTCGATAACTGCGTTAGCGATGGTGAAAGCAATCAATTTAACGGCACGGATAGCGTCGTCATTGCCGGGGATAACGTAATCAACCAATTCAGGATTACACTTTGTATCAACCAATGCAACGATCGGGATATGAAGCTTTCTAGCTTCTTCTACTGCTAAGTGCTCGTCGTCAATATCAACAATGAAAATGATATCGGGGAGCTTGGTCATATTCTTGATACCACCAAGGTTACGCTCTAATAAGTCACGCTCTTTGATTAACTGAGCAACTTCTTTCTTTGGCAAAAGATTTAATTCACCGCTTGCCTCTTGCGCGTTGATTTTCTTCAATCTTTCGATACGAGATTTGATTGTTTTGAAGTTTGTCAACAAACCGCCAAGCCATCTTTGGTTGATATAGAACATATTGCAACGCTCAGCTTCTTGCTTGATTGATTCTTGCGCTTGCTTCTTTGTTCCTACGAAAAGAACGGTCTTTGAATTGTCTTCTGCGATTGTGTTCTTAACGAAAGCATAAGCCTTTTCGATTTCAACAACTGTCTTTTCCAAGTCGATGATATGCACACCGTTTCTTGCTGTAAAGATGTACTTATCCATCTTAGGATTCCACTTACTTGTTGGGTGACCGAAATGTACACCTGCTTCCAATAAATTTTTCATTGTTACTACTGCCATTTTTATATCCTCCTGTTTATTCTTCCCGCAAGCATCATCCCTACAACCATATGGCAACAGTCAGGACTAACCTACGGTGCTTATAATAACCTTATAAATATTAGCATAAAAGAAAAGATTATGCAAATACTTTTTACAACATTTTTTTATTTTTTTTGCCGTAAAAAAACGTGTCGTAAACGTTGTTTGAATAATTTAATCCACAACACTATTCTCGCTTAGGCTCAACCTTACAACGTGTTTCAGAATGAACATATGAATTGCACGTTGCACGATTGAATAAGCCGCCTTAAGCTATTCCTCTTCACTCTCTGCCCACTCAACGTAGAGATTATACACTTCGTCAACTATTTCTTGATCTTCTTCATTTATAAGTTCTATCGTATCTTCGTCGGCGTCTACCATTTTAAATATATAGCAAGAATCGGCGTCATTATAATCCCCATCTTCTACAGGATGAATAACAGCATAATTGTTATTTTTATACTCTATTACTTTGAGAAGTTCAGCACGTATACTTTTATTATTTTCATCGGTTATTTCAATAATATCATTCTCGTTCTCGTTCATTTTCATAATCTCCTTAATTAACGTTTACTTTCAAGGTACGAGCTAAGGATCACCATTGCGGCAACCTTATCAATTACGGTTTTACGCTTTTCTCTTCTCATTCCCTGTTCGATAAGCAATCTTTCGGCAGTTACTGTTGTAAGCCTTTCGTCCTGCCAAACCATTTGCACGTCGGTATAATTTTTTAAAGTATCGGCAAACACCTTTGTTTTTTCTACCCTATCGCCCTCAGTTCCGTCCATATGCAAAGGCAAGCCAACAACTACTCTTTCGATTCTATAATCCTTTATTAACTTTGCAATATGAATATAGTCGTTTTCGGTATTTTTTCTAACGTAACTCTCTAATGGATTAACGCTTAGTTCAAGTGCGTCGGTATATGCAATTCCTATTCTAGCGTCTCCAACGTCTAAAGCCATTATTTTCATCCTTTGTTTCCCTTTATTACTTTTGCTCTAACTAAATCTTTTTCGTAACCGTTTTCGGACGGGTGATAAAACTGTGTATCTTTTATTTCTATTGGCAAATAGGTTTGCTCCACCCACCCGCCGTAAGCGTGCGGATATTTGTAGCCTTCTACCTTCTCAACCTTGTAGTTGACGTCTCTCAAATAGATAGGCACGGCTAAGTTAGGATTGTTTTTAGCACATTCTGACGCTTCTTCCAATGCACTTACTACCGAGTTGGATTTACTTGCTTCGCAAATATAGATTATTGCTTCCGCCATTGGAATTCGTCCTTCGGGCAAGCCTAAGTTTTGAAAAGCAGTTAGCGCTGACGTTGCGACGACCAACGCTCTTGGGTCTGCCATTCCGACGTCCTCTGATGCATGAATAACTATTCTTCGACAAATAAGCATGGGATCGCAACCCGCTTGAATTAATCTTTCCGCCCAAAATAGCGCAGCGTCAGCGTCCGAGCCTCTCATACTTTTGATAAAAGCCGAAATCATATCATAGTATAGACTTTCATCAACGCACATGCTCGGTCTTTGGATAGATTGTTCGGCAATCTCCATTGTAATGACCGTTTCACCGTCAGCGGAAAGCGGAGTAGTAAGGGTTGCCAATTCAAGTGCGTTAAGTGCCGTTCTAAAATCACCGCCCGAGGCCCAAGCAAAGTGTTTCAAAACCTCGTCCGAACATTTGACATTATATTGTTTCAATCCTTTTGGCGAAGTTAAAGCTCTCTTTAAACCTTCCATTATGTCTTTCTGTTCAAGCTTCTTAAACTCAAAAATACGACATCTTGAAACAATAGCTTTTGTCATACTAACAAAGGGATTTTCGGTAGTTGAGCCCACAAAAACAATATCCCCCGCTTCTATTGCACCCAAAACGCAATCGCTTTGAGCCTTGTTCCACCGATGACACTCGTCAAGAAACAAATAAGTTTTCTTTCCGTACATTCTACGGTTATCTTTCGCCCTATCTATAATTGCCTTTGCGTCAGCCACACCCGAGGTTACGGCGTTCAATTTTACAAAATCCGCATTTGTCGTGTTTGCAATAATATTTGCAAGCGTTGTCTTTCCCGTTCCCGGTGGACCATAAAAAATACAGCTGCCAAGTCTATCAGCCATAATCGCCCTACGCAAAAGCATTCCCTTGCCGACGAGATGTTCTTGACCTATAAATTCGTCAAAACTTTCTGCTCTGAATCTCTCGGCAAGCGGTTTAGTTTTTTCTTGATTGTTTTCGTTAAAATCAAATAAATCCATTTATTTATTTTATCATTTATTATGGATTTTGTAAAGTAGTATTTAGAAAGTAATTGTTATTA
>CALYRM010000094.1 GCA_945482995.1 uncultured Clostridia bacterium | reverse complement strand
CAAAGAGTGGATGAGATTCTCACGACTCCGTTACACTCCGCTCAGAATGACATTGTATGTGGTGGGATGACAACCACCACACCATACAAATCACGCAGTCCAAAACCCGCTTGAAAGGCGGATTTCATCACGAAGTGATTTCATCCTGTAGGGATTTCATCTGCCAATCAAGGCAGATTTCATTCTTTGTTCCAACAAAGAGTGGATGAGATTCTCACGACTCCATTGCACTCCGCTCAGGATGACGTAATAAGGATGAGATCCTCACGACTTCACTGCGTTCCGCTCAGGATGACATTGTGGATAGGTCCCTCGACGATGCTCGGGATGACAGCGGAGCTGTCAATTCACCCTCGAACAACGCTTAAGAATGACGATTTGTGTGGCTCAGGATGACAACATGGATGGCTCAGGATGACAACATGGATGGCTCAGGATGACAATATTAACGCTTAAGAATGACAAAAAACAAGATTTTATCTGATGTTGCCCACCGTGCGTGGATAGAGAATAACGTCTCTGATATTCGTCATACCTGTTACGTACATTATCATTCTTTCAAAGCCTAAACCGAAACCGCTATGTGGAACAGAACCGAATTTACGCAAGTCGAGATAATCGGAATATGCGGATATATCCATATTACGAACCTTCATTGCATCGAGTAGTTTTTGATAGTCTGATTCTCTTTCGCTGCAACCAATGATTTCTCCAACGCCGGGAACTAATAGGTCGGTAGCCGCTACAGTTTTACCATCGGGGTTTTGTTTCATATAGAAAGATTTGATTTCCTTTGGATAGTTTGTAACAAATACAGGCTTTTTGCAAATTTGCTCTGTCAAATATCTTTCATGCTCGGTTTGCAAATCTGCGCCCCAATACAGTGGATATTGAAATTCTGCGCCTGATTTTATAAGCATATCAATAGCTGTTGTGTAGTCGATTACGTCAAACTTGTTGTTGACAACGCTGTTCAACTTGTCTTTCAAACCTTTTTCAAATCTTTGCTCAAAGAAATCCATTTCGGCAGGACATTCGTCCATAACAGCTTTGACTATATATTTAATCATTTCTTCGGCAATTTCAATTATATCGGGAAGCTCTGCAAATGCAACCTCGGGTTCAACATGCCAAAACTCCGCAACGTGGCGAAGGGTGTTGCTCTTTTCTGCGCGGAAACTTGGTCCGAACGTGTAAATCTTACCCATGGCGGTAGCTGCTACTTCGCCCTCTAATTGTCCCGATACCGACAAACCTGCTTTTTTGCCGAAAAAGTCGTTTGCATAGTATTCTTCTTCATTCTTGTATTTATCCGAATAACCAATCGTGGTAACTTTAAACATTTCGCCTGCACCTTCGCAGTCGCTTCCTGTTATAAGAGGGGTGTTGATATAAACGTAATGGCGTTCGCCAAAGTATCTATGGATAGCTCTTGCCATAACCGATCTAACACGGAAAACCGCATTAAACGTATTTGTACGCAAACGGAGTTGTGGAATCTCTCTCAAAGTTTCCATTTTTTGAAATTTCTTTTGAAGCGGATAGTCTGCTCCGCAGTCTCCCAAAACTTCTACCGATTTTACTGCGAGTTCAAATCCGTTACCGTTGGGATTAGACTCCAATACACCGCAAACCTTTAGAGATGCGCCCAAGTGGGTAGCTCCTACCGGAATAGCAACACCGCTTGTCTTGTCATTAACTAGTTGCAAGTGCTTCAAGCTTGTGCCGTCGTTCAATTCGATGAACGTCATATTCTTTGAATCTCTGCAAGTTTTAACCCAACCGCAAACAACGACCTCTGTACCTTGTGGATATTTCCCGTCTAAAATGTCGATAACGTCAATATGCTTCATATTTTCTCCTTAAAACGTGAGATTAAAAAATCCCGATTTGATTTTTTTATTATATATTCCATTATGACGATATGTCAACTGCTTAATCATTTTTTCGACATTCTCATTATTATATAAGCATAAACTTGTAGTGAAACACGCGAACAACAGAAATGTCGGTTGAATAATTGTGCGTTGCACCTTGTGCATAAGGCTAAAGCCTTGCGGTCAACTCACTATCGGTTAGGTTGCAATTCATTGTCAAAAGGACAGTTTGTCTTAACAATCAATTGTTTTAACTAAATTGGGTATTGACGGTATAAATAAAATAGTATATAATTAAAATATCATTAAAAAATTTAATAAGGAGAATATCCATGGACAAATTGAAAAGAAAACAATCTATGTTTAGCGTCTTAAAAACTGTGGCATATTTTGTAGGCTTCCCATTGATGATGGTTGTAGTGCTTATTGGATCCAGCCAATTTATGCACTACGGTTTGTTTGAGAATACCTGGTATGTTGGGCTTCTCATAGTGGCAATACCTTGGTTTTTGGCTTCCGTAATGCAAATTGTATTCGGTTGCTTTGTAAAGAGTCAAAACCTAAAAACTATCGCAGTGGTGTTAGTCGTTTGCGTTGTTATGATTGGCAGCGCATTAGTTATTGACTTTTATGGCAAAAATACCATTGCCGACGCACAAAAGAAATATTCCGAAGACAAGTATGTCTCTCAAGGGGTAGTTGTTGATGATTATAATAAGCAAGTTAACTGGTATGTTACGCTTAGCGGTGATCACAAATCTCTTTTGGATAAGTTCAAGAGCAGATTAGAATTGTTTACCTCGGTTTATCACATTGAGCATTTAGGACATTGTTGGTCTGATAGCGAAAATATAGACGGTAGTCCTGTTACTGCAAACTCAACCGAAAAGGGCTTAGGTTTGACAAATTGTTATACCAGTCCAAATGGTTTGTTGGCAGATGGTTGGATATTCAGCGCACAAAACGCAGTGGATATTCTTATCACATATAACGAACTTGACGAAAAGGCTAAATCAAACGGAATTGACTTAGAAGCCGACTATAAAGCAATTATTGAAAAAGTTAAGGCAAGTCCCGAGTATATCGCATATCAATCTTCCGAAGAATACCAAAAGGCTTACGGTGAAAATGGTACTGCCTATTCTCATATGATCACAGAGGACAGACTCGATGAAATGATGCCTGTTGTATCCGTTTATTTATCAAGAGCTATTTATGATATCGCCAATATCGCTGGCAATATCTCTTACGGATTAATCAACGATTATATACCTATCGACAAAATGGCTCAAATAAAAACCTTAGACGAGTTGGTAACTTACGTTAATGCAGCTATTCCCAATATCGCAGGCTTGTTGGACGGATTTGTCGGAGCTGATGCAAATCCATTAAGACCTGCTGGCCCCACTAGCGTTTTGACGCTTGAAAAACAATTTGTTCTTGATTTATTGGATGAGATGACCTATTATTATTCGCCGACAGTCAGACCGGTATTCGATTTTATCAAGGAAGCAACAAATGCAGGTGGCGAATTAGCTTGCGAATATAAGGATGTTGGCGGCAACGTAATTTTGACGAGCGAAGAAGTTCAACGCTTTGCTTATGCTCGTTACTATGCTAAGGTTCATGGGGCAAACGTCGGTTCTATCTTAATTGGAGACAATCTCGGTGCAGTTACAATGGATTCTCAAGGGTACCCTGCAGAATCATTTGCGTTCACTCTTGCCGAGTTGTATCAAATGGACGCAGATTTGTCCTATATTCCCGAATTATATCCTATCTTGGTCGCAAGAAGATATCTCTATGTATTCACAGGTATCATTGCGTTAAGCATTATTCTTTTCTATCAATTCGTTAAAAAACAAGATGATATTATAAACGAAAGAATCATCACAAAAGGAGGTTCTAAATAATGAAAAAGTTTAAGATCTTTGAAATAATTTTCCATATTTTGGGCTTCCCCGCTTTAATTGCCGCGCTTATAGGCGTTAGCATTGATACGTTTAAGGGTGGCATCGGCTATGGCGTACCTGTATTTGCAGGCTTGATTGTAGCCGTTGTCATGGCTTTGATTTACTACATTGCATATTTCATTCTTACAGCGCAAGAAAAGAAAAGACGTAAGGCGCTAAGAAGTAGAATCGAGGCTGCCGATAGAAATGGCACACCTCGTCCATCAACCGCCGATCCCGGCAGAAGAACAGGCATAGTATTGGCAATCATCGTTGTTTGCTGTTTGACGGGACTTTGGGTTTTGATAGACGTTGCGCTTCCGAACCCGATTGCTAGTGCTACCTCGCACACCGTTCTATATGAGGACTTGGCGGATAATTGGCAGGCAAGAGGCGACGTTCATGTTGAATTGCTTGAAGAATTTATCACCAAAGCATATTATGCAGGTAATTTAAAGAGTAAATCGTTAAACGAATACTTGAAAGAAGGAATTACGAACAAAGAAGTCAAGGAATTGATTAGAATTGAGTTTGAATCAATAGACAAAAACGGTTATGCAACCTTTATTGGACCGCCTATTGATTTAGCTCAGAACGACAGAATGACTATACCTGCCCTTGTTCACTTGCTTCTTGACAAAAGAGAGCCTGTTTCCGATGAAAACGGCAATAGATTGGACGAAAAGATACCGCTTGCAACATTTACTGCAAGACAGGTCCCCACCAGCGAAACCGCTATTACGATTGGTGAAAATTATCAATATATCCGTTCTAATCAAAAATACATATTCTATACCGGAAACTTTGAACAAATCGGCAACCAAACCGATTATTTGGTAATATTCGATTCCAACGTCGGATATAGAAAAATTCAGTTCTTGTCCGCTAAAAATGGCGAATCAAGCTTTATTTATACCTTCGATAAGAACAATGGTACTAAGCTTGTTTGTACCGAATACAAGTTGGATAGAGTTGTAGGAGTTTATACTGCTACCCAAACAGGTTCAGGTTATAAATTTACCGCTGTTGAAAATGGAGAGGTTGTAGAAGAAACAAATTATAATTCTTTGAATGATATATACGTTGAGCAAATTGCTTTTGATTGGCTTGAAGGAATTGACGTCTTTGCAATGACAGTTGACAACGTGATTGGCGATACGGCTATCAAACCAAGTAGATGGTATGGTACAAACTATGTCGCTCTTGAAAAATCAAGCGTATTGGCTTATGCAAATTGGAACGTATTGGATATGCTCGGAACGCCTATGGGCTTTGCTCTTCCGATGGATACTATAAGACAAATCAATATATCCATAGGACCTTTGAATATAACAGGAGAAAAACTTGTTACAGAATATGCGCCTACCATTAATGACGCACTTGCGACACTAAGCGCATTGGCGTCTAACGAAAAGGTTTTAGGCTCCGATCTTACAATTTCTCTCAATTTCGACACAGGCGAATTGTCCTTAATTCCTTGTAATGAAGCAAGAGGAACACTTGACTATATGCGTCAAGCTTGGTTGTATAACAATGGCTTGTTGTATGTGTTGGTTGGACTATTCTCAACAAGAAAGCTATTCTTGATTTTTGCAGCAGTTATTTCTTTGCTTAGCTACTTAATCGGTGTTATGCACGAATTGGGTGCTCAATGCGATGAAAAAGGCTCAAAAAATGGTGAAGAAATAGTTGAACATATTGACGACAACGTTGTAGAAGGATAGTATTATGATTGAAGATCTTAGGTTTACAAATAAGAAAAAAACAATATTAACCCTAGCAATCACCCTTGTGGTGATTGCAGGTTTACTTACGGTAGCGTCATTCTTCGACCTTCAAATAAGCAAAATATTGACAAAGGATAGCCTACTTGACGGAGAGTACATTTCATCATCGAGCTTTGCGCTTTTCTTTGAAGCAATAGGCTCATGCGCAATGTATATAATGATTGCAATAGCAGGCGTAATTGCTTTTTGGTACGGCGTTAAAAGCAATAAACATAAAGCGATTAGATTTATTTATGCGTTTATCGGCGCTGTTATGGTAATTGTAGGATTCTTTATGACCTTCAAGGATACGTTTACTTACGTAGGAGCGTTTATCGGCGCAAGATTGACAAATAAGGGTGCTGAAAACGTTCTTATCGACGATGCTGAGTCGCTTGCAGGTTCTCTTTATATTCAATTGATTTGTATGGCATTTGCCATTCCGTCCGCATTGGCATTGATTGCCCTTTGGAAAAAGGTTAAAAAAGAAGATAACGATCGCTACATTTGGTGGACGTACGCTATCATTTGTACCGCAGTATTTTATGCTATTGTGCATTTTGTAAAAGGACCGGTCGGAAGAGTTCGTTTCAGAACAATGAACTACTTGAATAACTTTGATTGGTACACTCCATGGTATGAGATGAACGGCAAAAGAAATTTGATTGACTTGGCTGGATCGGACGGTAGCCAGATTGGTGCCTTTATAAAAACAAGATACGATTTTGTAGGTGACGCTTGTAAGTCGTTCCCATCGGGACACACCTTTTCAGCAGGTATGGTATATACCCTATTGGCATTGCCGTATTTGAATGAAAAGTTTGCTAAAAAGAATGCACGTTTCGCTCTATGGGCTTGCTGTATAACCTACACAGGACTAGTTGCATTATCTAGAATAGTTGCCGGCGCACACTATATGTCCGACGTTTTAGTAGGCGGTAGCCTAGCCTTTGCCGGTGCAATGATATCAAGAGAAATCTTTGTTTGTAGAGGCTTGCATTTCAAACAACTCTTTGCAAAAGCTTCCGCACCAACCGTTCCCACCGAAACAACTGAATCAGATAATACAGTAGTTGTCGAAGCAACTATCGACGCCCCCGAGGTTTCTAACGATTGCCCTGAAACACCGATTGCAGATGATGAATAACTCCTTGTTCCGTCATCCTGAGCGAAACGCAGTGGAGTCGTGAGGATCTCATAAAAATGTCATTCTGAGCGGAGTGTAACGGAGTCGTGAGAATCTCATCCACTCTTTGT
>CALYRM010000093.1 GCA_945482995.1 uncultured Clostridia bacterium | reverse complement strand
TTTTTCGACTTAAAATAAGCCTCGGTAAAACCGCCTCGATTAAAGGCAATTATTACATCTCTCTTATTAGCCTTTTGTTTATCAAGTAACTTTCTATAATAATTTGTTACGGCAAACACATATTCAGGACTTTTTAATCTACCCTCTATTTTTAAGCAATCTACGCCGGCAGAAGTCAATTCTTCAATATATGAATCCAAACATACGTCTTTTGTGGATAGCAAATAGCCCTCGTTTATTAACTTACCGTCATTATCAAAGGCTTTGTAAAATTGTCTGCACGGTTGACGGCATTGACCTCTATTTCCGCTTTTTCCACCAATATATGAAGAAAGTAAACAATTCCCCGAAAATGATACACAAAGAGCGCCATGAACAAATACTTCTTTTTCCACGCCCTTTATACTTTGAATATCTTTTATCGAAGCTTCTCTTGCAAGAACAACTCTAGTTACACCTAAGGAAGAATAGAACTCGGCGGCATACTTGTTTTTTATTCCTGTTTGAGTACTGACGTGAATACAAATTTCAGGGTAGTTTTCTCTTATCTTTCTAATTAGTCCCAAGTCGCTAACAATCAAAGCGTCCGCTTTGCTGTCTTGTGCGACCTTTACCAATTCAAGGGCTTCTTTCAGTTCGCTATCATAAATATTTACGTTAATGGTAATATAAACCTTTACTCCAAAAAGATGACAAAAGTCAATCCAAACCTTAACGTTGTCTTTCCCAAAATCAATAGATTTGGCTCGGGCATTTAATTCACCCAAGCCAAAATAAACTGCGTCGGCTCCGGCAAAAACCGCAGCGCGCAAAGCTTCTATTGTACCGACAGGAGCAAGCAATTCCATTAACGTAAAGTTGCGCCTAAATTTTTTTGCATACCTGCAATTATCTTGTCGATAACTGCATTAACTTCGGTATCAACTAAGGTTCTGTCCTTAGCCCTAAATGACAAAGCAATAGCAACGCTCTTTTTGCCTTGCTCGATTCCTTTACCACTATATACGTCAAATATCGATGCATTTTCGAGAAGTTTACCGCCCAATCTCTTAACTTCATTTAGCAAGGTTTGAGCAGTTACTTGTTTATCGGTTACAAAAGCTAAATCTCTGGTAATTGCAGGATATTTAGGCAAATCAACGAATGGCAAATGCGATTTCTCGTGTTTAGTCAATACGTCTAACCAAAGTTCCGCAACATAGGTCAATTCAACCTTGTAATCTTTTTGTACGTCGGGGTGAATTTCACCGATATAACCAAGCTCTTCGCCGTCAATGGTTATAACCGCACTTCTTCCCGGGTGTAACCATGGTTTAACAGCCGGAGTAAAATCAGCCTTAATGTTAAGTTTTTCCAATACGGCTCTCACTGCGTTCTTAATTGAATAGAAATTTTTATCTTGACCAAACTCCGCTAGCATCAATACAGGCTTTTCGTCGGGTAATTCGTTAAGTGGTAGAGAATGAGGCAAATAAACCTTTCCGATTTCATATAGTTTTGAGCTCTTGTTTCCTCTTGCATTATTGCCTGCAATCAAGTTCAACATAGAGTGGAATAAAGTTGTACGCATTACAGAAAGCTCTTCGCCTAACGGGTTCATCAGCTCGATAACGTTATTTCTATAATCATCCTCAGGCAATCTCATTTTTCTTGCAAAAGATGGAGAAATAAAGGAATAGCTTACACATTCGTGATATTCCGAGGTACCGCTCAACAAATTACGAATTTTCGTTTCGGTTTCGTGTGAAAAAGTATTTTTACCTTGGGTTTGGCTTAAACCGTCCAATGGTTTGCTTTCAATATTATCATAACCGTAGAATCTAATTACTTCTTCGGCAATATCGTTTGCATTGACTAAATCTTCCCTATATCCCGGTATTGTTAAGGTTATGCTATCGCCATCTAAAATAGGATTTAGACTTAAACGAGCAAGAATATCAACCATTACTTCTGACGGAATAGTGATACCTAGTATTGCATTAATCTTCTTTACGCTAACTGTCAATACTCTATTTTCAACCTTACCAAGCGTGTCAATAACACCGCCTACAATGTCGCCGATTCCTTGTTCTGATATTAATTGACACGTACGTTTAACTGCCAATTCTTGGCTTAGAAAATCAATTCCCTTTTCAAATCTTGCAGAACTATCACTTCTAATTCCCAATTTTCTTGACGTTCTTCTTACGTTGTCTCTCTTGAAACAAGCAGCTTCAAATACAACGTCGGTTGTGTCTGAGGCAATGCCCGAATTAATTCCGCCCATGACGCCTGCTAAGGCAACCGGTTTGTCTTGGTCGCAAATTACAAGGTTATCTTGAGTGAGAAGATTTTCTTTTTCGTCCAAAGTAACGATCTTTTCGCCATCATTTGCACGTCTTACGATAATTTGTTTACCGCCTATCTTATTCGCGTCAAAGGAATGCATTGGTTGACCGATTTCAATAAGAACGTAGTTTGTAATATCTACTATATTATTTATAGGACGAATACCGACCTTGCGCAATCTTCTTCTAATGATTTCGGGAGAACGCGCAATTTTGATATTTTTAACAGCCTTTGCAATGTATCTTGGACATAAATCAGTTGCTTCAACCTTTACCGAAACAAAGTTGTTTATGTCGTCGCTTTCGGTAAAGTTAACATCAGGCAAGCCTTTGAATGGAACATTTAAAACTGCGGCAACTTCTCTCGCAATGCCGATGATACTATTACAGTCGGGACGGTTAGCCGTAACGCCTATATCCAAAACGTAGTCATTATTTTGGAGATATACGTTTATATCAGTGCCGGGAGCAAAACGATCATCCAAAATAAAGATACCGTCAACGCCTGCCGCCTCGTAATCGTCAGAGGTCAAATCTAATTCACTACCACCGCACATCATACCTTCGCTTAGTACGCCACGTAATTTACCCTTAGTAATTGTTTTGCCGTTCGGCAATACTGCGCCGTGCATACAAGCAGGAACATAATCGCCAACTTTTACATTATGAGCGCCGGTAACAATTTGTTTTTGACCGTAGGTTTCGCCACAATCGAGTTGACAAACAATAAGTTTGTCTGCATCAGGGTGACTAGCAATAGACAAAATCTTTGCTACAATGATTTTCTTGCAAGCAGCGGATAAATCAATTATTTCTTCCACCTCAAAACCGGCTTTAACCATTTTTTCGGCTAAAATCTCGGGAGAAACATCTATATCAACATAATCTTTAAGCCAACTGAAAGGAACTTTCATAATTCTCTCCTATTTATACTGTTTCAATACTCTAACGTCGTTTTCATACATCAAACGAATGTGCGGAATACCATATTTAATCATTGCCATTCTATCTACTCCAAAGCCAAAGGCAAAGCCTGAATATTCTTCGGGGTCAATTCCACAATTTGTCAAAACGTCAGGATTAACGACGCCTGCGCCTAACACTTCAATCCAGCCTGTACCTTTACAAAGTTTGCAACCTTTACCACCGCACATTGAACAGGAAACGTCTACTTCAACGCTCGGCTCGGTAAATGGAAAGTATGAAGGACGGAAACGAGTTTTTGTCTCTTTACCAAACATAGCCTTTGCAAACATATCCAAGCAACCCTTTAAATGAGATAGCGACACGCCCTTGTCAATAACCAAGCCTTCAACTTGATTAAATATCGGACTATGAGTAGCGTCATCATCCGAACGATAAACCTTGCCCGGACAAATAATTCTAATCGGTGGTTTCTCGGTTGTCATAACTCTTGCTTGCATGGGGGACGTATGCGTTCTTAACAAAATATTATCTGTAAGGTAGAAGGTATCTTGCATATCTCTTGCAGGGTGATCCTTTGGAACGTTCAACAATTGGAAGTTGAACATATCCGTTTCGATTTCGGGACCTTCTTTAACTTCAAAGCCCAAGCCTAAAAATATATTTACGATTTCATCTTTAACCAATGTCAAAGGATGAATTGAACCGATGGCGGAATCATCATCTAGAGTCACGTCAATAGTTTCACTTTCAAGTTTTTTGCGTTGTTCTTCTGCTTTTAATTGTGCTTCTTTTTCTGCGATTTTTTGCTCAATGAATGCTCTGCCCTCGTTTACAAACTTACCAAAAGATGGCCTTTCTTCGGGTGAAAGGTTTTTCATACCACGCAAAATACCTGTGTATTCACCGTTTTTACCTAAAAATCTTACTTTGATATCGGCAAGAATACTTGTATCTGTTGCTTCTTCAATTGCCAAACGGCATTTTTCTACAATTTGTTTAATAATATCGAACATAGACTGCTCCTAAATATTTTAATATATAATAAAATAACATATAATACGAAATTTGTCAACAGCTTGCACTTTTTCTTATTATTAAACATAAAATAATTATAATGGTTATAAACGGAAAGAAGATTAAAATAGTAGTAATTACAGTTTTATTGCTAAGTATTTTAGCGATTCTTATTTCTTGTTTTATTAAAAATGTTAGACAAGTTTATGCCGAAGCCTCCCATTCCCAAGTTGAAAGCTATATTTTCGATTCCATAAACAAGACAACCGACAAAATTGTCGTAAGTAACAAAAATAAAACCTTAGTTTCACTAACTAAGGACGAAAAGGGGCTTGTATCAAGTATTTCTATTAACGTTGAACAAGTAAATATATTATCTAACGAAGTCGCTGTAAAATGCCAAGAAGATTTAAAAACAAGCAAGCAGTCTCTTATTCTACATTTGGGAGCATTTACAGGCTCTCGCTTATTTGCGAATCGTGGTAGAACTGTCTACGTACCTATGGACGTAAACTATACCGTAAAAAGCGATTTTAGACCCTTTGCCGAAAAAGTAGGAATAAACGTCGTCAGATATGCGCTGTATTTGGAGATAACGACCATTGCCGACATAGTTTTACCTATAAACGAAGAGAATGCCGAATTTGTTACTTATATTTTAGTTAACGAAATGGTTTTTTCAACAGAAGTACCCGATACGTTCATATCTTCAGAAGATGGTTTGGACTACTTGGATTTAATTCCTAATTAAGTTTTCGTTCGGGATTTAAATATTATAGCCATTAAAAAGCCGAATAGAATTGCAGATGAAACCCCTGCCGAAGCCGCTTGCAATCCACCGAGCAAGATTCCTAACACGCCCTTTTCGCTAAATCCCTTTAATGCGCCCTTAACTAAGTTTGAGCCAAAGCCTATAATTGGCACGGTTATACCGGCACCTGCAAACTTTTCTATGGGTTCAAATATTCCGACTGCTTCCAACAAGCAACCAATCAATAAGAAAGTAACCAATATTCTAGCCGAAGTCATTTTAGTTAGATTTATTAATAATTGTCCTAACAAACAGACAAATCCACCTACGGCAAATACTTGTAAATACCTTAAAAAAATATCCATTATTACTCCTTTATCAAACTGATTGCATGTGATATTGCAGGTATTGTTTCTCCTTGCAAGCTACTATCCTTACTCATCAGTGCTCCCGTGGGCAAAAATAATGCTTTCTTAATCTCGCCCTCTTCAAATTGCTTTAAAAAGTATGTTGAGAATACAAGGCTACTACAACCTGCGCCGCTTCCGCCCATTTTTACTTTTTGGCTTTCTCTAAATATCATTTTTCCACAATCCCTATGCCTTGACGAAATATCGATTCCGTCACTTTGCAATAATTCTTCGAGCATTTGACTGCCGAATATTCCAAGATCCCCTGTAATAATCGCATCATAATAGTCGGCGTTTCTTCCCGTTTCTAGTAAGTGCGTTTTAATAGTGTCCGCGCAAGCAGGCGCCATTGCCGCCCCCATATTGTTGGTATCCGTTATGTCGTAATCGACGACTTTTCCAATCGTTGCGCTATCTATCGCCACGCCCTCTCCGGATGACGATAAAACACAGCAACCGCTTCCTGTTACCGTCCATTGCGCCGTTGGCGTCATTTGAGTACCGAGTTCAAGCGGATAGCGGTATAATCTTTCGGCTGACGAAAAATGGCTACTTGTCGAACAAGTAATATACTTCATGTTACCGCTCGAAATCAAGAATGAAGCAAGAAGCAATGATTCCGAAAACGTTGAGCAAGCGTTATATAATCCTAAATAAGGAATCTCCAATTCGCGGGCTGAAAAGGTCGACGAAACAATTTGATTGAGTAAATCTCCTGCCATCATACAATCAATTTGATTAACCTCTAATCCTGCCTTTTTTATAGCGCTCAATATTGCAAAATAGTGCATTTCGCTTTCCGCCTTTTCGTAAGACTTTTCACCAAGTCGATCGTCCTCCAATATTTTATCAAAGTAATCTTTTAGATTTCCTTCGCCCTCTTTTGGACCTGCTACGCCAAAGCCCGAAATTATAATAGGCTTTCTTTCAAATTTATAAGTTTGTTTTCCAAGTTTCATAATTAGAACAACGATATAATCCAATAGACTAAACCAACAAAAATTGACGCTAAAACACCGCTTACGATAATTGGTCCTGCAACGACAAACATTCTGCTCATAACGCCCAAAACAACGCCCTCACGGTTATATTCCATTGCGGGAGAAACGATACTGTTTGCAAAACCTGTTATCGGTACAATACTGCCTGCGCCGGCGACCTTGCCTATCTTGTCATAAATGCCTATTCCTGTCAATAATGATCCCAAAAATATCATTACACAACTTGTGATTTGTCCCTCGGTTACCTTGCCAACTTCGGGAATAATTAGCTTTGTTATATCTCCGACGGCTTCACCAATACAACAAATAAAACCTCCTATCAAAAAAGCAAAGAACAAGGTCTTAATTTCCCTTGACTTAGGCGATTTTTCTTTTACAAGTTTTGCATACTCTTGTTTATCTATCATAATTTCTTATCTCCTTATCGACATGCTCTTTCCTATATATTTCACCAAAAGTCTTTTGTTTTCTTCTATTTCTCATAACACTATTATCAACCCATTCTCGCTGTTTTATACAAAAAAAGACCTTTTCGTTTATTGAAAGGTCCT